>DATHGT010000289.1:0-5136 GCA_035317605.1 Candidatus Acidiferrum sp. | reverse complement strand
CCGAGCGGAGTGACCGTCGCGCGATCACTCCCACGCAGCAGCACGGTCGTGGTCGCGGCCTCGAGCACTGCGGGACCGTCGATCGTCTGTCCCGGCGCCAGCGTGTCGAGGTCGTGAACGGGGACGTCGCGCCAGTCTCCGAGGTAGACGCGGCGGCGCGACCGCGGCGCCGCCGGCGCGCGTGACGGCAGCGCCGGCTCCTGGGGCAGCGCGGGTAGCGTGCCGATCGCGGCCACGCGCGCGTTGACGAGCACCACGTCCTGGTCGCGCAAGCTGTAGGTGTAGAGCGCCTCGTGGCGCTCGTGAAAGCGCTCGACGATGTCCTTCAGCGGATCGGGAGATTCGAGGTCGACGCCGTCGAGCGGCACCGTGATCTCGAACACCTGCTCGCCGTAGCGCATGTCCATCGCGCGCTGCGTGCGGATCTCACCGTCGAACTTCCCGAGCCGGCGCCGCGCCTGAGTTTCCATCCGCGCGAAGAGCCGGCGCAGCGTCGCCGGCCGCAGCGCGCGCAGATCGCCCACGTGGCTCTCCACCAGCTCGTAGCGGAGGTCGGTCGCGAGCATGCCCCACGCCGACAGCACGGAGGCCGCGCGCGGCAGCACCACGCGCCGCATGTCCAGACGCCGGGCGACGTCGGTGGCGTGCAGGCCGGCGGCGCCGCCGAAGGCGAGCAGCGCGAAGCGCCGCGGGTCCACGCCGCGCCGCACCGAGACCAGGCGCACACCCTCGGCCATGCGGGTGTTGACGACCTCGTGCACGCCCCACGCGGCCCGCACGCGATCGAGCCCGAGCGGCCGAGCGAGATTGTCGACCGCGCTCTCGGCGGCGCCGGAGTCGAGACGCGACTCGCCGCCCAGAAAGTTATCGGCGTCGAGATATCCCAGCACGAGGTTGGCGTCGGTCACGGTCGCCGCGGTGCCGCCGCGGCCGTAGCACGCCGGTCCGGGATCGGCGCCGGCCGATTGCGGACCAACCTGAAGAATCCCTCCCGCGTCGACCCATCCGATGGAGCCGCCGCCCGCGCCCAGCGAGACGATGTCGAGACTCGGAAGCGCGACGCGATACTCGCCCACCGCGCGGTCCACCGCGAGCGGAGCCTCGCCGCCGGCCACGAGCGAGATGTCGGTGCTGGTCCCGCCCATATCGAACGTGATCAGATCGCCCGCGCCGACCAGCGAGGCGCAGTATCGGCTGGCCGCCACACCGCCCGCGGGCCCCGACAGCACGGCGCCGGCGGCAAGGCGCGCGGCCTCGGCGATCGGGGCGACGCCGCCGTGCGATTGCATGACGAGCACGGGCTCGCGATAGCCCGCCTCGGCGAGACGCCGGCCGAGACGCGCGAGATAGTCGGACAGGATCGGCCCGACGTACGCGTTGACCACCGTCGTGCACACGCGCTCGTACTCCTTGATCTGCGGCAGCACCTCGGACGAGAGCGAGACGTACGCGCGCGGCAGAGCCTTGGCGAGCGCCGCGCGCGTGAGCCGCTCGTGGCGCGGATCGCGGTAGGAATGCAGGTAACAGACGGCGACCGCGCCCACGTCAGCGGAGCGCAGCGCCTCGATCCCGCGCGTCAGCGAGCGCGGGTCGAGCGGAACCTCCACGCGCCCGTCGGCGCGCACGCGCTCGCGAACGCCCACGCGCAGCGCGCGGGGCACCAGCGGCACCGGCGGCGGCATGCGCAAGTTATAGCGATCGTCCTTCAGTCCTTCGCGCATCTCCAGCACGTCGCGATGGCCCTCGGTCGTCAGCAGGCCGACGCGCGCGCCCTTGCGCTCGAGCAGCGCGTTGGTCGCGACGGTGGTCCCGTGGACGATGCGTTCGGTCCGCGCGAGCAGCGCGGCGCGCTCGAGCCCGAGGGCCTGGGCCAGGCGCGTGAGACCGTCGAGCACGCCGAGCGACGGATCGCGCGGAGTCGAGGCGGCCTTGGCGAACGTCACGCGCCCGGTGTCGTCCACGGAGACGAGGTCGGTGAAGGTGCCGCCGACGTCGATGCCGACGCGGAAGGTCAGCCTCGACTCCCCTGACCGAAGGGCGCGCCGCCCCAGCGCTCGCTCACCGCGAACTCGGCCACCGGCCTGCGCTTGAGCTTCGTGAGCTGCGTGACCGGCCGGCCGAGCGGCATCACCGCGGCCACCGCCACGTGCGGCGGAATGCCGAGCAGCGATTGGATCTGCGGCTCCTCGGAGACGGCGAGCGTGGTGATCGTGCCCCCGAAGCCGTGGGCCCGCGCCGACAGGAGCACGTTCCAGACGAAGGGATAGATCGACGCGCCCGCGATGACCCCGACGCGTTTCAGATACTGATCGGTGGCGGCCACGACTTTCAGGTCCACGCAGATCACCAGCACCACCGGCGCGCGCAGCACGGGCTCGATGAGCCGAACGTTCGCTTCGGTACGTTCGATCGTGGCGGCGTCGAGCGCCGTCGGATCGACGCTGTTCCACGGGTTCTCGCCGGCCTTGCCTTGCGCGGTGTAGCGCTTGGCCGCGGGCATCGTCGCCTTGGCCAGGCCTTCGCGGCTGGCGCGGTCGCGAACGACGATCACGTGCCAGCCCTGGCGGTTGCCGCCGCTCGGCGCGAACCGCGCGCGGTCGAGGATCTGCGCCAGCGTCTCGTCGGGCAACGGATCGTCGGTGAACTCCCGCGCCGCGAACGTCGTCCGCATCGCCTCGTACAGATCCATTTACCGTTTCCCCTTCGGGCGGCGGGGCCGGCCGTTACCCAACACGAATCCATTCAGCGAATCGGCCTCGTGCTCGGCGCGCGTACGCTGCTTCGGGTCACCCCAGCCGCCGCCTCCGCCCGACTCGACCATAAAGACGTCGCCGGGCTTGACCTGGATTCCCAGCTCTTTGGTCTGAAGCTCGCGCGACTTGCCCTTCGAGAGCAGCCGATAACGATGCGGAGCGCCGTCCTTGCCGTCCGCCATGCCGCACGCGCCGTGGCGCACGCCGTCGCCCGCGGTGTTCGCTACCGCGGTCTCGTCGGTTTCGACGACCAGCTCGAGGACGCCGCCGGTCCCGCCGCGATAGCGCCCGCGCCCTCCCGAATCGGGACGGAATTCGTGACGGCGGAAGAACAGCGGGAAGCGCGCCTCGGTGACTTCGAGGCTGCCGAACTTGATCCCGCCAGCGGCCTGCCACTCGCCGGCGCCCGGCCAGCCGTCGCCCGCCGACGATGCGCCGCCACCCGGCCGCGCCTGGAACATGTGCCAGATGAATCCGCGCCCGGTCTTCGGATGCCTCCCCTGGAGCGCGATGCGAAAGCGCCGGCCCCAGCCGGCCATCGCGCGCTCGGGACACGCCCGCGACAGCGCCTTGATGATCGCCTCGCCGATCTCCTGGGCACAGCAGTTCGTGCACAGGGTGACGGGCGCGGGCGCCTTGGCCCACGCGATCGTGCCCTCGCGCGCGATCACGGTCACCGGCCGGAACGTGCCGTCGTTCTTCGGGATGTCCGGATCGATCAGGTACGCGATGGCCATCGCCACCGACGCCCGCATGTTGGCGTACGACGAGTTGATGAACGAGGTCACCTGCGGATGGCAGTCCGTGATGTCGACGGTCAGATCCGACCCGCGCTTGGTGACCACGGCCCGGATCCAGAGATCGCGATGGCCCCGCCCGTCGTCGTCGATGATGGCCTCGCCGCGGAACACGCCGTCCTTCCACCCGGCGATGCAGGCACGCGTGCGTCGCTCGGCGCTGTCGAGCACCGCCTCCACGCCGGCCAGCGTCTGCTCGGTGCCGTACTCGGCGAGCAGCGCGTGCAGCCGCCGCTCGCCGACCCGCGCCGACCCGATCATCGCCGCCAGGTCGCCGCGGAAGTCCCGCGGGTGACGGACGTTGGTGGCGATCATCTGGAGCACGTCCTCGCGCACGGCCCCCGCCTCGTAGAGCTTGAGCGGGGTGATGCGGATGCCCTCCTGCCAGATCTCTGTCGCGCCGGGGTTGTACGCGCCGTGCGTGGCGCCGCCGATGTCAGACTGATGCGAACGGTTCACCGACCAGAAAAGCAGACGCCCGTCGGCGAAGACCGGGACGAAGGCCGTGAGATCCGGCAGATGGTTGTTGCCGTGATAGGGATCGTTGAGCAGGAACACGTCGCCGGGACGGATGGTGTCGCCGAAGAACGCCTTCACGGAAGCCACGGCCCACGGCAAGGCCCCCACGTGAATCGGCACGTGCTCCGCCTGCGCGATGAGCCGCCCGCCCGGATCGCACACGGCCGTGGAGAAATCACGGCTGGAGTTCAGGATCTGCGAGTACGACGTCCGCAGCATCGCCTCGCCCATCTCCGCCACGATCGCGTGCAACCGATGCTGAATCACCGACACCGTGATCGGATCGACCGTCAAGCTCATGCGCGGATTATCGCGCAGATTCCGGCGCGGGTACCGCGATGCCGTCGAGACGGGACGGGGTCAGCGGCGTCTCGCGTCGGAGCCGAAGAAGCCGCCCTTGGGCCGGGCGTGGGCGTGGTAGTGGTCGGGGATGTTGCGCATGTGGCCATCGACGTAGTACTCGCCGAGCTGCGCGGTGGCGACCTCGCCCAATCGCTCGCGCATGTGGGTCACGTGCTCGGCCGGCGGTGTGGTACCGTGCCAGCGCCACACCACCATCGGCACCTCGCAGATCTCGCACTCCGCTATCCAGCAGATGTCGTCCTCGTGAAACCACGGCGTCAATTTCTTCGCCCGACACAGATCGCACCCGTCCACTTTCACGAACTCGCCTTCGCTCATGAGGGGATAGCGTACCCTATGCGCTCGAGAACGATGGACGCGGAAACGACTCGGACGGTACTTCGCCCTCGCGATCGAGTCTCAGCTCGATCGCTGAACCAAGTGGGGGGCTTGGGGGGGTGCACGGTTGATCGCTGTCGCGATCGAGTCCTAACTCGATCGCTGAACCACATGGGGGGCTTGGGGGGGTGCGTCTCGCACCCCCCAAAGTCGGTCGATGAAACGGCTCGGTTTGACGGTGCCACTCGATGGCTTCACGCTGGCCGAGCACGCCGACCTCGCGCGTGAGGCCGAGCGGCTCGGCTACGTCGACGCGTGGTCGTTCGAGGCCGACGGCGTCGACGCGTTCGCGCCGCTCGCGGTCGCCGGTCAGGCGAGCGGGATGA
>DATHGT010000288.1:0-9034 GCA_035317605.1 Candidatus Acidiferrum sp. | reverse complement strand
AGCGACTTCGGTCTGGAGCGCCGGCTGCCGAAATAGCGGGCGGCCGCGACCATCCCGCCTCACCGGTGCGGCGCTTCGCCACAGTAGCCGGCCACGAAGCACATCTGCCCACCCCAGTAACCACCTGAAAACACAAGCGTTCGTATCACGACCACGTTCGGCATGCCACGTGCTTTAGCACAACAGCGAAAATGAGATCGACCACCCGAACTCAAACGGAGGAAATCATGAAGAAGGTACTGGGAATCGCCGCCGCGCTGCTAGTGACCGCCACGCTGACCGCCGCCGCTGACGAAGTGAAGGGCACCGTGAAGTCCATCGATCGCGCCGATCATTCGATCGTCCTCGACGACGGCACCAAGCTGTCCGTGTCGGACCGCCAGCTCACCACCATCACGCCTGGCGATCAGGTGCGCGCGATGTACCAGACCGAGGGCGGCAAGAACGTCGCCTCCGACCTCGAGCCCCGCGGCATCGGCTCCGAGGAGCGCGGCACGACCAACTGGGGTCCGTCGTACGGGATGGACCTCAACAGCATGCAGACCGACTAGTAAAGCTTCACTCGGAGGGGGGGCTCCTGCCCCCCCTTCCAAACCCTCTCTCTCTCACCGCATCCCCCAAGCCCGCACTCGAATCGCAACGAAACCCCTGAACGATGACCGCGCGTGCCGCAGTAGAATGCGCCCTCATGAACGGTGCGATCTCGTGTCGGGGAGCGTGCTGATGCGGGCGGTGATGTGTCGGGCGTGGGGGGCGGTGGACGATCTGGTCGTGGACGATGTCGCGTCGCCGACACCCGGGCCCGGCCAGGTCGTGATCGACGTCGAAGCCAGCGGGGTCAACTACGCCGACGCGCTCATGGTGGCCGGGAAGTACCAGACCAAGCCGCCGCTGCCGTTCAGTCCCGGGCTGGAGACGGCGGGCGTGGTCGCGCGCTGCGGAGACGGGGTCACGCGCTATCGGCCGGGCGATCGGGTCATGGCGATCCTCGCTTACGGTGGGTTCGCCGAGCAGGCCGTCGCCGACGAGGTCGAGACGTTCGCCATCCCGAAGGCGATGCCGTTCGACGAGGCCGGGGCGTTTCCGATCGCGTATCTCTCCAGTCACGTCGCCCTTCGCTGGCAGGCGCGGCTCGAGCCGGGCGAGACCCTGCTCGTGCTCGGCGCCGCCGGCGGCGTCGGGCTGACCGCGGTCGAGATCGGCAAGGCGCTGGGCGCGCGCGTGATCGCCGGCGCCAGCACCGCCGAGAAGCTGGCGGCGGCGCGGGAGCGCGGCGCCGATGCCCTCGTCAACTACGCGAGCGAGAACCTCACCGAGCGCGTGATGGCGCTGACCGACGGCCAGGGCGCCGACGTGTGCTTCGATCCCGTCGGCGGCGATCTCTTCGACGCCGCGCTGTCGTCGTTGGGCTGGGGCGGACGAATTCTCCTGATTGGCTTCGTGGGCGGAGTCCCGCAGATCCCCGCCAATCGATTGCTGGTCAAGCACCGCTCCGCGCTCGGCTCCTCGCTTCGCTATTTCCGCTGGCACGCGCCCGACAAGCTCGGCCGCTCGGTGGAAGAGCTGGCCGCCTGGTACGGGGCGGGAAAGCTCGCCCCCTGCGTGACCCATCGCCTGCCCCTCGAGAAGAGCATCGAGGCCATCCGCCTGCTCACCGATCGCAAGGCCCACGGCAAACTCGTCGTCATGCCGAACCTTCTCTGAGCGGCATCGTGGAAATTCGCGTGCGCGACCACGGGGCTCACATCGTGGTCGTGACCATCGACAATCAGCCGCGTCGCAACGCGATGACGCGGGCGATGATGGCGGACCTGGCGCGCCTGTGGGAGACGCTCGAACGGGGACCGTGTCGCTGCATCGTGCTCACGGGAGCGGGGGAGCGCGCGTTCAGCGCGGGCGCCGACGTGAGCGGCGACCTCTCGGCCGGTCCAGAGACCGCGCGCATCGTCAACGACGCGCTCCTGAAGAACCGGACGTACACCAAGCCGATCGTGGCCGCCGTCAACGGCGACTGCATCGGCGGCGGCGTCGAGCTGCTGCTGTCGACCGACATCCGCGCGGCGGCCCCGCACGCCCGCTTCGGTCTCCCCGAGGTCCGCTGGTCGATCTACCCGTTCGGCGGCGCCACCGTGAAGCTCGTCCAGCAGATCGGCTACGTCCACGCCATGGAGCTGTTGCTGACCGCCAAGCTGATCGACGCCCACGAGGCCGCGCGGATCGGTCTCGTCAACCGCGTGCTGCCCGTCGACGCGCTGATGCCGTGGGCGCTGGAGACCGCGGAGACCATCGCCGCCAACAGCCCCACCGCCGTGCAGGCCGTCAAGGAGCAGATCAGCGCGACCATCGCCGACCACGCCCACTCCCGCGAAGCCCTCGAACAACAGCTCGGCAACCGCGTCCGCGCCAGCGAACACTTCCAGGAAGGCATTCGCGCCTTCCTGGAAAAGCGCCCCCCGAACTATCCCTGAACCGGGGAGGGTTTGGCGCGACTGGGCTTACCGGGCCAGCGGCACGCGTCGAGAGCGTCGCATCCTTCGATCGCGCGTGATCAGGGGGACGTCGTGAGCGACGCTTGTCGCCGCGATGAGTTCGTCGGCGGGGTCCCCCCGAAAGTCGAGGGTCCGGATGGCTCGACACACCTCCAGCGTGATCGGCCAGACGTGAACGCGTGCGAGCATGCGCTGCAGTTCGCGATCATTCAGGTCGAGATCGATCCGGCCAAGTTCGGCCAGCTTTCCGATCTCCCAGAGCACGATGGGACAGATGCTCCACGCGTCTCCGGACAACAGCCGTGACTCAGCGGCGGTGAGCTCGCCGCCGAGCGCGTGCAGCAGGACGTGGGTGTCGAGATTCAGCATCCCATCGCACTCCGGTCGACAGAATGTCGCCCTTGATGTTCAGTTTGCCCTTGAGGCTGCCGATGAGGTCGATCGGCGCCGAGCCCACCGGCACGAGTTTCGCCACGGGCCGGCCGTGCTTGGTGATGACGATGCCGTCCGGATCGATATGGTCGAGCAGAGCCAGGCACTGGGCTTTGAATTTTGCGGCCGCAAGCTGCTTCATGGGGTGAGGCTAATACTGGTCACACAATATGTCCACTTTCATCCGAGGGGTCGCTCGAAGTGCGCGCGCCTGGAACGCAACCGGCGGGGAGCTGTGCTAAACCGCCGCTTCGGCCAGGCCACCGGGAGATCGGTCGAGCTCGATCGTCGAGATTCGGCGGTAGCTGACTCCCACTTCCCGCCCATTGTCGTCGAGGAGGACGCCGTCGTTGGTCACCTCGAGCACGATACCGGCGATGGGACGCGTGGAATTTCTCACCGAAACCAGCACCCGCTGACCCAGGTACGGTTCCGCTTTGGCCTTGGAGACAGACCAGAGCATTTCGGCGATCTGGCCGAACTCCTGGATCGGGCCGATGCCGGGCACCTGGAAGTCTTTTGCGGCAGCTGGGCCGGGAGCGGCCCCCTGCTCGGCGACCTGGCGGACGGTATGGAGGAGATAGAGGAGATTGGACATGCGCGTGACCATGAGCCTGAGAATGCCGAAGCCCGTGAGGGCCGCCATGAGAGTCACGCCGAGGGCGATCTGGTTCTGGAGGTCGTGGAGGGCGTTCAGGCGGACCAGGGTATAGGTGAACATCAACAGGGGAATGATCGCGACGAGCGCGAAGACGACCGAGGCCGCGTACTGTAGCGTCTGGCTCTTGTCCTTAGGCATCGGCGTGTCTCCCTTCTCTCCCTTCTCACCCTTCACACCACAAAATCTATCGAATCACCCGTCGAATTCACCCACTAATTGTGTGTGGAGCCCGATCAGCGATCAACCGAGGCGGTCCCCGTGCTGTCGAGACCGTGAGTCAGCTCGTCACGGAGCTGCGGCTTCTGCACCTTGCCCGTTGGGGTGCGGGGGAACTCGTCGGCTTTGCGGAAGACGAAGCGGGTGGGGACTTTGTAGCTGGCCAGCCGCTCGCGGCAGAACGCGGCGAGCGCTTCCGGCGTCGCCTCCGCGTCTTCCCGTAGCTCGACCGCGGCGACGACCAACTCGCCGCGCGTGCGATCGGGGACGCCGACGACATAGGCTTGCTTGATCGCTTCGTGGGTGGCGAGGATCGCTTCGACTTCGAGCGGCGCCACGTTCATGCCGGCGGTCTTGATCATTTCCTTGAAGCGTCCGCGGAACTGCACGCGGCCGTCCTCGCGGATCACGCCGAGATCGCCGGTCTTGAAGTAGCGGTCGGTGTCGAATGCGGCGCGGGTTTGCTCGACGTCTTCGTAGTAGCCGGGTGTCACGTGACCCTTGACGCGCAGCTCGCCGACCTCGCCGGGGGCGAGCACGCGCTCGCTGTCCGCGTCGACCACGCGGATGTCCATGCCGGGCAGCGGCAACCCCTGCGTCTCGAGCCTCAGCCCGAGTGGGTCAGCGGCGTCGGTGACCGCGCAGTTCCCGTACGTTTCCGTCGAGCCGTACACGTTGCACAGCTCGCGCGCGCCGACGGCCTCGATCGTCATCCGGACGTCTTCGGGCAGGCCGATCGTCAGCCCCGTTCGCATGGACGTCAGGTCACGGCGCTGACGATCGGGATGCTCGCCGATCGCGCGAGCCATGTTCGCCATCCCGTAATAGACCGTGCAGCGTTGCTCTTCGATGAGAGCCAGCGCCTCGCCGGGCTCGAAGCTCTCCTGAAGGACGAGCGCGCCGCCGTGGGTCATGAGCGCGGGCAGCGCGTTGGCGGAGCCGAACGACCAGAAGAGCGGGACGGCGAGCCAGACGCGGTCGGCCGCGGTCAGGTGCTGGCGCTCGCCGATGGCGAAGCCGTTGGCGATGACCCCGGCGTGAGCGAGCGTCACGCCCTTCGGCGTCGCGGTGGAGCCCGACGTGTAGAGGATGTACGCGAGATCGTCGGGCGCCACCGCCGTCTGGGCCTCGGCGCGATCGGCTTCGCGGACCTCCGACGCGCGCGCGATGAAATCCACGAAGCGATCGACGCCGTGGTGTCGCCGCTCGTCGACGCAGATGACCGCGCGCAGCTCCGGCAGGCGTTCGCTTCGGAGCTGTCCGGGCGCCGAGCGCGCCAGCTCGGGACAGGTCGCGGAGAGGGCCTCGAGATAGTTGCGGCCGCGGAACGACTCGAGGGTGACGATCGCGGCGGGCCGGCAGTGCTCGATGGTCCACGCGATCTCGCGGGGCGACGAGAACGTGCTGACCCCCACCGTGATCGCACCGATCTTGCTCGCCGCGAACATCGCGATCAGCCACTCCGGGCGATTGGGCAGGATCAGCGCCACCCGATCGCCGCGGCGGACGCCCGCGGCCAGGAACGCGCGAGCCAGCTCGTCGGCGCGCGTCTTCAGCGCGCGGTAACTCGAGCGCTCGCCGCGGAAGACGACGGCGTCGGCATCGGGCCGCGCGGTGGCCACCTCGTCCAGGAGATCGCCGAGCGTTCGGCTGCGTGGAGGCATCGACGAGTCCTTGGTAAGCTGCGAGGCGAGCGATGTCAACGATGCGCGCCCCCATCCGCGTCGCCGCCATCGAGGTGAGCCACTGGCACTCGCTGTACGACGCGGCCTATCTGCGTCACCTCGTGACGATGCCCGACGTCCGCCTCGTCGGCCTCTCCGATCCGTCGCCGGAGATCCTCGCCCATCGCGCGGCGGCGCTCGGCCAGCCGCCGACGTTCACGGACTACCGCGCGATGCTGGCCGAGACCCGGCCCGATTTCGTGATCGCGCTCGGCCGGCACAGCGGCATGGCCGAGACCGCCCACTATCTGCTCGATCAGGGGTTTCCGTTCCTGATGGAAAAGCCCGTCGGGATCAACGCGGAGGAAGTCCGAGGCGTCGCCGACAAGGCGGCCGCGAGGGGTGCCTTTGCCGCGGTGCCGCTCTACCAGCGGTTTCACCCGTTCATCGCGCGGGCCAGACAGATGATCGCCGAGGGCCGGTTCGGCCCGCTGTCGCATCTGTACTTCCGCGTGAACCGACCGTCCTCGGCGCGCTATCCCGCCTGGGGCTCGCCGTGGATGCTCGATCCCGCTCAGGTGGGCGGCGGCTGTCTGCGCAACCTCGGCTCGCACGGACTGGATCTGTTCCTGCACCTCACCGGCGAGGGCGCTCGGGTGACCGGAGCGCAGGTGAGTCACGCGGCGCTCGGGCAGCGGGTGGAAGACTACGCGTCGGTGCTGCTGCGCTCGACCGGCGGCGTGCTCGGCACCATCGAGGTCGGCAACACGGTGCCGCGCGACGCGACCGACAGCGAGTGGAAGGTTGCCGGACGCGACGCGATCCTGAGATTGATCGACGGCACCATGCGAATGGTCACCGCCGACGGGGAGGAGAGCGTGGCCGCGGTTCCGCCCGAGCCGCTGTCGCTGACGGGCCTGCGCGACGCGCTCGACCGCTGGCGCCGCGGCGCGCCGCCCGCGACCAGCGTCCACGACAGCCTCGCCGTCGCCGAGCTGATCGACCAGGCTTACTCGCTCAATCCTGCATGAGGTTCCGGATCTTCTCAGACTCTTGAACAACGAGCCCGGCCACGGCGCGCGTCATGCGCTCGCCGCGCTCGTGGCTCTTCTGAGCCGACTTCTTGCCGTCCCAGACCATCCAGCCGAGGATGCCGAGGCATGTGAGGCCGAAGCAAAAGAAGACCGTGATGAGGACCGCGATGTCGAAATGCGTAGGCATCTCTGAGCCCATGGCCGGCAGTGTACGCCGCGAATTTTCGCTCTGACAAGAGTGGACAAAATCAGACAGTGACCCCGACCAGCGCGCGTCAGCGCCGTTTCACGAGATCCCGGGAGAAGAACAGGAGCAGGCCGGCGCCGAGCCACGCCAGCGCGGCGTTGATGAGGTACGCGCGGGGCAGGCTGGTCGCCGCGACCCAACCGTTGAGGAGCGGGCTCACCGCGGTGCCGATCTGGACGCCGAGGGCGAGCCAGCCGAACGCGGCGCCGCGCGTGGCCGCGGGGACGACCAGGCCGCCGAGCGTGTAGGCGAGAGTGAGCGCCCCGCCCAGGCAGAGCGCCACCACGGTGCGCAGCACGAGGAGGGGAAAGCGCCGCTCGGCCAGCGCCATCAGGGCGCAGAACGCGCCGCCGACGATCAGCTGCCCGAGCAGGAGCTGACCGGCCGGCACGAACTGCGAGATACGGGCGACCGCGCTGGCCGACAACGTCGCGCCGACCGCCGCCACCGCGATGATCAGCCCCGAGGTCGCCGCCGCCTCCACCCCGGGCATGTGCGCGACCTGGAGCGGGATCAGCAGCGACAGGCCGCGGTCGACGAACTGCGCGATCAACAGGAGCGCCATCACGGTCATGAAGTGCGGATAGCGCAGGAACTCGGCGAGCGGCGTGGAGCGCGGCCTCGCGCGAGGCTGGCCGGCCGCCGCTTCGGGGCGCGCTTCCTTGAAGAGGAAGATCAGGGCGATCAGCGCGATCACGCACATGCCGGCGGTGACGAAGAAGGCCGGGCGCAGACCGACGTGAGACGCCACCAGCCCGCCCACCGCCGGCCCGACGGCGACGCTGAGGAGCTGAGCGCCCTGCACGCGCGCGATCGCCACCGACGCGCGCTCGCGCGGGGCGGACACGCTGGCCACCGCGATCGCCATCGGCGTGAACCCGGCGAACAAGCCCATCAGCAGCCGCGCGACGAAGAGCTGCCAGACCGATCGCACGAGCCCCATCGCCGCGATGATGACCGTGAAGGCGGCGAGCGAGCGGATCAGCATCATCTTGCGTCCGAACCGATCGGCCAGCCGCCCGAACAGCGGCGAGAGCAGCCCGGACACCGCCGGCGTCACCGCCGCCAGCACTCCCGCCCACATCGCGATCGCCGAAGGATCGGTCACCCCCAGCTCGCGGATGTAGAGAGGAAGAAACGGCGAGAAGAACTGAAACCCCACGAACGCAATGAACACGCAAAGCGACAGCGCCCAGACGTTGCGCTCCCAACTCTCCGGCGCCCGCGGCGTCGTCGCCACGGCGCGATTGTCGCACCG
Organism: Candidatus Acidiferrum sp.; assembly: GCA_035317605.1. Classification (GTDB taxonomy): domain Bacteria; phylum Methylomirabilota; class Methylomirabilia; order Rokubacteriales; family CSP1-6; genus DATHGT01. The sequence goes on along the minus strand of DATHGT010000288.1, from coordinate 1,033 downwards.
GCTTGCCGTCTCGCGCCGACTCCCGTACGCTCTCCTCCGCGTAGAAATCAGAGTCTGACCCGAGGAGACAAACATGGAATTCGGAACGTTTTTGCTCCTGCAGACGCCTTCGGCGGATCCTTCGGACGTCGTGTATCGGCGCGGGGTGGAGATCACGCAGGCCGCGGAGGAGCTGGGCTTTCGCAACATGTGGCTGGCCGAGCACCACTTCTCGACGTACGGCCTGCTCTCGCGGCCGTTGACCTACGCGCAGCACCTGGCCGACAAGACCCGGACCATCCGCGTGGGCACGGCGGTCATCGTGGTGCCGCTGCATCACCCGCTCACGATCGCCGAGGAGATCGCGACCGTCGACCTCCTGAGCGGCGGCCGCCTCGACGTCGGGCTCGGCCGCGGCTACCAGCGCTACGAGTTCGAGCGCTTCGGCTGTGACCTCGGTGAGAGCCGTCAGCGCTGGGAAGAGGCCGTAGACGTGATGCTGCTGGCGCTCTCGGGCAAGACGTTCAGCTACGACGGCAAGTACTACCGGATTCCCGAGACCACGGTCTTCCCGCAGCCCGTGCAGAAGCCGCACCCGCCGATCTGGGTGACCGCGCAGAGCCCGGACTCGATCGCGACCACGGCCCGGCGCGGGTTCAACCTGCTCACCGGCGGCTACGGTGTCTCCATTCAGAAACTGCGCGAGTTCCGGACCGCGTTCGAGGCGGGACTGGCGCAACATCATCACGCCCAGGCGCCGCACGTCGGCGTGCAGCGGCCGGTCTACGTCGCCGAGAGCGACGCCGAGGCGCGCGCGGTGGTCGAGCAGGCGCGCTGGAACATGCGGGTGACGCTGAGCCTGCGCAACAACTACGAGCGCGTGGAGAGCGGGCGCGCGATGCCCGTGCCCTACGCCAACGAGCCGACGATCGAAGAGTTCCTGGACGGCTTCTCGGTCATCGGCACGCCCGACACCTGCGTGCGCCAGATCCGCCGGCTGCAGGAAATCATGCACATCGACCACTTCAACTGCAGCTTCTCGTTCGGCGACCTC
>DATHGT010000287.1:0-24268 GCA_035317605.1 Candidatus Acidiferrum sp. | reverse complement strand
GCGTGGGTGAGCGGGCTCGTCTCCGTGAGACCGTAGCCCTCGACCAGCACCTCACGACCGACCAGCGCGTCGAAGTCACGCTTCACGGACGGCGGCAACGACGCCGCGTTGGTCCGACACGCGCGAAGCGACGCGTAATCGGTGGAGCGCCCCGCCTCGTCGTTGAGCAGCGCGATGAACATGGTCGGCACCCCGAACAGCCGTGTGACGCGATAGCGCTCGACGGCGCGCGCCGCCGCCGCGGCGTTGAAGCGCGGCACCGTGACCAGCGTCGCCCCCGCGGAGAGCGGCACGTTCATGACTCCCGACATTCCCCCGCTGTGCGACATCGGGATCGCGCAGAACGAGATCTCCTCGCCCGGCTCGAACGTGTACCAGTCCGCGAACTGGACGGTGTTGGTCACGAGATTGCGATGCGTCAGCATCGCGCCCTTGGGTAGGCCGGTCGTGCCTCCCGTGTAGAGAATCACCGCGACGTCCTCGTCGGACCGGTAGTCACCGGGACCACCTGGCGGCGTTCCTTCCATCGCTCGAAGCGCGTCGACGTCGACGAACAGAACGCCCAGCGTCTCCGCCGCGCGCGCGGCCGCGCTGCCGGCGACCCCGATGATCAGCGTGACCTCGGCGTCCCCGAGCTGCTCGACAAGCTCGCTCTCCCGCGACGCCGGATTGGCGGGGACGACTTCCCCGCCCGCATACCACGTCGCGTAGTACCCGACGACCGCCGCCGCCCCGTTCGACACGCACAACCCCACGCGCACACCGGCGCCCAGATCGTGCTCACCCAACGCCGTCCCCACCCCGCGCACCGCGCGCCACAGTTGCTCGTAGGTGAGCACCCGCCGCTCGGCCAATGTCTCGTGGTCCAACTCCCTGATCGCGACCCGCTGCGCGAATCGCGGCAGGTTTCGCTCGAGCAACCACCAGGTTGGAACCCGCGGATACTCGATCGACCTCGGGACGTGCGCCGGCCAGACGCCGTGCCACGGCCGGTCGACGTTCATACGCCGGGGGTCACGCGCGGGAGGCGACGGCGGGCAGCGTGTAACCGACGTCCATCGCGGCGAGGTTCTGCTCGTGAAATCGCGGAATCACCTCGAGCATGGCGGTCTTCATGGCCGCGTAGTCGAGACCGGCCAGGCGGGTGAGCGCCCCGAGCATGATCATGTTGGCGAAGAGGACGTTGTTGAACCGTTCCTTGGCCAGCGCGGTCGCCGGCACCGCCACGTGGCGCTCCGGCGCCTCGGCTCTGATCTCGGTGACCATCTCGGGATCGTAGAGCACGTGACCGCGGCAGTAGTCGAAGAACTTCTTGTAGGCCGGCGCCGAGAACGCCACGAACACGTCCGCGTTTTCCACGACGGGACTGTCGACGTATTCCGGCGCGATCACGAGCTGGGCGCGGACGTAGCCGCCGCGGGTCTCGGTGCCGTGGCTCTTGAGCATGGTCACCCGATGGCCCTGCTTGATCGCGCAGAGCCCGAGGATCTGCCCCATCCGGATCACGCCCTGCCCGCCGAAGCCCGAGATCAGGATCTCGGTGCGGGTCTTCGCCGGAGACGCGACGGCCATCAGTGCTTGGCGTGGCCGCCGTCGCGGCCCGCGGGCGCGTCCGCGTGCCCCTTGTCGGCCTGCTTGGCGGCCTTGGCCTCGGCGTCCGCCCGCACCCGCGCATTCATGTCGCGCATGATCTTCGAGAACTCGGGCCGGCTGTTGGAGGCGTCGTGCTTGATCCCGGTCTCCCACGTGAAATCGGTCTCGGTGCCGTCGGCCTTGCGGCCCTGCGTGTGCTCGTAGATCCACTCCAGATTTTTCAGCGTGTCGCGGGTGCCGAGGGCGTAGGCCCCGAAGTTCTCGTTGCACGGGAAGCGCACGTGGACGAACGAGAAGCCGTCGTTGGCCAGCGCCTTCTTCACGATCTTCACGGTCTGATGCCACTGGGTGGCCGTGGTCTCGGCCACGAACGTCGCGCCCGCCGCCTTCACCACGTCGCAGGGATCGAACGGCGGCTCGACCATCCCGTACGGGCTCGAGTTGGTGACGTAGCCCGCGGGCGTGGTCGGCGAGAACTGGCCGCCCGTCGACTCGTAGCCCATGTTGTCCTCGCAGATCACGACCACGCCGAGGTTGCGGCGCGCGGCGTGGATCAGGTGCGAGGTGCCGATCGACGCGGCGTCGCCGTCGCCGACCACGATCAGATACTTCTTGTCCGGCTGGGCGAGCTTGAGACCGGTCGCGACGGCGAGGGCGCGGCCGTGGGTGGCGCCGAAGTTGTCGCCGCCCCACGTGGCGAACGTCTGGCGCCCGACGCAGCCGATGCCGGTGCCGAAGATCACATCCTCCTGCTTGAGCCCCAGCTCGTCGATGGCCTGCAACAGCCAGTTCTCGATCATCCCGATCCCGCACCCATGACACGCCTTGGTCGGGATCTGGCTGGGCCTCAGATATTTCGCCGCGAGCTTGTTCACTAGCGAACCTCCGTCCAGATATACGGCAGCTCGGGAATGCGGCCGGACTTTGCCACGCCCTCGAGGCCCGCCACGACTTCGCCGACCGTGTGAAGCTCGGCGCTCTTGCCCATGAAGTGCACGGTGTTCTTGCTCGGCGCGGAGCGCATGACTTCGCGCACGAGCTGGCCGTCGTAGTTCAGCTCGCAGACCACGTAGCGCGTGTCGCGCTCGAACAGCTCATCGGGGAACGGCCAGAGCGTGATGAGCCGGACGAAGCCCGCCTTCACGCCGCGCCGGCGCGCCTCGAGCACGCCGGTCTTCACGGTCCGCGCGTTGGCCCCGTACGCGACCGCGACGACCTCCGCGTCCTCGAGTCCGAGGGTCTCGTAGCGTGTCAGCTCATCGCGGTGATGGCGAATCTTGTTCACGAGGCGGTAGGTCTGCGCCCACTGCGCCTCCATCTCCTCGATGTCGTAGCCCTCTTCAGTGTGCGTGTAGGCCGACACGCACACGCCGGTGCCGTGGCCGATCACGTTCGGCGGCACGTCGAGGTCGGCGCTCCCCACGGGAAAGAACGGCATCATCAGATTGTGTTTGCGAGGAATCACGAAATCGAGCCCATCGTAGTCGGCGGGGATGAACAGGTCCTCCCACATGTCCGAGATGACCTGGTCGGTGAGGATCGTCACCGGCGTGCGGAAGCGCTCGGCCAGGTTGAAGGCGTCGATGGTGAGCCAGAACGCCTCCTGCACCGACGAGGGCGAGAGCACGATGGTCTCGAAGTTTCCGCCGTGGCTGGCGTAGCGCGCGATGTAGAACTCGCCCTGCCCCGGCGCGCCGGTGATGCCGCTGATCGGCCCCACGCGCATGGCATCGACGACGACCAGCGGGATCTCGTTGGTGATCGACCAGCCGTAGGCGTCGTGCATCAGCGTGTAGCCCGGCCCCGACGTGGCGGTCATGGCCTTGAGGCCGCCGAGGCTCGCTCCCGCGCACGCGTGCATCCCGGCCAGCTCGTCCTCGCACTGCACGTAGTAGCCGCCGACCTGGGGCAGTCGCTTGGACATGTACTCCGCGATGTCCGTGGCCGGCGTGATCGGATATCCCGCGAACACCCGACACCCCGCGGCGATCGCGCCCTCGGTCAGCGCGTACGTTCCCGCCTCCAACAGTCGCCGGCCCTGCGTGCACCGCCGCTCCCACTCCGTCCACGGCGCGACGAGCCCGTCCTTCAGCGCGAGGGTCAGCGTGCTCATGTCAGTTCTGGGCTCCATTCTTCACGGCGACGTCAATACAAAAATCAGGACAGATCTGGTAGCACAGCATGCAGCCGATACAGTTCGCTTCGTGAGCCACGTACATCGGAAACCACCCGAGCTTGTTGGTCGCGGTGCGATACGCGAAGACGTCGACGGGGCAGACGTTCAGGCAGAACCCGCACGCCTTGCACATCTCCTCGCCGATCACCACGTCCCAGCGGCCGGCCGGCCCCCGGGGCGCTATCTTCTCGGTCTTGAACAATGGCATCCTAGCGTCCCTCGCCGCTCAGGATACGCTCACAGACCGCGCACCGCGCGCAGGACTTCACGGGCATCGGGCCGGACCTGGACGTTGTGGGCAAAGAGCGCCCACCGAACGACGCCTTGCCGATCGATCACGATCGTCGCCGGCCGCGGCACGTCTTCGCCGTTCGCCCCGCCGCCCTGGTGGACGAGACCGAGCCGCCGGGTCACCGTGAGATCGGTGTCCGCGAGAAAGCGATACTTGACGCGCAGCCCGTCGGCGAGCTGCTGGCTGCGCTCGTTGGGATCGGGGCTGATCGCGAGGATCTCCGCCCCCGCCGCCTCCAGCTCGTGCGTGATGGCCCCAAGACCTTGGAGCTCCGCCACGCAGAACGGTCACCAGTAGCCGCGGTAGAAGACGAGAACGACCGGCTTCTTGCCCCGATAGTCAGACAGGCTCACCGGGCGCCCGGCGGCATCGGTCAGCGTGAAATCAGGCACCGGCTGTCCGACGGCCACGAGCGGCCGGCTCTCCGGGACGCGCATCGCGACGAAGTTGAACAATCCGGCCGCGACCAGCAACAGCGCCGAGACGGCAAACGCGCTCACGGTCAACCACCGGCGCGCTCGCCACACCGCGGCCAGGGCGAGGGCCGCCGCGAACCCCAGCGCCCCCAGGTACCACGCCGGCGGGAGCGGAAAGGACAGCGCCGCGATGAGCCCGGCGTACGCACCCACGGTTCCCAAGCTCAGCGCCAGGGCAGCGGCGGCGAGTTTCGGGGCACTCACGTCGTGTCGGGCGAAGCGGTCGGGGTCCTCATGAGCGTTTCACAAAGGATACCGTATTGCCTCTGCTATCATCTGGCCGATAATGGATGGCATAAGGAGTGAGGTTATGGGAGCGATCGCGGTGTCGAAGGAAGAGGAACGTCGGATCGAGCGACTGCGCAAAGAGCTGAGGATCCCTACCAAGTCTGGCCTGATCCGGGTCGCCCTGGCCGCGCTCGAGCGGACGACCGATGAGGAACGGCTCCGGCGGGAGATCGCCGAATCGGTCCGCCGCTGCGCCAGCGCCGACCGGCGGGAGAACCTCGAGCTAGCCCCCGCCGGCATCGTGCGACGGACGGCCAGGGGCTGAGCATCCGCGCTGTGGAGATCCGCCGGGGACACGTCTACATCGTGGACTTCAACCCCCGCGTCAGGACCAAGCCGGGCAAGCTGCGACCGGCGGTCGCGCTCCAGTCGGATCTCGTCAACCAGGCGGGGTATCCCTCGACGGTCGTCATCCCGGCCACCACGCGTCTGGTGGAGGCCGCCGGCATCCTCCGGCTCCGAGCCGCCCAGGGCCAAGGCGGACTGGCCCAAGACAGCGACCTTCTCGTTGGGCAACTGATTGCCGTCGCGAACGAATCGTTCCGGCACGAGATCGGGATCCTGCCCGAGGACTTGATGACCGAGCTCGAACGACGCGTCCGGATCATTCTCGGGCTATAGCCGGGAGGCCAGGGTCAGGCGGACGCGCGGTCGAGGGCCTGGGCGAGGTCGGCGATGAGGTCGTCGGCGTCTTCGATGCCGACGGAGTAGCGGATGAGGCTGTCCTTGATGCCGATCGCCAAACGCTCCTCCGTCGTCAGCTCGTAGAAGCTCATGATCGCGGGTTGCTCGATCAGGCTCTCGACGCCGCCCAGCGAGCTCGCGATGTACGGGATGCGGCATGCGTCCACCACGCGCGAGGCGGCGGTCAGATCGCCGCGCACCTCGAACGACACCACGCCGCCGTAACCGCGCATCTGCTTCTTGGCGATCTCGTGCTGCGGGTGACTCGCGAGGCCGGCGTAGTGCACGGCGGCCACCCGCGGGTGGCCGGCCAGGAACTCGGCCACGGCCTGGGCGTTGGCGTTCTGGCGCTCCATGCGCAGCGCGAAGGTCTTGAGCCCACGCACCAGCAGGTACGCCGCGAACGGGTCGACCACCGCGCCCGAGACGGCGTGGAGCGACCGGATGCCCTCCACCAACTCGCGCGAGCCGAGGACGGCGCCGGCCAGGAGATCGTTGTGGCCGCCCAGGAACTTGGTGGCCGAGTGCATGACGAGGTCGATCCCGAACTCGAGCGGGCGCTGGTTGTACGGGGTCGCGAAGGTGCCGTCGATGATGGTCTTGACCCGGTGGCGGCGGCCGATCTCGGCGAAGCGCGCGAGATCCATGATCCGGTTGTAGGGATTGGTCGGCGACTCGCTCACCAGCGCGCGGGTGGTCGGCCGGATCGCGTCTTCGAGGGCGTCGTAATCGCCGGCCGGCACCGTGGAGACCTCGATGCCGAAGCGCGAGAGCGTCTGGTTCAGGAACTGACGGGTCCGCCGGTAGGAATCATCGGTGACCACCACGTGGGTGCCCCGCGAGAGGATCGCGAACAACACGGTGGTCATGGCCGCCATCCCGCTGGCGAACAGTAAACAATCGTCGGCGCCCTCGAGCGCGGCCAGCTTGGCCTCGGCGACGCGCTGGGTCGGATTGCCGTAGCGGCCGTACTCGACCCGGTCGATCTTGCCCTCGAAGTGGTCGACCAGCTCCTGGGTGTTGGCGAAGCTGTAGGTCGCGGTCTGCACGATCGGGGTGGCCAACGAGTTCGCCGGCTTGGGCCGGGGCTCGCCCCCGTGCACGGCGGTGGTGCTGGGACCGAGCGGTCCCGGAAGCTCGTGCGCGATCGGCTCGCTCTGGGCCGGCCGCTCGCCTGGCTCCACGTCGCTGTCCCGCCGGCGCCGGCGCGGCATCAGACGAGAAGTCTCGCCCGCTCGACGTGACGAGAGATCGCGCGCGCCACTTGCCGCGCGTCCGCGGTCAGCTCCACGGGCACGTTGCGGTGCGAGGGGCGCACGTCGGCGAGCGTCCCCATGTGGTAGGCGGCCTTCTGATCGGCGAACTTCAGCCCGTGCGCGGTGGAGATGACCACCACGCGCTCGTGAGAGCGGATGACCTTGCGGTCGACCAGCTTGCGCAGCGCGGCCAGCGCGACGCCGGTGTGAGGGCAATTGAACATCCCCGTGCGGTCGGCCCGCGCGACCTCGTCGGCCAGCTCCTGCTCGCTCGCCTGCTCGACCACGCCGTTGAAGCGCTGGAGCGTGCGGATCGCGCGCTTGTAGCTCACCGGATTGCCGATCTGGATCGACATGGCAAGCGTGGGCTGGGCCGTGATCGGCTCGAAGCGCTTGAAGTCTTCCTGGAACGATCGGTAGAGCGGGTTGGCGCGCTCGGCCTGGGCCAGGCAGATCCGCGGCAGCCGCTGGATGAGCCCCAGCTCGTGCATCAGTGCTAGGCCCTGACCGAGGGCGTGGACGTTGCCGAGGTTCCCGCCGGGGATGACGATCCAGTCCGGCACTTCCCAGTCGAACTGCTGGACGATCTCGATGGCCACGGTCTTCTGGCCCTCGATGCGCAGGCTGTTCATCGAGTTGGCGAGGTAGATCCGCTTGTCGTTGGTGATCTCCTGCACCACGGCCATGCAGCCGTCGAAGTCGGTGTCGAGCGAGAGCACGAGCGCGCCGTTGGCCAGCGGCTGCACGAGCTGGGCGATCGAGACCTTGTTCTTCGGCAGCAGCACCACCGCCGGGATCCCCGCGAACGCGCAGTAGGCGGCCAGCGCCGCCGAGGTGTCGCCGGACGACGCGCACGCCACCGCGTCGATGGGCACGCCGTCGGCCATCATCTGCTTGACGACCGAGACCAGCACGGTCATGCCCAGGTCCTTGAACGACCCGGTGTGCGAGTTGCCACACTGCTTGATCCAGAGGTCCTCGACGTGGATCTGCTTGCCGTAGCGATCGGCCCACAGGAGGTTGCTGCTGCCCTCGTACATCGACACGATGTTCTCGTTGTCGACGAAGGGCACCACCCATTCCTTCTTGCCCCACACGCCGGACCCGTAGGGATAGGTGTTGCGCCGGTAACGGTCGTCGAAGAGCTGCATCCACGCCGCGGCCGAGCGCGTGCGCAGGGCGTCGACGTCGTGCTGGACTTCCAGGAGATCGCCGCAGGTGGGGCAGCGATAGATGACCTCGAGGAGGCTGTACTCCCCGGGGCAGCCGTTGATGCACTGGAACCACGCGTTGTATCCCATGAGGAGGTCCCCAGTATACCCGGATGGCGACGGCTCTTGCGTCTCCTCCAAGGTCCGGGCAGCCGCTGACGACGTGACGTGTGACTGCCAGGTCCCCGCCGAAGTACTTGGGGTGGGCATATTGTTCGGCACTACCTGCTGTAGGTCGCGGTACTCGGCCCCATTTTCTCGTCTTGCGCCGGCTCACCGAACAGTGCAAACTTCAAGTTCCATGCTCGTGACCGTTGTCGACCACACACGGATTGTCAGCCGGTCTGTTCATCGGGCGCTGGCCTCGACGGGGGCGCGGGCCGTCGTCGCCGGTTCGCTCCGGGAGTTGCCGCTCTTGTTCGAAGCGAGCGGCCAGCCGGACTTGCTGGTCATCAATGTCTCGGAGCATGTCCACGATTGGGAGCTCGCGGCGCAGGTCCGGCGCTGCGATTATCGCGGCCGAATCATCGCGCTCGTCGACGATCTGTTCGATGCGAGCGCGCGCGCGCTGACCCAACTGGGCGCGGTCGAGTGTATCGTCCGCCCCAGCGCCGTCGCAGCACTCGAAGACATGCTTCAGCGCGTCATCCTGGGCTCGGTGCCGCCCGGGTCTACTGCCATTTCCCCTAACCCCCCGAAGTCCGCGAGCTTCCACGGCATCGTCGGACGCTCGCCGAAGCTCCTCGAGATCTTCTCGCGCATCGAGAAGGTTGCCAGCGGTGACGCCAACGTCTGCATCTGCGGTGAGAGCGGCACCGGTAAGGAACTCATCGCCCGCGCCATCCACTACGTAAGCCCTCGACGCGACCGTCCGCTGATCACCCTCGACTGCACGACGATCCCCGAGGGATTGATGGAGAGTCACGTGCTCGGGCACGTCAAAGGCGCCTTCACGGGCGCCGTCGAGCACCGCGAGGGCGTCTTCGCGCTCGCCCATACGGGCACGCTCTTCATCGACGAGCTCTGCGAGCTCAATCCGGTGCTACAGGGGAAGCTGCTTCGGGTGATCCAGAATCGCGAGTTCGTCCCGATTGGCGGGACCAAGCCGAAGCGGACGGACGTGCGCATCATCACGGCGACGAACAAGGACCTGAAGCACGAGGTCGAGAAGGGAACGTTCCGGGAAGATCTTTACTATCGCGTTGCCGTCTTCATGATCAACGTTCCCCCGTTGCGGGAGCGCCGCGAAGACATTCCCTCCCTCGTCGATTACTTCACGCAAAAACTCGCGGCGCTCTACGGCAAGGCCATCGCCGGGGTGGACTCGCGTGCCCTCAAGCGGCTGGAGGACATGCCGTGGCCCGGTAACGTGCGCCAGCTCGAAAACTTCGTCGAACAGGCCGTGGTGCTCGCCGAGGGCGACACGCTGACCGAGCTCGAGCTGTTCGCCAGCCACGTGTCCACTCGGGCGCTCGACGTCCCGCCTGTGACGACGTTCGAGCCGGGCCTTCCCCTCTCCGAGGTCGAGCGGCGTCACATCCTCAACACGCTGCGGAAGGTGGGCGGCAACCGGACCGAGGCCGCCAGACAACTCGGGATCAGCATCCGGAGCCTGCACTACAAGCTCAAGGAGTACAGCGCGGATCCGCATTCTTCTCGCGAAAGCCCGCGCTAGACGACAGCCCTGGCCCGGCCGCCGATGGTACCTTGGGGCCCGTTGAAAGTCGGCACGTGGCTGGCCGTAGGGCTGTTTTTCATGCCCGCTGTCGCAGCCAGCCAAGCTCCGATCACTCCCGCTGAACCGACCGTCTCACCCCCTCCGAACATCACTCCACAGACGCCCCCTCCGCCCACGATTCCGACCGCGCCCGAGGTGGCGGTGCCGTCCGTGCCACCGCCACCGCCCACGGGCCGCCCTGTGAAGACGTTCGACTTTCGGCCCACACTGGGTGTGAGCGAGGAGTACTCGGACAATTTCAACCGGTCGAGCCGAGATCCGGTCTCGAACCTGCGCTCGATGATCTCTCCCGGACTGCAGGTCTTCCTCGACTCCGGATCTCTCACCGGGCAGGTGAGGTACACGCTCTCGGGGTTCCACGACAGCTCGGTGAACGAGTTCGGCGTCCACCACCAGTTCGCCGGTGACTTGGCCTGGCAAACGACGCCACGCCTGAAATTCACCCTGGCCGACACGCTCACCCAAAGCGATGACCCCGTCCTGGCCGACCGCCTCAACCTGCGTGTCACCCGGCAGGAATTCACGAGCAACCTGCTGTCGCTCGGTAGTGCCTATTCCTTGGACCTTATCGACACCACGGCCTACTACCGGCTGGCGACCTTCACCTCGGTCCAAGCCACGACGACCTCCCAGACGATAGGCGCGACAGCCTCGGCCCCGATCGCGCGGATCCACACGGTGACCTTGGGCTACGAGTACCTCGACAGCGACACGACCGTGACCAATACCGCTCCGCTGACCTTCTTCGGGCCTTCGGCCGATTCGACGACGACCGGGCACCAGGTGACCGCCTCCTTCTCGCGAGACTTTACCCAAGACCGGACGGCCGGGGTGACCGCCGCCTACGCGGTGCGCGAGCAGACGGCTGCGGCCGGCCGCACCAGCTTCACGCGCTGGAGCGTGTCGCTCTTCAACAACTACGTCGTCCCCGACAAGCTCGTCATGCGCGGCAACATCGGCATTGCCCTATTGGACAGTGCGGGCTCGAGTGGGAAACCACTGCTGACCAGCAACTCCGACATCACCTACTACCTCGGCCCTCTGGTCCTTGGACTGTTGGTCGACCGGGGGTTCGCCGAAACCTTCGCCCAAGGTCAGAATTTCGGCATCGTGGAGACCTCGGGCATCTCGGGCTCGGTGTCCTATCGCTATTCGCCCTTGTTGACGGGCCGCCTCACCGGCGGCTATCGCGAGAACGAGTTCACCGGGGTGGGCGCCGTCGGGCAGACCCGTCGAACGGACAAGACCGTGAGCGCCACCGCGAACGTCTCGTATCAGGTCCTGCGGGGGCTCGCCGCTACGCTGGACTACACCTACACCCAAACGGACTTCTCCTCCATCCAGTCCGGGGTCACCGGGTTCGTGGAAAACCGCATCCGGGTCGGCCTGAACATGACGGTGTACTGACGGCCCGCGCCTTACTTCCCCCGGCTGCTCACCCGGCGTGGTGGGTTTGTTTCGCAAAATCGGGGGCCGACGCCTGCGCCATCTTTCGTCGCTGCTGCAGTCTCATCAGCCGGTCCATCGCGCGGTCGAGCTCGCGGGTGTACATGACCTCGTAGCGGCCGTAGGAACCCTCGGCGGCGAGGAGGGGCGCGACGTCCGCGGCCGACGGGGCCCGCGAGGGCCCGACCTCCGTGGCCGCCGTGCGCCGGCGCACCTCGATCTCCGCTTTCAGGAGCTCGAGTAGCCGGCGGACCTCCATCACGGCACCGTCCCGCGCCTTCGGGTCGGCCCGGTCCGCCCCGTTCATATGCCTCAGGCCGGACGCGCACCAGAACAACCCGCTCGGAAACAGCCCCTCCGCCTCGTGCAACTGCTCGAAGGTTTCGTGGGAGATAGCCTTGGTTTCGTCGAGCTCCTCTCTATCTTGCGGAGCACCGTCGGGTACTGGTGTGGCTCGACGTTGGTGGACGACCGCGTGATCGCCACCGGCACCCGATGCGGCAAGAGCAGCTATCTCGTGGAAAACACAGCAATCTCCCGTCCAGCATTCGGTCTTGGCCATGACATTTTTCCTGCACGGAAGGGCGTGGCTGCGCCGATAATGCATTCGGGGCGCGGACGATGAATAGAACGAGAGCGGCCGTCTCTATCAATGACACGGAGGTCCATCCGTGGGAAGAGCGGGCAAATGCTCTTGATGCCTTTGGTGGCATCCTCGTCGGCGTACTGGCCGGGAGTGCCATGTGGCTCGCGATCATCGCCGTCGTCGTGAACCTCCTCTGAATCGTCGCTCCGCCTGAAGGGCCTCACACACCCCAGTCTTGGAGTCGCCCCCCCCCAGGGCATCGGCGTCCCCTACCACGGCCCGTGGTGCAGATAGCACCGGCGTCCACCGCTGCTACGGTCGCGGGTGTCGTCAGGCATCGAGGAGGCTCTTAGCCCGATGGACCGCGGGCATCCGCATCGCGGCCCCCTCCCACTTCGACGCCGCCCAGATGCGTGTGCACTCGAACGTCCCGGCTCCCCGTGGGGTGATGACGAGCCGGCCGTCTCGGTAGGGGGCATCGGTCAGCTCGTGACAGGGCCGGCACAGCGCCACCAACCGGTCGAGGTCGAAGTCGGAGCCGCCCTGGGAGCGCTTGATGAGGTGGTCGACATCGAGCCGTCCTCGGCGGCCACAGGCTTGGCAGCGAAACCGTGCACGGACGATGACGGCCAGACGGATGATGGCCCACTCCCGTACGGTGGCGCGACGTCTCGTGTCCGGGGCGCTGTCGAGCGCGCGAGGTCTGGGGCGAGCGCGGTAGGCGGAGCCATCCCGACGGCGCAGTTGGCTCCAACACCCGCGTTGATGAACCTCCCAGGCCAGCTCACAGGCGAGGACGCGATCGGGTTCGACTCGGGCGCGCAAGGCCTGCAGAGCCAAGTGCAAGGCTTCAGCGCGGCTCGTCGTGGAGAACTGAGCGAGGAATTGCGCCACCGCCGTCGTGGTGTCGCCGCCGAGGCTCACGCCTGATCTCGCATCGGAGTGTCGTCATCCACGGGTCGCGGCGTCAAGCGTGGTCGGCCCAGCGGTCGCAGGCGCGCGAGCCGCATCCAGCTCGGCGTCACAGGTCCGACAGGGAGGTTCGGTCGGGTGATGGCCGACGGGTCTGGCGTCCATCAGCCGCTGCCAGCGCCACAGGGCCAAGGCGGCCTGGAAGTCTTCGATGCGAAGCTCTTCAGGGACGAGCATGACCTCCCAGGCCGGATCGCCCAAGAGTTTCGGCAGCCGCACGATCAGCCCTTGCTCGACGGGCAAGCCGGCCCGGGTCGCAGGGTGCTCGTAGGCGACGTTTTGGAGGAAGCGCATGGCCCGGCATCAGCCGCAGCGACGGCTCCGGCCACCGCGCCGCACTGTTGGCCGCTCGTCGCGTGGCGAACATTCGCTCTACGGATTCAGGAGGATCAGTTCAGGTCGATTGGATATCGAACCTGCATGCCGACGAACACCCGGTTCTGGTCGATGTCGCCCGCCACCCCGCCGGCGCTGCCGGAGGACCGCTGGAGGAGCAGCGTGTAGGCGCCGAACACCGAGAGGTAGCGATTGATGTTGAGCGACGCGGCCAGATCGGCGGTGAACGTCTTGACGTTTACCGTGCTCGATTTGGTCGTGCTGTAGCGCGGGGCGAACATGAGATTGACCCCGGGCAGGAGTGACGTCGCCACCAGTGCCCCCCCGATCGATTGATTGTCGGTGGTCTGCCCGAGCGTGCCCGCCGTGCCGACCGAACGGTTGTAGTTGACGCTCGCCGCTCCGAACCAGAACTGCTGGGTGAGCGACACGGTCGCCACCGGGGTCACCTCGGTGCGCTGGCGAGTGGTTTCGATGGCCACCCCGCCGCTCGCGAGCACGGTCAGGAGCGGCGTGATTTGATAGGTGCCACCGAGCCGCACGGTCTGCACGGTCGACGAGTCACCCGCCTCGAATTCTGAGCGGCGGACCTGGTAGCCGATCGTCCCGTTGAGCCGAGGCGTCAACGTGTGGGTGAGGATCGAATCGATCCCGTAGCTCTCGGAGTTCGACCTCGCTTCGGACTGCGCCGCCTCATCGACCCGCGTGACGGTGTATGAACCCATCACGCGCAGCGTGTCGCGTGGCGTGAGCACATAGGTGAGGCCGGGGGCGATGGTGTTGCTCGTGACCTGCGCGCGTCCGGTCGCGATGCCCTGCACGCTCGTCCGAGAGGTGTCGTACGTCCTCACGAACGTGTCGCCGAGGGTCAGCGTCAACCGCGAACTCCATTCGTACGAGGCATCGAGGTAGAAGTTCTGGCGGTCGCCCACGTTCGACAAGTCGGGGTTTCTCGCATACACCTCGGCGCTGATGTCGTAGCCAGCGAAGACGCGATAACCCGGCTGCTGCACGAGAACCCTCACCCCCGGCGTGAGCGCACTGATGAAGTCCGCGCGGCGGTTCTGGTTATTCCGAAAGATGTTGTCGTCGTACTCCTCGCGAATCGACAGCGTCGGCGTGACGTTGAGCGGCGCGTTCGATACGGGAGGATTGAAGACCGGCCCGAACGGCCCGACGATCAAATTCCAGTCGGGGGGCCCGAAGATTTCGCCGGGCGGAGGCTGAAACATCCGTTCTGCCGGAGCTGCAGAAGGCTCCTCGGTCGCCTGTCTTCCCTGGGCCAAGGCAGGCGCAACCGAGATACCTATGAGCGCCGCAACAGCAATTACAGAGACGAGAGCTAATCGGGTCATAAACTCGACGTTTAACACGGACGCGGGCGAGGACGAAGGGGATTCGCAGCGGCTCCGACGCTGATGCCGTCGTGACACGCCCGGGCGTGCGGCGTCACCGTTTGGTGCGCGCCTGGCACGCGGTCAGCAGTGCCTCAGGCCGAGGAAGTGTCGGGGCCTCGCGCGTGGCCAACGCGAAGGCGCTGGCCGCACGCTCACAGGCACCTTCCTCCGCGAGGCGGGAGGCAAACTCCCAGCGGTCTTTTGGCGTCCGGAGCGCTGCCTCGTAGTGGCGCCAGTACCATTCGCGCGCTTCGCGCCGGCGCTCGGTGAAGTCGGGCAGATCGCGGGTCAACTTCCTCCAATGGTCCGTCACCGTCGATTCACCGAGGTAGGTCTCCGCGTGCTGCATGAGCTCTTCAGGTTTCCAGACCATCGCCGACTGCAGCATGGCCGCCTGAGTCTCGAGTGTGACCTGCGCGCGGAGACGCCGCTTGAACGCCGCGATGCCGCGGTAGCGTAGCCGCGCCATCTCGAACTCGAGCACGGGCCAATCGAGCGTGTTGCGAGGTCCCCGGCGATCGAGGATGACCGCGCGGGCCCCCGCGCCGAGGAATGCGTAGGGGATCCACGCGGGGACGATACCGTGGCGCGCCAGGAAGAAGTCGGCCAGCTCCGCGTGCTCGGCGATGACGCGCGGGCGCCGCAGGCGCAGCGGTTGGGCCGAGCACAGGAGCAGCGAGTAGTTGCCGGTGATGCTCGCGAAACTACAGTCGGCGAACACGTCGGCCAGCGTGTTGAGCATGATCTCCACGCCCCGCTCCCCCACCCGCGAGTCGATCCACGTCACGTACACGCCGTCGTCCTGGAGCCGGGCGCGCGCCGCGCGCAAGAAGTCCAGACTGTAGAGCTTGGAGGCGCTGAAGTAGAGCGGCGTGTTGACCGTGTTGACGATCAACGCGTAACGGGTGCCCGAGCGCCGGAGCGCGTGCATGCCGTCATCGACGATCACCCGCACGTTGGGGCGCTCGTGGACGCGGAAGTTCCACGGCGCCATACGGTGCAGGTTCTCGACGACGAGGGGGTTGATCTCCACTGCGTCCACTCCCTCGAAGATCATCGCGAGGAGGCCGGCCGTGGCGCCGCCGCCGAGACCCAGCACCAAGGACCGATCGGTGCGCGGAGCCACCATGGCGCCCAGCGCGCCGGAGAGCTGCTCGCTGAAGCCGTCCAGCGGGAAACTGACGAAGCCGTTGACGAAAAAGTACGGGCTTCCCTCCACCCAGTTGATCGAGAACACGTCCTGGTACCCCTTGAAGGCCTGCGCCTGTCGCTGCTCGCCCAGCGCGCGACGGAGGCTGTCCACGGAGCGGAATTCGGTGTGGCCGAGGTAGAGCAGGCCCTCGTTCCAGACCGTGCGGCCCGCTACGAGGACGAGCGCAAGCATGACGGCGCCGCAGACGATCGTCACGGCTCGCGCGCGGGGCGACACCGTCCCGTTTCCCCGCCACCACACTGCCGGTGGCGACGTCGCGACGACCAGGGCGCCCGTCGCGGCCACCGCCAGGAGCATCAGCATCGGCCCGTAATCCATGTGGCGCATGAGGACGAAGCCCATCAGCAGAAAGCCTGCTGCGTTGGCGAGCGACGACAGGCAGAGCAGCCTGCCCGAGTCTCGGGCCACGTTGCTCTCGGCGCGCAGCAGCGCCGGTATGGTCGCGCCGAAACCCAAAAGTGGGAGACCGAGAGCGACGGCCGCGAAGCCCAGCTTGAGCAGGACCGCTGTCCAGTACCGCTCGGTCGCCATCGGGTACAGCCAGGCATACCCAAAGGCCATGCCCTTCATCCCGGCCAGAAGGCCGAGCAGGCCGGCCAGCGTCAGCAGCATGCAATGCACGAACGTCAGGCGGCGTGTGGCGACGAGGACCGACCCAACCGCCTGCCCGACAAAGACGACGGCCAGCACGATCGCGAACGTCTCGTGAAACGGCCCCACCACGCACTCGGCCAGCTTGACGCCGAGAAGCTGGAAGACGGCGGAGGCCACGCTGGCGAGCGCCAACGCCGCGAGGGTGGATCGCGAGATTGGCGCTTCTCCGTCACCGCGAGGGACGTATCCGCGAACATCGCGGAAGACCGTGATGAGCAGCAACGCGACCACCCCGTTCAGTGCCGCCACGAGCAGCGTCGTCCACCGCAGGCCGAGATGGCGGAGCAGGAAGAACTCGATCAGCAGCGCCGTCACCGCAGCGCCGAGATTGTAGAGGCCGTAGGCGCCGGAGAAGGTGCGTCGCGGAGCGAGCGCCCGCAGGTAACCGGCGAACAGCGGCAGGCCGGTACCGATGAGGAAGGCTGGTACCGCCAGCACGACCACCGCCACCGCCATGGATGAGCCGCGCCCCAAGCCGAACCCCGGCAGCTGGCGGTACAGCAGCTCGTCCAGCGCTCCTTGCGCCAGGGTCAGCCCGACCGCATAGAGACCGATTCCGGCCTCGATCAACCACAGGTGGCGCCAGAGCCTGTGCGCCACCAATGTGCCGATACCAATACCGAGCAGGAACGTGAGCAGCACCGAGGCCACGACGGCGAATTGGTCCCCCACCAGATTGCCCAGCAGCCGCGCGTAGAGGACCTCGTAGGAGATGCCGCAGTAGCCGGAGAAGAACAGGAGCGCCGGGAACAGGCGGGCCGGGGCCCCGAGAATGCGCGAAAGACGGGCGGGATTCAGACCCAGGGTCATGCTAGAATGGTATATCGTGCGGTTGTTTACGGAACACGCAAGTATACGTACCGACCATCGTCCGAGGGGGAGCTCATGCGACTTTTAGCGCGTTTCGCATCCGTCGTGATCGTTGGGATTCTCTTGATTGCCCCATCGTTGGTGTCCCCTCAAGCCCCCGGTGCCGAATCATTCCTCGGGAACGTGAGCCTGGTGACCCTGGAAAAGACCAGCGCTCGGACGATCCTGCTGGCGCAGGGCGACAAGGGCAAGGACGGCAAAGGCGACGGCAAGGGCGACAGCGACGCCGACAAGGACAAGGGCACGGGCAACGACAACGACAAGGACAAGAGCTGCCCCACCAAGCCGTGCGGCCCGAAGAAGTAACGATTCGGCTGTGACGACATAGTCGTTCGTCGTCGCGCCGGCGGGCCGCCGTCGGCGCGACCCCGAGCGCCGCCGTGCCAAACACGCTACCGATACTCGGCCTCTACGTTGCCCTGTTTGCATCCGTTCTGCTGCCGCAGTCGTACGAAGGCTGGCCGCACGCCGGCATCCAGCTCTGCGTCCTCGCCTCCGTCCTGATCGTCGTCGTGCAAATCGCGAGGGGACGGCTCCCGCCCTATCGCCGCGGTCCGCTCGACCTTCCGATCCTCGGATTCGTGGGGCTGGCCTTCGCCCAGATCCTGATCGGCAACCGAGTCCTCGCCCGCTGGGCCCTCTCACTCGCCCCTGACGGCGTCGCGGCCGCGCTGCCCACGCCGGCGTGGACGCTCGGCACGGTCTACCCGAGACAGACCCTGGAGTCACTCATCTTGCTCCTCGCGTACGCCGGCCTGTACGTCGTCCTGGTGGTGACGATTCGCCGGCGGCGGCAGCTCGAGTGGTTGATTCGAGCGCTGATTCTCTGCGGCAGCGTCCTGGCCTTCGCGGGCCTGCTCGACTTTCTCGGAGGCTCCCGCTGGTTCGAGTGGTGGAACGAGGGCGACCGGGGCCGCGTCACCGCCACCTTCGTCAACCCCGACCATTTCGCGAACTGGCTCATCATGATCATGTGCCTCGCCGGCGGCTACCTGGCCGCCCGCGGCTGGACATCGGCCCCAGGATCGTGGACGGAGCTTCTCCGGACGCCGAAGGCGCGGGAGCACGCGCTCCGCCAATACCTGCCCGCCGTCGGGCTCGTCGTCATGGCGGTGGCGCTGATCTTCACGCTCAGCCGCGGCGCCCTCCTGGGTCTCGCCCTCGCCCTGGTGGCGCTCCTGGGCGGGCTCGCACGCCTGGGGCGCGTGCGCTGGACGCTGGTCGCGATCGCGACGCTCGGGATCGCGACCCTCTGCTACGCGGGCTGGATCGGACTCACCCCGCTCGTGGAGCGCGTGACCGGCAACACCTATCGGGGTCGCGTGATCCAGTGGGCAAGCACGCTGCCGATGGTACGGGACTTTCCCCTGCTCGGCGTCGGCCTCGGCGCCTACCGCGACATCTATCCGTGGTACCAGCCGCTCGCCCTCTCACCGGATACGTACACCTACCCGTATGCCCACAACGACGCGCTGCAGCTCGTCGTGGAGACCGGGGTGATCGGAGGCCTGCTCCTGATCTGGGCCCTGGGGCGCGCGCTTCGCTTTCTGCACCGTCATCTACTCGGACCGGAGCATCGGACCGACCCCTTCAGCGTGGGGATCGCGCTCGGCGCCGCCACCGGACTGATCGCGTTTTGCGTACATGGCCTCTTCGACTTCAGCGCGCGCATTCCCGCCAACGGCCTGACCGCCGCCACCCTGCTCGGCATCGCTCACGTGGCGCTCCAGACGCGCTTTCTCAGAAACCACCGAGACGACGCGACGATGCTGACCGAGGCGCCGCGCCGTCCGCGAGCGTGGCTACCCATCACCGTTTCGGCGGTCGTGGCCGCGCTCATCGCCCTCGTGGTGCTACGAGCAGCGCTCGACGACGCGCTCGTCGAACGCAGCCGAGCGTCGGCCAGCCGTGCCCTGAGCGTGCTCGACGTAGCGCTGAAGATCGATCCCGACAACGTCCAGGCGCTGCTGCGTCGGGCCCGGCTGCTACACACTCGCGCGACGAGCGCGCAAGGTCCCGCGAGCCGCGTGACGTCGTCGCAGCCCGTCGAGGATCTCCAGCGGGCGGCCCGCGACGCCCGCCGGGCGCTGGGCCTCCGCCCGACGGACTCCGGAACGCACGAGACGCTCGGCTTGACGCTGCAAGGGCTGGCCGAGCGCGATCCGGCCAATGCCCCGGTGTTCCGCGCCCAGGCGATCGCCCACCTCCGGCGCGCGGTCTCGCTGGCCCCGGGCTACAGCTACCACCACGCGAGGCTGGCGAGAGTCGCGGCTTCGCCACCCCAGCCCGACATCGGCATCGCGCTCGCCGCGGCCAGCGCGGCGATCGAGCGCGACCCGACCTGGATTCGAAGCCTCGCTTCCTGGTTGCTCGTCCTGCAGCCCTCGACCGCTCAGTGGATCGCGCTGGCGCCGCGACACCTCGTGGATCAGCTGGAGCTTGCCGACTGGCTCGAGGCTCAGAACCGGCTGTCCGATGCCGAGGCCGTGTATCGCGGTGCCGTCGACATCGCCACCAGCAGCGAGAAACCCCTCGCCCTATGGATGCTGGCGCGGCTGCACCTCCACCGAGCCAATCCCACGGGCGCGAAATCCACGATCGAGACCGCCCTCGCCCTGGATCCTGCCAACCCGGAGCTTCATCTGACGCGCGCCGGGGCTGTCGCGCTGCAGAACCCGGCCGCCGCCGTCAATGACTATCGCCAGGCGGCCACCCTGGCCGCCGCCCAGGCCGAACACGGTTCGCGCCGCCCGCCCTTCAACGCCGACGAACGAAGGCTCCGAGCCCTCATCGCCGCCCACCGCGACGGGGCGACCGAGCTCGCACCGCTCCGCTACCAGCTGGCTTTCGGTCGCCATCTCAACGACCATCGCCTCTGGACCGAAGCGCTCGACGTCTGGGGCGCCGTCACCGCGCAAGCCCCGGACCAGGCCGCGGCGCACTTCTACATGGGAACGGCGCTCGACGGCCTGGGCCGACGCGGCGAAGCGTTGACCGCCTATCGGCAGGCCGTCAGCCGCGACGCCACCAAGCCTGCGTATCGGATGCGACTGGCGTCACACCTGTGGGAGGCAGAGCAGTATTATGAGGCGATCGCGGAGTGGCGCGCGGTGGTGGCCGCGGAGCCGAAGAACGTCGAGGCGTTGCTGGCGTTGGCGAGGGCCTACGAAAAGGTAGGCGAACGGGTGGAGGCGTTCACCAAGTATCAGGCGGCCGCAGAGGTGGAGGCCGGTAACGTGGAGGCTCGACGGGCGCTGTCGAAGTTCGGGGCGATCAACAGATGAGTCGAAGCGGCTTCAAGCACGACGCGACAGCGGCTTACCTCCCATGAAGCCCACGACTAGTCTCGCGTACAAGCTGCTCTCTCCATCAACCTGGAACCGGATTGTAGGAGACTGGCAACTCTCTCGCCGGAGACTCGTCAACCACCGCCGTAGAGGAGCGGCCTCCTTCCGAGGGCAGCGTGGCTTAAGGCTCCACCTCGGCTGCGGTGGGAGAGCCCGCCCGGATTGGGTCAATATCGATGCCTACGAGCAACCCGGCCTCGATCTTCGCTGGGATCTCCGCGACCCGCTCCCCGTGGATCCTGGCGCGGTCGATCTCGTGTACACGGAGCACGTTCTCGAGCATCTCGACTTCGACGACGCGAAGGCACTGATCCGAAACCTCTTCCAAGTCTTGTCGCCGCGCGGCCGAATACGGTTGGGGGTGCCCGATGCCGAATTGTACCTGCGGGCTTACGCGAGGCGGGACGGCACCTTCTTCGACGCCGCCCGAAACATTGGAAATCCGACCGACCCGCTCGACACGAGAATCAAGGTCATCAATCAGATGTTCAGGATGGGCGGCGCACATCGCTTCGCCTGGGATTTTGAGACGCTCGCCAAGGAGCTCTCCGCGGTCGGCTTCCGCAACATACGACGCTACGCGAGCGGCGAGTCCTCGCTGCCAGACCTCTGCCTCGACGACCCCGAGCATGCATTCGAGACGCTGTACCTCGAGGCCGACCGAAACTGACCGCCACTCGGCAGGGCCGCTCCGACGCGGATCTCCGCGCGCGGAGGGGATACGCTAGAATCCGCGCATGGGGCGCCGTGTCACCCTTCCCAAGCCCAGTTCCGTTCTCCATCGAATCGCCAGGCTCTTCGAATCCATCGAAGTCCAGGTACGGCGAGCGCGGTTGCGGCGGGCTTGCTCCAGACTGCAGACCGTCGAGATGCTCCACGTCGGCTGCGGCACACGGCGACTGGAGGGCTGGACGAACGCGGACCGATACCCTTCAGATGGTCTCGTGGATCTGGCTTGGGACGTTGCGGACCCCTTGCCATTGCCTTCCGGATCGATCGCCTACATCTACAGCGAGCACTTCATGGAGCACCTGCCCCTGCCCCTAGTGCACGTGTTCTTGCAACAGTGCCTTCGGTTGCTTCGGCCCGGCGGCGTCCTCCGGATCGCCATGCCTTCCCTACGAACAATAGTTGGCCATTACCTCTCCGACGACTGGCGCGACCAGGACTGGCTCCGGCGCCCCGAGAACGCTCACATCCAGACGGGCTGCGCGATGCTGAACGAAGCCATGCGCGGGTGGGGTCACTGCTGGCTCTATGACGAGGAAGAACTCAGCCGGTTCCTCAGGCAGGCCGGCTTTAGTCAGATCGAAAACCCGGCACCCAATGAAAGCGCGCATCCGCCGTTACGTGATCTGGAAAGCCGTCCCGATTCCCTACTGCTTTCCGAGGCCACCAAGGATCTCCCACCCCTGGCGCGTTCTTGATCGACCCGCGACCTCTCGCGCGAAACCCGACCATGCGCATTCGCTGTGGCATTGCTTCGTCAAACGCCCCGACGCGGAGAACCGAGGCAGTTGCATGGCTGATCCGGAGAAATGCCACCAGCAGCCACGACGCAAAGTGCCGCGCGCCGCCTCAGGCGTGCCCGCCACGAGATCAATCGCGCGCTGCGGGTTATCCTCGCCAGGCACCACGTCGCATCGCCGTGCCAGTCATCCCAACTGCCACAGAGGCTCGTCAAGTTGGGATTCTGATCGAGCGTCATCGCGTACAACGACTCCAGCCAGTGCGATTTCGCCAGATCGTCGGCATGCAGTCCCACTCCCTCGGCCACCAACCGACTAAACGCCGCGTTGCAGGTCGCACGCTCGCCCATGTTCCTCGCGTTCGGCCATGTGGGTTCCGGAAACTCTGCGGGGTGATTTCCGGAAATTCGGCTAGGTCGGGGCGATGGTGACTCTGGAGCGGGGTTAAGGTCAAGCGGCGTGTGTCGCGTGCGATACGAGCGACCGCGGAGCTCGAGATGGCGGCCCCGCTCGAGCACCCGGTCGAGAATGGCCTCGGCGAGATCCGGATCGTGCAAGACGCGACCCCAGGCGGCCAGCGGCTTGTTCGTCGTGAAGATCATCGGGCGCTGATGCAGATAGCGATCGTTCACGACCTGGAACAGGACGTTGGCCGCATCGGGCCCGTAGCTCAGATAGCCGACTTCGTCGATCACGAGGACCGCGGGGTGCGTATACGTGGGGAGGACGTGGCGAAGCTTCCCGCGTCGGGAGCCGACGGACAGCTCGTCGATCAACGCCGTCGCGGTCGTGAAGTACGCGTCGACGCCGTTCTGGATGGCGCGATAGGCAATGGCCACGGCGAGGTGGGTCTTGCCGGTACCGCTCGGGCCGCTGACGACGAGCGAGTGGCCCTGGGTGATGAACTCGGGGCCGAGGGCGCTGCCGAGCAGCGAGAGCCGGATCGCCGACTGGAAGGTGAAGTCGTACTCGTCGATGGTCTTGAGAAACGGAAAGTGGGCGCGCCGCACACAGCGTTGGATGCGGGTCTGAGCCCGATGCGCGGTCTCCTCGGCCATGAGCACGGCGAGGAAATCGCGATACGTCATGTCCTCCGTCTCCGCGCGCTCCGCGAGGTCGGGATACAGCCGACGGACCGTCGGCAAGTGCAAGCGCCGCAGCAGCCCATCGAGATCGATGGCGGGCGGCCGGTCGGCGGTCATGGGCGCCGTCATGCGCCGACCGCCACGCGGGCGAGTTGGGTCCGCACGTACTCGGCGCCGATGACGCCGTGGCGCACACCCCAGGCGAAGGCCGCGCCGAGCGGCGCGGGGCCGTAGTCCTGTAGCAGCGTGAAGCAGGCCTCGACGTCCTGGCGCCACGACGCGGGCCGCCGATGGACGAGCTCGGTGAGCCAGGTCTCGGCGTCGGCCCCGACCTCCCAGAGGCTCTGGCGCTGAAAGTACAGCCGGCCGCGCCGGCCCCGGACCTGCTCGAGGATGGCCGTGCGATGCGTGGACGCGATGTGGAGGCCCTGGCCGCGCGCATAGGCAATGACGGCGCCGGTCTTGAGCACGATCTCGACGCGGGCCTCGTAGAGGTGCATCGTCGCGGCCTGCCCGATGGCCTCGGGGGGCACGGAGTAATCGCCGCCGTCCCACCGCACGCGGGCCTGCGCACTCACGACGACCGGGAGCGTGAGCGCATACGCCGCGGCCGGGATGGGCAGCGGGCGCAGCCGCGCTCGCTCCTGGGCCAGCCGCACCGCCGGGATCTCGCCCGTCGCCCGATTGGGGCGGCGAGTGTTGCCCTCGTCGAGCCACTCCGCCAGTTGTCGGTCCAGATCGGCGCGGTCGTGAAACCGGCGGCACTTGAAGAAGCTCCCCTTCACCCAGCCCACGAGATTCTCGACGGCGCCTTTCTGCTGCCCCGACCGCGGCCAGCACAGCTCTGGGGCGAATCGGTAGTCGAGCGCGACCTGCCCGAAGACCGCATTCCACACGATCCGGTCGCCGCGCCGCTCGATCACGACGGTCTTGGGGTTATCCCATACCGTGACGAGCGGCACCCCACCAAACGCCTCCAGGCCACGCAGCAACGCGCGCACGAGCGCTTCCACGCGCTGGTCGGGGACCACGACGACGTGCGCGAAGCGGCTCCATTTCAAGCGACTCGCGAAGAAGCGGAGGCGCTCGGTCGCCCCGGTGACGTAGCGTACGATCACGTCCCCGAAGTCGTGCTGGCTGAACTCGCCCGGCACGCCCTCGAAGCGGACGACCGGCACA
>DATHGT010000286.1:0-17745 GCA_035317605.1 Candidatus Acidiferrum sp. | reverse complement strand
GTCGGTGTGCCAACGTTCCGCCGGCTGCTGTCCGTTGCGGTGCCAGATCATCCCGATCAGCGGGAAGCCCGGCATGTGGTGCTGCGAGTAGTGCTGCTCCATCGGCGGCCCGAACACCGAGGCCGCCTCGAGATACTGCTCCGGCGTCAGCGATTGATCGTGAAAGACCAGCGCCAGGTGATCGGCCAGCGCGCGCACCAACCCCTGCCGGGTCGACTCGTCGAGGGGCTTGCCGAGGTCGACGCCCGCGATCTCGGCGCCGATCGAGGGGTGAAGCGGATTGATCCGGAGCCGAGCCATGGCGCGCCTCAGCGGGCCAGGCCGGGGCTGCCGGCGGGCACCGCGTAGAAGTTCATGGTGAGCGAGACGCACGTGTAGTAGCCCATGAGCACGATCACGTCGGTGATGCTCTCGTGGCCGAGCGTCTTGACCGCGCGGTCGTAGAGCCCCTGAGACACGAGCCGGCCGTTGGCCAGCGCGACCGCCATCTCGTACACGACCTGCTCACGCGCGTCGGTGAACGAGACGGGCTGGCCGTTGACCATCGCCTCGACGGTGGCCGCGGGGAGGCCGACTTCCTTGCCACGACGCTCGTGCGCGGCCGCGGGATAGGCCGAGTTCCATTTGCTGGTCATGACCACGACCGCGATCTCGCGCTCCCGTTCGGACAGCGTCGACTGGCCGGGCGTGAAGTGGGTGCCGAGCGGCGCCGCCGCGCGGACGAGCTTGGGGTTGTGCACCCAGACCTTGTACGGTCCGGGCAACCGGCCGCGCGGCCCGTCGATCAGGAAGCGGTACCCCTCCTGCTGCTCCTTCGTCATCTGGTCGACGGGAATCTCGGCGTAACGTCCGAAGGTCGGCGTCTCGCTCATGCAGGCTCTCCCCTTCGCGGCAACCATCCGGCCGCACGACGTGGATCGGGCGTCGAAACTATACTACGCGGCTCGATCAGTCGCGTTCGGCGACGAGGTGGGGGTTGTGGCCTTTGGTCTGGAGGTCGAGGAGATTGAGGACGGCCTGCTCGGCGTCGCGGAATGGTCCGACGCGGACGCTGACCCGGAGTTTGCCGCCTCCGTGGGTGCGGGCCACGGCCACGGGGAACTTCGCGTCGCGGAGTCGGTTCACGAGTCGGTTGGCCTCATCCGCCGTTCCCGCGGTCATCATCCGGAGCCAGTACGCTCGCGTCGTGACGGTGCGTGACGCTGGTGGCTTCACCGCCGGCTGGGTCGCCGCGGCGAGCGACTTCGCGACCGGAGGAGTCGCCACGGCTGGGGGCGGCGTGGACGGCGGGGTCATCTTCTCCTCGGACGGCGGTGACGCCGGCCCGATCGCGAAGGCCGCCGGTCGCATGATTTTGGGCAGCGTGATCGTCGGCGCGAGGCTCGCGAGGCGAATCTCCAGGGCCGGAAGCGGCACGTCGACGATCGAGACCATCTGTATCGGCGGCGCGATCTCTTTCGTGTCCGCGGTGGGCTCAGCGGCTGCCGTGGTCGCCGCGGCGACCGTGACCTGCGTAGCCGCCTTCGGCTCTTCCGTGGGCTCCGTGGCTGCGGTGGACTCCGCGGCCGTCGTCGCCTCCGTAGCCACCTTCGTCTCCTCCGTAGCCGCCGTCGCCTCCGCGGCTGCCGTGGTTTCCGTCGCCGCCGTGCTGTCTGCGGCCGTCGTGCTGTCCGCGGCCTCCGTGGTTTCCGTCGCCGTGTCCGCTCGAGCCGGGACGTCGATGGTCGCCACGGGCGCCGGCGCGGGGGATACCGGGGCCGGCGCCTCGGGCTGGTCGGCCACGCCGACCTTGGCGCGCATCTGGCTGAGCAGCTCGGGGAACGAGGCGTTGCCGAGGACGCGGTCGAGCTGGGCGCGGTAGTTGGCCATCAGGCTCACGCCGTCGATGGCGACGTCGCGGATCTTCCAGGCGCCCTCGCGATCGACGAGACGGTAGTCGAGCAACAGCTCGCCGCCGTTGCGGCGGGCCATCGCGGTCTGCACGAGCGCGGTGGCGCCTTCGATCGTCTCGTCGAGGTAGCGGATCTTGGTGCCGCCGTCGAGGCTCGCCTTGGCGGCCATGCGCGAGAGGAACGCGCGCTCGAGGAGGTCGCTGAAGAGCCACGTGAACTCTTCCTGCTCGGCGGCGGTCCGGGCCAGCCAGTGATCGCCCGAGGCCAGCTCGGCCGCGCCCTTGAAGTCGAAGGCGTCGTTGACGAGCTTACGGATGGCGAGCAGGCGATCGAGCGGCCGGTCCTCCGAGTCGGGATCGGTGAGGACGCCGTTGGCCTTGGCGAAGACCTCCTGGAGCGACTCGGTGGGCGTCGTCTCCCCCCACGCCCGAGACAGCGCGACGAGCACGAACACGAGCGCCGCCGCCACCCGGCCCATGAGCGACGATAGTCCCCGGAGAGGGGTTTCAGAGAGCTTTTTCAGCGTGGCCGCCTCAACGACCCGGGACCGTTCCCGGCGGCAGCGATTCCACGTGCGCGCAGATGTCGCGCGGGCGCGTGAGCCAGATCCGATCGCGGTGCGCCAGGATGTGCTGGAACGCGCGGCGCAGCTGGCGGATGCGGTAGGGGCGCCCGGTGACGAACGGGTGGAGGGAGATCGGACACACCAGGGGCTGGCGCGCGGACTGCTCGAGCATCTCGTCGAACTGGTCGACGATCAGGTCCGCGAACTCCGCCGACGAATAGCGGTACCAGACGATCCCGCGCGTGTCGTTGACCTCGATCGGATACGGCAGGGCCAGGATGCGTCCCTGGCGCGTGCGGAGCCAGATCGGCTGGTCGTCCATCGTCCAGTCCATCACGTAGCGGTAGCCGGCCTCCTGGAGCAGGTCCATCGTCACCGCGCTGTTGGAGAGCCAGGGGCTCATCCAGCCGACCGGCGGCGCGCCCTCGTGGCGCGCGATGGTCGCGGTGACCCGCTCGATCAGCGCGCGCTCCTCGTCCTCGGGCAGGTGCCCCTGCTCGTCGGAGTTGGTGACGCCGTGGCCGAGGATCTCGTCGCCGCGCTTGCGCAGGCGCTCCGGAATGTCCGGCGCCATCTCGTAGACCTCGGTGTTCATCTGAGCCTCGGCGGGAATGCCGAGCTCGTCGAGCAGGTCGAAGATCCTCCAGATCCCCACGCGGTTGCCGTAGTCGCGCCAGCTGAAGATGCTGTGGCTCTGGGCCTGGTCCGGGGGCGCGATCGCCGCGCCCTTGCCCACGCCGAAGCCGAACGCCTCGATGTTGAGCGCGACGTAGACGGCGAGCCGCCGCCCCTCCGGCCACGAATAATCCGGCCGCTTGGTGATGCTCGAGTATTCGTACCGTCCATGCGTGGGTAGCATGCGCGCTCCTCCCCGGTGCTATCGTACGTCGGGTTGGCGGCCCGGAGGAGATCGGATGATCGGCACGTCGATCAAGCGGAAAGAAGACGCCCGGTTCCTGACCGGGCGCGGGCGCTACGTCGACGACCTGCGCCTGCCGGATGCGCTGCATCTCGCCATCGTCCGCGGCGTTCATGCCCACGCGCGCATCGTGTCGATCGACGCCACGCGCAGCCGCGAGATCGACGGCGTGGTCGGGGTGTTCACGCTCGACGACCTGCCGGAGCTTCGCGGCGTCCTGCCGCCGCCGCCGGTCGCGGCGATCAGTCTCAAGCCCTATCGTCAGTCCGCGCTCGCCGACGGCAGGGTGAGATTCGTGGGCGAGCCGGTGGCCGCGGTCGTCGCCACCAGCGCGTACGCGGCGGCCGACGGCGCCGCCGCGGTGGCCGTCGACTACGAGCCGCTGGCCGCGGCGATCGATCCCGAGCGCGCGGTGCACGCCGGCGCTCCGCTCGTCCACCCGGAGTGGACGACCAACCTCGCGGCCACCGTGAGTCTCGGGTTCGGCGATACCGACTCGGCGCTGCGCCTCGCCGACCTCGTGGTGACCCGTCGGTTCAGCTTCGCCAGGATGAGCGCGGCGCCCATGGAGCCGCGCGCGGTGGCCGCGCGGTGGGACGCGGTGACCGGCACGCTCCACCTCTGGTCGACCGCCCAGATTCCCTACGTGGTGGCTCAGCGCGTGGCCGAGACGCTGCGGACGCCGGTCGAGGCCGTGCGCGTCACCGCCCCCGACGTGGGCGGCGGCTTCGGCTGCAAGGGACCGGTTTATCCCGAAGAGGTGATCGCGGCGACGCTGGCGCGGCGGCTCGGCCGACCCGTGCGCTGGACGGAGACGCGCGGCGAGAGCTTCGCCTCGACCACGCACGCCTCCGGCCAGCTCCACGAAGCCACCCTCGCGCTCCGCCGCGACGGGACGTTCCTGGCCCTCGTCGACGATTTCCTCGTCGACGGCGGCGCCTATCTTCCCCGCGGCGGCGTCGTCGCCAACGTCACCGCCACGCATCTGCCCGGGCTCTATCGGTTCGACGCGCTCCGCTGCCGCGGCCGGCTCGTGGTCACCCACACCGCGCCGACCGCGCCCTATCGCGGGGCCGGCCGCCCGCACGCGACGTTCCCCGTGGAGCGGTTGATCGACATCGCCGCCCGCGAGCTCGGCCTGGACCCGGTCGAGCTGCGGCGGCGCAACCTGATCGCCCGCGACGCGCTACCCTTCAGGCGGGGCATCCCCTACCGCGACGGCATGCCGGTGATCTACGACTCCGGCGACTACGAGGCGCTCCTCGATCAGGTCCTCGAGCGCTCGCGCTACGCGAGCTTCCGCGAGACCCAGCGCGCGGCGCGGGCCGACGGACGCCGGCTCGGCTTCGGGATCGCCACCTATAATGAAGCCACGGCGGTCGGCCCCCACGAGGGAGCGTCGGTGACGATCGAGGCCGACGGCCGGGTGCGCGTGACCATCGGCCCGCCGTCCCAGGGTCAGGGCCACGAGACCGTGATGGCCCAGGTGTGCGCCGAGCGCCTGGGCGTTTCCGTCGACGACGTGGAGGTCAGCGGCGGCGACACCGCGCGGTTCCCGGCGGGCTCGGGCACCTACGCGAGCCGGGTCGCGGTGATCGCGGGCAACGCGGTGGCCCAGGCCGCCGAGGCCGTTCGCGACAAGGCCGCTCGACTGGCCGCGAACGCGCTCGAATGCGATCCGAACGACGTGGTGATCGCGAACGGCCGCGCCGAGGTGAACGGTGCCCCCGACCGCGGGCTCGATTTCAGGGCGCTGGTGGCCCTGTCGTCGCGGCCGGACGTCGTGCGCCGGCTCGGCGAGCCGGGCCTGAGCGCGATCCGCTATTTCTCACCCGAGAGCGTCACGTGGGCGGGCGGCGTGCACGCCGCGACCGTCGAGGTCGACCGCGAGACCGGCGCGGTCACGGTCCTCGCGTATCACGTGGTCCACGACGCCGGACGCGAGATCAATCCTCGGCTGGTCGAGGGTCAGGCCCACGGCGGGGTTGTCCAGGGCCTGGGCATGGCGCTCACCGAAGGCATCGTCTACGACGAGAGCGGTCAGCTCCTCACCGCAACCCTGATGGACTATGGACTGCCGAGGGCGGACGTGATCCCCTCGCTCGACGTCGAGGGCCACGACTCTCGCTCGCCCCTGAACCCGCTCGGGCTCAAGGGCACCGGGGAGGGCTCGGCCGGACCACCGCCCGCCGCCCTCGCCAACGCCATCGCCGACGCGCTGGCCCAGGACGGCGTCGAGATCAACGACATTCCGATCTCGCGCGGCGCGGTCCGCCGCTCGGCTCCGCCCCGGTGAAGCGCTACCGGGCCCAGTAGCCCGGCACCACCACCCAATGCCAGCCGTTCCACGCCCACTGGGGCTGAATCCACACGGGCTGGCGCGGCGCCACGTGGCCGGGATGGAGGAAATGCTGGAGGTAGGCCGGCCTCTGAGGGACGCCGAGCACGCTCGGTTGACCGTGATTGGGAACGGCGAGGACGCTGGGCCCCCGATACGGGACGGCCAGCACGCTGGGTCCGCGATACGGGACGCTGAGTACGGTGGAGCCTCCGGTGGCGGGGCCACCCGCGAGCACCACGCTCGGGGCGACGAACAGTCCGGCCAGGATCAGTCCGAACGCGACGATGCGTTTCATGCGCGGCCTCCTTCGTACTTCCTGACTGTTCGACTCTCCCGAGCCGCCGGACGCTTACGTGCCGCTCGACGGCCCGATCATGCCGCCCCGCCGTCGACGGGTCAACCCGCCAAGACGCCGGCCCGGTGACGCGTCCACCGGCTCGGTTAGACTTACGCGCGGAGGAAGACCCGTGGATGCCATCGCGACCCACGCCGCTCGCAAGCCGGACGCGCTCGCGCTCGTCGAGGGTGAGCGCCGGCTCACCTGGGGGGAGTTCGGGGACCAGCGCGACCGCCTGGCCGGCGCCCTCGTCGATCTCGGACTCGCCCGCGGCGAGCACGCCATCGTCTACAGCCCGAACTCGATCGAGTACGTGCTGGCGTCGAATGCGTCGCGCGGGGCAGGTCTGGTTCCGGTGCCCATGAATCACCGGTTGAACGCGGAGGAGGCGGCCTACGTCCTCGACGATTCGGACGCCGCGCTCGTCTTCGTGGCCGACGCGTTCATCCCGCTCGTGGACAAGATCCGGGACGGCGCGCGTCGCGTCCGCCACTGGGTGAGCCTGGGAGGGCAACGTCCATCGTGGGCCACCCCGCTCGGTGATCTGCTCGCGACCCGGCCGCGGACGCCGTTGCCCGGCGACGAGAGCGGCAACCTCGGCGGCTCCATGACGTACACCGCCGGCACGACCGGCAAGCCCAAGGGCGCGCTCCGCCGTGGTGTCGACCAGTCAGCCGTGCTGCCGACGCTCCGAGCGCTGGACCTCGCGCGCGAGCACGTTCACCTCGCGGCCGGCCCCCTCTACCACTCGGCGCCCGGCGCCTTCGCGACCTACGCGCTCGTCCTCGGAGGCGCCGTGGTCGTGATGCCGAAGTTCGATGCGGAGGCCGCGCTGGCCGCCATCGCGCATCATCGGTGCACGAGCACGTTCATGGCGCCCACGCTGCTCAAGCGCATCGTGGAGCTGCCGGCGGCGGTGCGCGCGCGGTACGACGTCAGCTCGATGCAGGTCATCGTGGTCGCCGCCGCGCCCTGTCCCATGCGGGTGAAGGAGGAGGTCATCGCGCAGTTCGGGCCGGTCCTCTACGAGTTCTACGGCTCGACCGAGCTGGGAGTGAACACGATCCTGCGTCCCGAGGACGTGCTGCGCAAACCCGGCTCGTGCGGGCGCGCGGCGCCGGACGTCGAGATCGCCATCCTCGACGACGACGGGCGTCCGCTGCCGTCCGGACAGCCGGGCGAGCTGTTCGTGCGGCGCCATCCCGCCATGTTCGACGAGTACTACAAGAAGCCGGACGCCACGCGGGAGACCCAACGCGGCGACTGGCTCTCGGTGGGCGACGTGGCGTGGGTGGACGAGGAGGGCTTCGTCCACATCTGCGACCGCAAGCGCGACATGATCATCTCGGGCGGCGCCAACATCTACCCAGCGGAGATCGAGGACGCGCTCCATCGTCATCCCGCGGTGGCGGACGTGGCCGTCTTCGGCGTGCCCGACGACGACTGGGGCGAGCGCGTCCACGCGGCCGTCGAGCTCCGGCCGGACGCCGCGGCCAGCGCGGAGGAGATCGTCGCGTTCGCGCGGGCCCACCTCGCCGGCTACAAGATCCCGCGCGAGGTCTCGTTCCACGGAGCACTGCCGCGCGACACCGCGGGCAAGCTCGTCAAGCGCGTGCTCCGCGAGCCGTACTGGGCCGGCCGGGCCTCGCGCGTGTGATCCGCCGCCGCCCTCGTATGGATGCTTCGAGGAGCATATACTCCCCCCGTGATTCGATCCTCCGCGGTGTCCTAGAACTCGGTGGACCTCCTCGCCGACGCCCTGCGCCAGGCGGTGGTGCTGCTGACCGGGGGCGACCGGGAAATCTGGTCGGTCCTCTCGCTGTCGCTCCTGGTGTCGTCGACCGCGACGTGCGTGGCCCTGGTGATCGGCATCCCGCTCGGCACGCTGCTCGCGCTGGCTCGCTTCCCGTCGCGCCGCCTGGTCGTCAGCGCGGTGAACGCGGGCATGGGGCTGCCGCCGGTCGTGGTGGGCCTGTTCGTCTCGCTCCTCCTGTGGCGGAGCGGACCGCTCGGCGGCTGGGAGATCCTCTACACGCCGGCGGCGATCGTGATCGCCCAGGCCCTCATCGCCACCCCGCTGGTCACCGGGATCACGCTGGCCGCGGTGGGCGCGGTGCCGGCTCCGTTTCGTCTTCAGCTCCTCGGGCTCGGCGCCTCGCGCGTGCAGATGGTGTGGATCGTCCTGCGCGAGGCGCGGCTGCCGATGCTGGCCGCGGTGATGGCCGGGTTCGGCGGGGTGATCTCGGAGATCGGGGCCTCGATGATGGTGGGCGGCAACATCAAGGGCCAGACGCGGACGCTCACCACCGCGATGGTGCTGGAGACCTCCAAGGGCAACTTCGACGTCGCCATCGCGCTGGCCTTTCTGCTGCTCGTGCTCATCTTCCTCGTCAACTGGGTGTTGACCTCGATCCAGCAGCGTCGAGCATGACCATGTCCGGCGTGCGCGACTGAGCGCGCGGTGCTCACGGTCAGACTCGAAAAGCGACTTCCCGGCTTCGCGCTCGACGCCGGGTGGGGGGCGCCGGAGCCGGTGGTCGCGCTGGCGGGGCCGTCTGGCTCGGGCAAGACCCTGACGCTGCGCTGCCTGGCCGGCCTGCTGCGGCCGGATGCCGGACGCGTCACGCTCGACGACGCCGTCTGGTTCGATGCCGCGGCGGGAATCGACCGTCCGGCCCGGACGCGGCGCGTCGGTTACGTCACCCAGGGCTACGCCCTGTCTCCGCATCTGACCGTGGCCGGGCACATCGGCTTCGGGATCAAGGGCTGGCCCGCGGCGCTCTATCGCGAGCGCATCGAGCTGATGGTCGAGCGGCTCCGCCTGGGCGGGCTCGAGCAACGCCGTCCCCACGAGCTGTCGAGCGGAGAGCGGCAGCGTGTCGCGCTCGGGCGCGCCCTGGCCGCCGACCCCGATCTGCTCTTGCTCGACGCACCGCTCTCCGCGCTCGATGCCGCGTTGCGCCCCCGGCTCAGCGACGAGCTCGCGCGCACCCTCCGCGAGTGGGGCAAGACCACGGTGGTCGTGACCAACGATCTCTCCGAGGCCTATCAGCTCGCCGATCGCGTGGTGGTCTACGAGCGCGGGTGCGTGCTCCAGTCGGCGCCGAAGTCGGAGCGGCTGTGGCAGCCGGCCTCGGAGAAGGTGGCGCGCGTCATGGGCATCCGCAACATCCTGCACGGCACCGTGCTCAAGGCCGCGACCGATCGCATCCAGCTCTGCTGGCGCGGTCAGACGCTCGAGGCCGTGAATTCGCCGAGCCGCGCCTACCTGCCCCCGACGGGGAGCGCCATCGCGTTCTTCATCCGCCCCGAGTACGTCCGGCTCATCCGAAAGGACCGCGAGGCTCCCGATCGCCATCACATGAACCTGATGACGGGCACCGTGGTGAGCCAGACGAACTTCGGCACGATCTGGACGCTCGCGATCCGCCTCGACGAGCCGGGCCCGCCGGCGCAGGGCGACTACGACCTCGAAGTCCAGGTGCCGCGGCTCGTCCACGAGATCCTGGAGCTGGAGAGCGATCTCCACTGGCAGTTCTCGATCCATCGCGGCTCGATCCAGGTGCTGCCGGCATGAGCGAGGCGGCTCGCAGCCCGATCGGGCCGGCCGCGGCGCGAGCCGTTCACGCCGATCACCCGCTCGTGTCTCTGAGGGACGTGCGCGTCACCTACGACGGCGTCGCCGTCCTCACCCTCGACGCGCTCGAGGCGCGGCCCGGCGAAGTGCTGGCGATCATCGGGCCCAACGGCAGCGGCAAGTCGACGCTGCTGCGCATCATGGGTTGGCTCGAGCGCCCGGCCGCCGGTCGGGTGTGCTGGCGCGGCCGGGCTATCGCGCCCGGCCAGGTCCGCGACATCCGGCGACGGATCGCGATCGTCTTCCAGCAGCCCCTGCTGGCCTCCATGACCGTCGCCGACAACGTCGCCCTGGGGCTCCGCTTTCGCGGGGTGCCCGCCCGCGAGCGGCGGGAGCGGACCGCCCACTGGCTCGATCGCTTCGGCATCGCGGCCCTCGCCGACCGCCGCGCGACCACGCTGTCCGGCGGCGAAGCCCAGCGCGTCGCGCTGGCCCGCGCGCTCGTGCTGGAGCCGGAGCTGCTGCTGCTCGACGAGCCGTTCTCGGGGCTCGACGCTCCGGCGCGCGCGTCCCTGATCCCCGAGCTGGCCGCGGTGCTGCGCGACGATCGGGTCAGCACGGTGATGGTCACCCACGATCGCGGGGAGGCGCAGGCGCTGGGCGACCGGGTGGCGGTGCTGATCGGCGGACGCCTGCGTCAGGTCGACGAGACCGCGGTCGTGTTCCGCGCGCCCGTGTCGGAGGAGGTGGCGCGCTTCGTGGGCGTGGAGACCATCGTCACCGGCGAGGTCACCGCGGCCGGCGCGGGGACGGTCACGGTCGAGGTCGCCGGCCGGGCGCTGGAGATCGCCGCGTCAGCGGCGCCGGGCGAGCGCGTCCGCGTGGCCATCCGCCCCGAGGACGTGACGCTGACGCTGCCGGAGGACCGGCCGGTGGCCAGCAGCGCCCGCAACCATTTGAGGGGGCGCGTCGTCCAGGTCCGCGCCTCGCCCCCCCACGTCCACGTCGTGGTCGACTGCGGCTTCCCCCTGGTCGCCGCGGTCACCCCCCGGTCCATCGACGAGCTGGGACTCGCCCCCGGCGCCGACGTCACCGCCGTCTTCAAGGCCACCGCCGCCCACCTGCTCCGCGATGCGGCATGCCTTGACACCCCAGCGGAGAAGGGGCTATAAACCAGTGACCCGCAACCAGCAGTATGTGGACGGGGGTGGTACCAAAAAACGAGAGCAGTCCAACGAGCCGGCGACGACGCGCGCTGGCTTGTTTGTTTTTCACCCCAGATGTCGGAAAGGGGAGACCCGCATGGATCAGGAGACCCTCATCGAAAAACTCACGGCCGAGAACGAGGAATTCCGGCGTCTCCGCGAGGAGCACCGTCACCACGACGATGAGCTGGAAGGGTTGAAGCAAACGTCCCCGCTCTCGGCTGAGCAGCAGTGGCGGATCACCGAGCTCAAGAAGCTGAAGCTCATGGCCAAGGACCGGATGGAGACCATCATCCGCCAGGCGCGGGCCGTCACGGCCTGAACGCCACCCGGACTCAGGTAAACCATCATGCCGCGGAACGGGAAGGGGACGTCGTTCCGCGGTCTCACCCACCTCTCGCCCGGCGGGGACGCCCGCATGGTGGACGTCTCCGCCAAGCCCGAGACCGCCCGCGAGGCGGTCGCGCGCGCCCGCCTGAGAATGCTGCCGGCCACGCTGCGCGCGATCCGCGAGGGCAACGCCCCCAAGGGTGACGTGCTCGGGGTCGCGCGGACCGCGGGCGTGCTCGCGGCGAAGCGGACCTCCGATCTGATCCCGCTCTGTCACCCGCTGCGCATCACCGGCGTCGATATCACGTTCACGCCCGAGGAACGCCGGAGCGAGTTGCTGGTTGAAGCGAGTGTGCGGACCGTCGACAAGACCGGCGTGGAGATGGAGGCGCTGACCGCGGTCAGCGTGGCCGCGCTGACGGTCTACGACATGATCAAGGCCATCGAGAAGGGCGTGACGATCGCCGAGATCCAGCTCGTGGAGAAGTCCGGGGGCAAGTCCGGGCACTGGAAGCGGGCGACGTGAAGACCGCCCTCGTGCATTCCGACGAGTGGGCGCGGTTCGACTACGGGCCGGAGCATCCGCTGCGCATGGAGCGCCTGGGGCTCACGTGGCGGCTCATGGAGGCCTACGGCCTCACCGCGCTGCCCGACATGCGGCTCGTGGCGCCCGATGCCGCGGGCGAGGACGCGCTCGCGCGATTCCACGCCCGCGAGTATCTCGACGTGCTCAAGGCCTCCGACAGCGGGGTGGCCCCGGCCGTCGCCTGCCGCTACGGTCTCGGTCCCGGCGACAACCCGGTCTTTCCCGGCATCTGGGACGCCGCGCGGCTGGCCGCCGGCGGCTCGCTGCTGGGGGCGCGATTGATCGCCGACGGCCAGGTCGCGCGCGCGTTCCACTTCGCCGGCGGGTTGCACCACGCCATGCGCGACCGGGCGTCGGGCTTCTGCTACGTCAACGACGCGGTGCTGGCGATCCTGTATCTCCGATCGCGCGGACTCAGGGTCGCCTACGTCGACATCGACGCCCACCACGGCGACGGCGTGCAGTTCGCGTTCTACGACGACCCCAACGTGCTCACGATCTCCACCCACGAGCGCGGCGACCGGCTCTTCCCCGGCACCGGCTTCGTGGACGAAGCCGGCGAGGGCGAAGGCGTCGGATACTCGGTGAACCTGCCGCTCGACGTGTTCACCAGCAGCGGAATCTATCTGCCGGCGTTCGAGGCCGTGGTGCCGCCGCTGGTGACGAAGTTCCGTCCCGACGTGATCGTGGCCCAGCTCGGCATCGATTCGCATCGCACCGACCCGCTCACTCACCTGGCCCTCGACATCCAGGGCTTCGGCGGGGCCGTCGCGCGCATCCTCACGCTCGCTCCGCGCGTGCTGGCCCTCGGCGGCGGCGGCTACGACCTCGAGAACGTCGCCCGCGCCTGGACCCACGCCTGGGCCCTCATGAACGACGTCGAGCTGCCCGCGGAGATCCCGCCGGCGTTCTTCGAGCAGGCCGCGTGGTTCCGCTTCCGTTCCCGCTCGCTCTGGGATCCGGCGGCCCCGCCCGATCGCGACCGCTGCCTGCACGCCCGCGAATACGCCGATCGCCAGATCGATCAGATCCGCCGCCTGATCTTTCCCGTTCACGGTTTGTAGCTCGCTCCGCCCCCGCGACCCCGTGCTACAGTTTGCTGGTGCGGGGGATTTTCATCACGTTCGAGGGTGTCGAGGGAGCGGGCAAGACGACGCAGATGGCGCGTCTGGCGCGAGCGCTCGCGCGCGGGGGGCATCGCGTGGAGTGCACCCGTGAGCCCGACGGCACCGAGCTCGGCAAGGCCGTGCGCCGCTCGTTCGAGCTCGGACCGGAGCCGCTGGTCGAGGTGTTTTTGTTCATGGCCGCGCGCCAACAGCACGTGAGGGAGAAGCTCGGCCCCTGGCTCGCCGACGGACGCGTGGTGCTCTGCGATCGGTATGCGGACGCCACCGTCGCCTACCAGGGCTACGGACGCGGGGTCGACGTCGATCTCATCCGTGAGCTGAACGTCCACGCCACGGGAGGGCTCGCGCCGGACCTCACGCTGCTCTTCGACCTTCCGCCCGAGCACGGCTTCCGTCGCATCCGGGGGCGCCGGCTCGATCACTTCGAGCGCCAGAAGCTCGCCTTCCATCGGCGAGTGCGCCGCGGCTACCTCGAGATCCGTCGCGCCGAGCCCAAGCGTGTGCGGCTGATCCACGCCGCGCGTCCGCCGGCCGAGGTCGCGCGCGAGGTGGATGCCGTCATGCAGGAGTACCTCGATGGCGCTTGAGGCGATCGAGGGCCAGCCGCGCGCTGTGGCGCTACTCATGAGCGCGCTGAGGACGGGGCGCGTCGCCCACGCCTATGCGTTCGTGGGGCCGCCCGGCAGCGGGCGCACCACCACCGCGCTGGCCTTCGCCCAGGCGCTGCTCTGCGAGACCCCGCTCCGCGAGACCGGTGTCGCGTGCGGGAAGTGCCGCGGCTGTCGGCTCGGCGCCGAGAGAAAGCATCCCGACCTGCACGTGATCGTGCCCACGCCGCCCGAGAGCAATCCCAAGGGCGCGCGGGCCATTCGCATCGGCGCCATTCGCGAGCTGGAGCACGAGGCCGCGCTCAGGCCGGTCATGGCGCGCCAGAAGATCTTCGTGCTGGACGACGCCGACCGGATGACCGGTGAAACGCCCCAGGCCATCCTCAAGACGCTGGAGGAGCCGCCCGCCCACACGGTGCTGATCCTGATCCTCGCGCGCACCCGCGCGGTGCCGGCGACGGTCATCTCGCGCTGCCAGCTCGTGCGCTTCGCCCCGCGCGAAGACGGCCAGGCGAGCGTCCGTGACGAGGCGGTCGCGCTGCTGACCGAGGTCCGCGACAAGGGCGTCGAGGCGCTGTTCCGTCGCTCGCAGGCCTTCGACCGCGATCGCGAGCGCGCCGAGCGCGTGGTCGACGCGCTGTGGCTGTTCGCGCGCGATCTGCTGGTGGCCCGCGCCGGCGGTCCCCTCGGGCTGCTGATCCACGGAAGTCAGGTGGACGTGATCACTCGCGAGGCCGAACGCTGGACCCTCGACGGCATCCTGGCCGCCATCGATCTGTGCCGGGAGGCGCGCGAGGCGCTAGCCGTGAACGTCACACCGAGGCTGACGGTCGAGATCGTCGCCAGCCGTCTGGCGCTGGGGGCAGCATGACCGAAGAAAACGAAGCGAACGAAGCGAACGAAGCGAACGAAGCGGCGAGCGAGGCTGTCGAGTTCCTGATCGGCATCCGCCTGCGCCAGGGCCAGTCCGCGGAGGACTACAAGCTGGGCGACCTGACGCTGCACGTCGGCGACCTCGTGGTCGTCGAGACCGCCAACGGCACCGCGGTCGGCGAGGTGCGCCGCCCGCGCCGGGCGCTGCCGGACTTCAAGCGGGACCGGCTCTACCGTCGCGTGGTGCGTCTCGCGACCGAGCGCGAGGCGAGCGAGCACCACGAGCGGCGCGAGCGCGAGCTGGAGGCCGTGACGACCTGCCAGCGCATGGCGCGCGAGCGCGGGCTCTCGCTGAAGGTCATCGACGTGGAAATGACCGCCGGGGGCCGGCGCCTCACCGTGTACTTCAACGCCGAGGACCGGGTCGACTTCCGCGACCTCGTCCGCGAGCTGGCCCGCGAGTTCCGGGGCCGCGTCGAGATGCGCCAGATCGGCGCCCGCGACGCGACCAAGGTCCTCGACGGCATCGGGCCGTGCGGGCGGCAGCTCTGCTGCTCGTCTCACCTGCGGAAGTTCGAGCCGGTGTCGGTGAAGATGGCCAAGGCCCAGGACATGCTGCTCACCGACAACAGGCTCCTGGGGAACTGCGGCCGGCTCAAGTGCTGCCTGCTCTACGAGTTCTCCACGTACCAGGAGCTGCGCTCGTACCTGCCGCGGGTGAACACGCCGTGCTCGGCCTCGTGCGGGGGCGGCGGGTGCATGACCGGCAAGGTGCGCTCGCTGCGCGTGCTCAAGCAGACGGTGGTGGTCGGATTCCCCGACGGCACCGAGGCCGAGGTACCGCTGTCCGAGCTCACGTGGGAGGGGCGCGACCACATCAAGCCGGAGGGCAAGCCGGCCTCCTGATGGGCACCTTCTACCTGACCACCCCGATCTACTACGTGAACGATCGTCCCCACCTGGGGCACGCGTACACGACGATCCTCGCCGACACCATGGCCCGCTATCACCGGCTCGCCGGCGACGACGTCTGGCTCCTCACCGGGACCGACGAGCACGGAGACAAGATCGCCCAGGCCGCCGCCAAGGCCGGCGTGACGCCCCAGGCCATGGCCGATCAGAACTCGGCGGTCTTTCGCGAGACGTGGGCCGCGCTCGGCATCGAATACAGCGACTACATCCGCACCACCGAGCCGCGTCACAAGACGATCGTCCAGGCGATCCTCCAGCAGCTGTGGGACGCGGGGGAAATCTATCTCGGCCGGTACGGCGGCCAGTACTGCGTCGGCTGCGAGCGGTTCTACACCGAGAAGGAAATCGTCGACGGCAAGTGTCCCGATCACCAGACGCCGCTGACGTTCATCGAGGAGGAGAACTACTTCTTCCGGATGTCGAAGTACCAGGGGTGGCTCATCGAGTACATCGAGAGCCATCCGGGGTTCATCCGGCCCGAGCGGTATCGCAACGAGGTGCTCGGCTTCCTGCGCGATCCGCTGCAGGATCTCTCGATCAGCCGCCCGAAGTCCCGGCTCACCTGGGGCATCGAGCTGCCGTTCGACACCAACTACGTGACCTACGTGTGGTTCGACGCGCTGATCAACTACGTGTCGGCCCTCGGGGGTCCGGGCGATCCGCGCTTCGAGAAGTACTGGCCGCACGTCCAGCACGTGACGGCCAAGGACATCGTCAAGCCGCACGCGATCTACTGGCCCTGCATGCTCAAGGCGGCCGGCATCCCGCTCTATCGGCGCCTGAACGTTCACGGCTACTGGACGCTGGGCGGTCACAAGATCTCGAAGTCGATCGGTAACCTCGTCGAGGCCCTCGCGCTCAAGGAAAAGTACGGCAACGACGCCTTCCGCTACTTCGTGCTGCGCGACATGGTCTTCGGCCTGGACGCCGACTTCTCCGAGGAGGCGCTGGTCGGCCGGCTCAACGCCGACCTCGCCAACGACCTCGGCAACTTCGTCTCGCGGGCGACCACGCTGCTCGCCAACTTCGAGGGCGGGCGTCTGCCCGAGCGCGGCGCGGCGCCGAGCGATCTCGAGGAGGCGTGGCGGAAGGCGCGCGGCGATCTCGCGAAGGAGATGGACGAGTTCGCGTTCCAGAGGGCGCTGGCGAGCCTGTGGGAATTCGTCGGCGCGCTGAACCGTTACGTCGACACCACGCAACCGTGGGCCCTGGTCAAAGATCCCGCGAAGGCCGATCGGGCGCGGACGGTGCTGTACGAGCTGGGCCAGGCGCTTCACTGCCTCGGCATCGTGCTGAGCCCGTTCGTGCCGGACGCGGCGAAGCGCATCCGGGGCGCGCTCGGCCAGACGGGCGAGCCGCGACTCGCGGACGCCAACTGGGGCGGTCTCGCTCCGGGGACAACGGTCCAGCGACTCTCCGGTCTGTTTCCCCGCGTGGGCCCGACGAAAGAGACGACGTCCGCCGAGAGCGCGAAGCCAAGCCAGGTGGATGGAGCGAAGTCGCGCATCCCCATCTCCGACTTCGGCAAGGTCGAGCTGCGCGTGGCCGAGGTGCTGGCGGCGGAGGCGCTGCCCAAATCCAAGAAGCTCCTGAAGCTCACGGTCTCGCTCGGCGACGAGCAGCGGACGATCGTGGCCGGGATCGCCGAGCACTACGCGCCGGCCGACCTCGTCGGCAAGAAAGT
Organism: Candidatus Acidiferrum sp.; assembly: GCA_035317605.1. Classification (GTDB taxonomy): domain Bacteria; phylum Methylomirabilota; class Methylomirabilia; order Rokubacteriales; family CSP1-6; genus DATHGT01. The sequence goes on along the minus strand of DATHGT010000286.1, from coordinate 729 downwards.
CGTGGTGGTCGCCAACCTCGAGCCGGCCAAGCTGATGGGCGTGCAGTCGCAGGGGATGCTGCTGGCGGGTTCCGCCGACGGCACGCTCGGCGTGCTCACCCTCGACCGCGACCTGCCGCCCGGCGCCAAGGTGAGCTGACGATCGTGGAAACCGCGACCGCGGAGTACGTCGAAGTCATCCTGCAAGTGGCCGCGCGCGAGCCCTCGATCGCGGGGGTCCTGCGCGAGATCTGCGGACTGGACGGCGCCACCCGGTCGACCGCGCTCGGCCTCGTCGCCGCGCATCTGCGCACGCGCAACGCCGGCCAGGACGTGCTCGACTGCATCGCGCTCCTGCGCCAGGACGCGATCGCGCGGCGGATCGCCGAAGTCCTCGCCACGCCGTCCGCGGAGTGACGCGGGCATTCGCCTGGCTCCGGCGGTGGGGGATCTCGCTCGCGTCTCTCGCCGGCGGGCTGCTCACGCTCTTCGTCTTCCGCCGCGAGCTGCCCCACGCCCCCTGGATCGTCGGCTACCTGCTCCTGCTGTGGCTGGTCATCGCGTCGTCCGTCCAGCTGCGGGACGGCTTCCGGACCACCCGGACCGGGCGCTTCGTGCTCGGCGCCGCCGACTACACGATCCAGACGCTCTACCACGGCGTGCTGCTGTTCCTGCTGCCGGCGTACTGGGCGAGCACAACGGTGGATTCGCCCAACGTCGCGTTCCTGATCGCCCTGGCGATTCTGGTGC
>DATHGT010000285.1:0-19991 GCA_035317605.1 Candidatus Acidiferrum sp. | reverse complement strand
GACGCAGCCGCATCAGCTCGGTGCGGCGCAGCGGCTCCGGGCCCGTGTTCATGTGCTGGTAGTGATACGAGAGCGTGGGCAGCGTCTCGATCCCCCACACGACTTCGACCTGATAGCCGTTGGGCTCGCGCAGCCGCACGCGCTGGCCGCCGCCCGGCTCGTCGATCTTCTCGACCGCGCTGGCGCCGGGAGCTTTGGCCACCCGGTGCAGATCTTCTTCGCCCTCGGCGTAGTAGGCGAAGCCCACGAACGCGGGATCGCCCTTCTCGGTGACGTGCAGGTGATGGCTCGGGTCCGTCCCCCGCATGTAGAGCGCGGTCGGCGTCCGCTCGGTCCGGCTCATGCCGAAGTGGGTGAGGAACTCCTCCTCCCGGTCGAGCTCCGGGGCCCGCAGCCTCACGAACGCGAGGTCCTTCACTTTGATCAACGCCATGGTCGTCTGCCTCCTTCGCCTGACGGTGTCATCGGTCGAGCCAGGCCGCCACCAGACGGCCGCCATAATCGTACCCGAGATTCGGCCCGTAGTTCTTGAGGGCTCCGTTCCACACGAAGACCGTCACCGGCGAGTAGAGCTCGATGATGTACTGCTGGAGGGCCGCGTGACGCTGGATGTCGTGGATCAGGCCACGCCGCGCGGTCGGGTCGGCCGTATGCCGCTGGCGGACCAGCAGGTCGGTCAACACCGGGTCGTTGACCTTGGCCACGTTGCGCGGGTGCCCCGGCGCGAAGTTCGTGTACAGACTGCTGTCGGGATCGAGGAACGGGGTCGCGCCGTAGTACATGCCCTCGTAGTTGCCGGTGGCCGTGGTGGCGATGTACGCGCCGTACTCCTTCCGGTTCAGCTTGGCGTCGATGCCGACCGATTTCAGGTCCCTCAGGACGAGCGCGATCGCGTCGTCCATGAAGGACGAGCCGTAGTTGTTGAAGTCCATCACGGTGGCGAACCCGCCGGGATGCCCGGCCTCGGCGAGCAGCTTTTGCGCTTCCTTCGGGTTGTGCCGGTAGTAAGGCTGTGCGTCCCCCATATGCTCGACGGCGAGCCCCCAGTCGCCCAGCGCGAGCGGGACGGCCCCGTTCAGCCAGCCCGATCCGTCGGCCACCGCGTCGATGAGCGCGTTGCGGTTGATGGCCATCGAGATCGCGCGCCGGACGCGCACGTCCGAGAAGGGCGCCTTGTCGGTGCGCATGAAGACCCGGTACACGACGTTGCTCGGGTGCTCGGCCGTGCGCAGCCCGGGCCGGTGACGCTTGAGCGGCTCCCGCATCGCGTTCCAGTCCGTGCGGTTGATGGCGCCGCCGTTCTCCCAGCCCAGGTCGTATTTCCCCGCGAGGAACGCGGCCAGGCGGGAGGCGTTGTCCTCGTCGATGGTGACCTCGATGCGGTCGATGAGCGGCAGCCCGGATCGGAAGTAGTGCGGGTGGCGCACGAGCGTGAAGCCGACGTTGGGCCGGTAACGCTCGAGCATCCACGGTCCGGTGCCCACGGTGGCCTCGGCCTTCTTGAGGTCGCCGAACTTCTCGACGCACTCGCGGGCCACGATGGGCAGCGTCATGGGGCTGGCGATCATGTCGAGGAACCACGCGTAGGGCTCCTTGAGCGTGCACTGCACGGTGTGACGGTCGAGGGCCGTGACCTTGTCGACCATGGCCAGCAGGTACGCCTGGGGATTGCCCTTCACGGAGCGGAACCGCTCCATCGAGTACACCACGTCGGCGGCGGTCAGCTCGCGCCCGTTCACGGGCGGCTTGGGCTGGAAGCGCACGCCCCGGTGGAGCTTGAACACGTAGGTCAGCTCGTCGGGCTGGCTCCACGATTCGGCGAGGTCGCCCTCGAACTCGAACGTGCCGGGCAGCACGGCCGGCCCCGCCTTGTGCTTGATGAGCCGACTATGGGTGAAGCTGTAGGGCACCTGCGTCCGGAAGGCCGGCGTGAGATACGGGTCCCAGTGCGGGGGATCCCACAGCCGGAGGGCCAGCTTGCCTCCGCGCTTCGGGGTCTCGGCCCTGGCGTGACTCGGCCGCAGCGCCGCCAGCGCCGCGGCCGTGGTCGCGCCGATGAGCGCGCGCCGGCTGATCATCCGCTACTTATCCCAGCGGTCCCTGGAAGACCTGATCGACGTAAGTGTCCGAAAGCGGCTCCAGCGTTTCCGGCCAGGCGCCGTTGACCCGGCGGCGCTCGGCGGCCGGCCGCACGCGCCCGTCCCAGCCGACCTGCTCCATGTAGTAGTAGAGCTGCACGCAGTGGCCGTCCGGATCCAGCGCGAACGCCGAGTAGTCGATGCCCGGATAGAGCTCCGGCGGAATCGAGTCCACGAACGTCACCCCGCGCGACTTCAGGAACGCCACCGCCTCGCGCAGCTGAGCGTAGCTGCCCACCTCGACGCCGAAGGACATGCAGGTCGAGTGCGCCGAGAGCCCGAGGGTGCCGCGCAGCTCACGCGGGAAGAGTCCCACGCTGTGATGCTCGGTCCCGCAGCGGAGAAACACGCAGCGCGCGCCCCGATACACCGTCTGCTCGCTGCGGACGAACCCGAGGTGCTGGGTGTAGAACGCCTCCGCGCGGTCGACGTCGGCGACGAACAGGCTCACCGGCCCGATCTTGGTGATCTTGAACGGGCGGGGCAGCATGACGCCCTCGACGTCGAACGTCTCGTCCAGCGTCTCGCGCGTCCGGTGGCCGGACACGATGTCGATGCCCTTGTCGAGGGCCTCCGCCACTTCGGTGATCTCCGAGACCTGGGGCAGGGCCGGCTTCTCGCGGAACCCGCGGTAGTACATGTCCGTGGGCTTGCTCATCTGGTTCCAGCCGATCTGCTCGATCCCGTAGTACAGCTCGATGGTGTGCCCGTCGGGGTCGTAGACGTAGACGTGCCAGTTGCTGCCGGGCATGTCGCGCCCCACCCGCTGGATGGGAACGTCGTGCTCCTGGAAGTAGGTGTGGGCGTCCATGATCTCTTTGAGGCTGCCGCACTGCCAGGTGATCTGGTTGACGGTGACCTCGGGGGCGAACTTCCGATCGGGGCGATGATCCAGCACGCGCTTGTTGAAGAGCACGAACGCGTGGTGGTCGGTCCCGTAGCGCATGAAGTACCCGTTGGTGTCGCCCAGATCCTTGTCCTTCGGCGCCCACGGCATCTTGCCGAAGTCGAGGGTGTCCGACGGCTTGAAGCCGAGCAGGGCGGTGTAGAAGTCGCGGCCGGCGTCCATCTGGACCGCGTTGAACCCGAAGTGGCCGAGCCGCCGGATCTTGAAGGGCCGCGGCAGGAGCACGCCACCGACGTTGAAGCGGGTGCCGTTCGACGCCATCGTTCGTCCCCCCTCTGACCTGATCTTGGGCCACAGGATAGCGCAACCACGGCCCCGTGCATCTTCTTGATGAGGCAGCCCCGGGCGCGCTAATCTGGCCCCACTGCAGGACGGACGGGCCTGCGTTCCACTCCCGATACGGTCGGACCCCCGGGCCGACGTCAGACCATTCGACACGGAGGAGCGCCATGTCCGAGACCCGTTCCGAGACGTCCCAGCTGATCGTCTTCGTCGACCTCACCCGCTTCGCCGTCCAGAGCCAGCGCGTGGACGACGTCGAGATCGCCGACGCCCTCGACGCCTTCTACGAGCAGGTCGGTGCGTCGGTACAGGACGCCGGCGGCCGCGTGCTCAAGTGCATGGGAGACGCCCTGCTCATCGCCTTCGACGAATCCCACGTCGACCGCGGCGTCGAGAGCCTGCTGAGCTTGAAGGACGCGGTCGACCAGTCGATGGCCCGGCGGGGTTGGGAGTGCCGGCTCGTGGTCAAGGCGCACTTCGGGACGGTGGTCTCCGGGCCGTTCGGACCCGCCGGCGACAAGCGTTACGACGTGATCGGCAAGACCGTCAACGTGGCCGCGGCCCTGGACGCGAGGGGCGTGGCCCTCTCCGTCACCGCGTTTCGCAAGCTCAGCACCGCGCTGCGCCGGCGCTTCAAGAAGCACACGCCGCCCGTCACCTACATTCGCCTCCAGGACCGGAGGCCTCGATGAAGATCGCGGCGTGAAGACGACTATTCCGGGCTAGTGCTCCCCATCAGCCAGTCGAGGATGCGGGGGTTCTCGTCGCGGGGGTAGACGTGGGACAGGTCGTCGAGCTCGCGGTAGACGACGCGGGCGCCGGCGGCGACGAGGGCGTCGCGACCGATGTGCGCGCTCTGGACGGGGAACATCCAGTCCAGGGCGCCGTGGACGAGGTAGATCCGCCGGTCGCGCGCGTGGGGGAGACCGTACGCGAGGGGCACCGGGTGCAGGATCCCGCACGCCGGGGCCAGATGGGTGAACGGCGTGTCCGCCTGGAGACCGTGGAAGAACGTGTACGTCGCGCCGTCGGACATGCCGGTCAAGAGCACGCGCGAGTGGTCGACCGGATAGTTCTCCTTCACGAAGTCCACCATCTGACGGAGCGCGGGGCCGTCGACGTCCTCGCCGCCCATGATCGACCACGTCTGGCCACGAGCGGTCGGCGAGAGCACGAGCACACCGCGCGTCCGCGCGTCGCGAAGCCACGTCCACAGGAAGTCGCGGCCGTGTCCCGATCCGCCGTGCAGGGCGACGATCAGCGGCATCGCGGTCGTCCCGTCCCACGACTCCGGGACGTAGAGCGAGAAGCCGCCGCGGGTGTCGCGGTCGTTGGCGCCGTGGCGCACGCCCACCTTGGGGCCATCGTCGCGTAGCGCCCCGGCGCGCAGTCGCGCGACGAGCTCGTGGTCGTCACGCCGGGCGGGCTCCAGAAACCAGCGGCTCACCGCCTCGAAGAGGGGAGCCAGCGGATAGAGCGCTTCCTGCAGCGGCGCGAAGCGGCGGAGCGCGCGGTACAGATCGATCGGAGCGCGCCGTGGCCCCGAGGCCTCGACGAACGCGGCGATCAGATCCAGCGTGCGCCGGCCGACGTCGACGAGGCGCTCCCGCATGAACTTCAGATCGTCGGGCCAGTCGGCGCGCTCGAGGGCGGCGAGCGGCTCCGCCACCAGCTCGATCCGCGGAGCCAGCTCCTCCACGAGCTGGGGGGCCAGCGGCGGAAAGAGATGCCGCTGCACCCACTCGACGCGGTCGAGGGTGGAGAGCAGCGGCGGCAGCAGGCCGCCGATCGCGGACATGGGGGGCCTAGCCACGGGCCCCCCAAGCCCCCCGTCGTCGCGCCGCGGCAAAGCCGTGGCGCTCCTCCACAACCATTTCGCGGGCTACCGCGCGGCCGGCTCGGGGAGGAACCTGCGCTGGAAGTCCGGGTCGAAGATCTTGTCGGCCATCACCTGGCAGCGCTTCATCAGGCGCGGCTCGTCGGGGCGGTAGTCGGCGATGGCGTTGTGAAGGGTGCCGAGGTGATCCCACATCAGCACGTCACCGACCGTCCACGTGTGGACGTGCTGGAACTTCTCCTGGAGCTGATGCTCGATGAGCGTGGCGAGCATCGTGTCGCTCTCGGCTTCGCTCAGCTCGTTGATGCGGATGGCGTAGCCGGGATTGCAGTAGAGCACCCGCCGTCCCGTGATCGGATGGGTGAGGAAGACGGGATGGACGACCGGCGGGCGGCGGCGGCGCTGCTCGTCGGTGAGGGGGCCGCGCCGGCTGCCCGGGCGCTGGCGCATGTTCTCCCAGAACTTGTTGAAGTCGTGGGTGGCCGTCATGCCCTCGAGCCGCCGCTTGACCTCGGACGGCAGATCGTCGTAGGCCGCGCGGGTGTTGACGAACGCGGTGCCGCCGAGCACACGGCCGTCGCGCCGCGGCACCTTCACCGCGTGCAGCACGTTCACGAAGCCGATGGTCTGGTTGTAGGACATGTCGGTGTGCCAGTCCTGGCCGGCGTCGGCCAGCCCGATGGGCCGGCCGTTCTCGATGACGTTCGAGAGGATGCCGACCTCCGGCACGTCCGGGTCGTGGAACTCGCCCGACGTCGCCTGGATCTCACCGAACCGCCGCGAGAAGTCGCGGAGCGCCGCGGCGTCGAGCGTCTGGCCGGGGAAGCACAGGACGCCATGCGCGCCGAGCGCCACGAGGATCGATCCGAAATCGTCGTCGCTCAGGGGTCGCGACAGATCGATCCCGCGCACGGTCGCGCCGAGAATCTCGCCGGTCGGTTCGACGGTGAACATCTAGACCCCCGTCCCGAAGCCTCCGGCGCTGCGGACGGTCGCCGCCTCGCCGATGTGCGTCGCCGGGTGCATGAGCGCGATGCCGCTGAGAATCATGGCGCGCGGCCGGCCCGTGAAGATCTTGACCACGCCCTCGGTGCGGACCCCGAAGCCGCCCTGCGCCGCCGCCTTCTCCATCGCCTCGGCGGCGATGGTCCCGTCCCAGTCGAACCCCTCGACGATCTCGCGCGTGCGGCGTCCGACCGTATCGCGATAGTCGCGGAGCGCGGCGAGATCGATCTGACGCGTCAGCTCGGTGACCTCCGGGCTCGTCATGCCGATCCCGAAGTCGCGCCGGGTGATGCCGAGCTTTCCGGCCCAGCCCTCGTCGAACACCTGCGTTCGCCCGGTGAGCACCGGGTTGAGAAAGATGTCCTCGGCCCGCGCGATGTGCCACATGAGCCACGCCAGCGAGTTGAGATCCTCGCGCGGGCGCACGCGCATCTGCTCGTCGGTGAGACCGGCGAACGCGCGCTCGGCCCCGGAGGCCTTGTTGCCGGCGACGTTGGCGGAGTGCACCGCACCATGCTGGTCCAGGAAGAGCTGTTTGGCGTCCATCGCGCCCTCCTCTCGTTCGCCCGTCATGATGCGGCGGGGATGATCACGCGTCAACCCGAGCCGGGGCCCGTATCGTCGGCGGCGCCGGAGCGGCGCAGGTCGAGCATCCGCGGCAGCGCGGGCGACGCGGCCTCCGGCCATTCGAGGCGGGTGATCTTCGTCATGTGATTGACGATGTCGCGGATGCGGAGCGCCGCCGTCCGCACCCGCTGGATGCCCTCGGCGACGTCACGGCCCTTCTCGATCATCGCGAGCTGCCCGATCACGACGGCCAGGGGATTGTTGATCTCGTGGGCGGCCGCGTTGGCGAGCTCCGCCACCGAGCGGAGCGCGGTCGCCTCCTCGGCGCGTTTGCGGTCGGTGAGGTCGACGAGCGTGCCTTCGTGAATGGGTCCGTCGGGCTCGACGATGCGGCGGACGCTCATGGCCACCGGGACCAGCGAGCCGTCGAGCCGCCGCCCGGTCAGCTCGGCCTCCACGACCTCCTGGCCCGCCGCGATCTTGGCCACCACCATGTCGCGATCGGCCGGGGTCGCGTAGTGCGGGAGCACGCTGTTCCCGCGGGCCTCGTCGGCGCTGCCGTATCCGAGGATGCGGGCGAACGCGTGGTTGCAGTCCACGACCACGCCGTCCGGCCGGGTCCGGAAGATGCCCACGAAGCTGCGCTCGAAGAGCCGGCGATAGCGCTCTTCCGAGCGTCGGAGGTCGTCGGCCACCTCGCGGAGCTGCGTTTGGTGCTGGCGCAGCAGCTCCTCCACCTGCTTGCGGTCGGTGATGTCGAGCGCGACCACGTCCCACAGCGTGGAGCCGTCCGCGAGTCGGCTCGGCCGCCCGCGCAGGTTGAACCAGCGGAGGGCTCCTTCCGGGGTGCGCAGACGGTACTCGACGTCCATCGGATCACCGGTGCGGATCGACTCGTCTCCGGCGGCGCGGATGCGCTCCAGGTCTTCCGGCACGACCAGCCGGTACACGAGGCCGGCATCCCGCATGGCTTCCTCCGCGCTGACGCCGAACACGTGTTCAAGCCCCGAGCTGATGTACGGGAAGTAGTTCGAGCCGTCGGGCCGACGAACCACCTGGTAGATGACGCCGCTGGGCAGGTTGTTTCCGAGGTTGCGAAGCTGCTCCTTCGCCGCCTCCACCTCGCGGAGGCGCACGAGGTTCCTCACCGCCGACACCAGCTCGACCGGCTCGTAGGGCTTCGTGAGATACCCCTGGGCGCCGCTCTGCACGCCGTGCCGGCGCGCGTCGAGGCCGGTGTGCGTCGCCGAGAGGAAGAGCACCGGGATTGCGGTGGTGCCCGGGTCGGCCTTGAGCCGGCGGCACACCTCGAAGCCGTCGAAGTCGGGGAGCTGAACGTCGAGCACGATCGTGTCGGGACCGCCCGCGCGAGCCGCCGCGAGCGCCTCCGCGCCGGTCGCCGCCGCGGTGACAGCGAAGCCGGCGTGCTGGAGGATGGTCACCGCGAGCTCGCGCGAGTCGTCGGTGTCGTCGACGATCAGAACCCGGCCGGGCATCGGCATCGGCGAATCTTACCGGATCGCGCGATCTCGACGCGCGCGAAAAGCGACGGCGGCTAATCGACGAGCGCGATCCCGGATGGCAGAAGGGAGAGACTCACGGAGGCGCCGGGAACGAACGCGGTCCCGGACGCGATCGCGAGCAGCTCGCCGGCGGAGGTCTCGATCGCGTACTCGACGGCGCGGCCGACGAACGCGGCGCGGAGGACTCGTCCGGCGATGCCGGCATCGCCCTCCGCGTGGAGCGTGATGGCGTCGGGACGGATGGCGACCGTGACTTCGCCCGGCGCGCGACCGCAGCGAGGCAGCCGCACGACGTGGCCGGCGATCTCCACGTCGGCGCCGTCGCCGTGCGCGGCGAGCAGGCGGCCGGGCACGATATTGGCCTCGGCCAGGAACTCGGCCACGAAGCGGGTGCGGGGTGACTCGAACAGCTCGATCGGCGGGCCCTCCTCCACGATCCGGCCGTGGTCCATCACGATGATGCGGTCGGAGACGGCGAGCGCCTCCTCGCGGTCGTGGGTGACGTAGACCACCGAGAGTCCCAGCCGGCGCTGGAGCGCGCGGATCTCGTCGCGGACGCGGCGGCGCAGGCGAGCGTCGAGGTTGGACAGCGGCTCGTCGAAGAGCAGCGCGCCGGGCTCGAGCACCAGCGCGCGGGCCAGGGCGACGCGCTGCTGCTGGCCGCCCGAGAGCTGGGCGGGTAGACGGCCCTCGAATCCGCTGAGCCCGACCAGCGCGAGAGCGTCACGGGCGCGCGCGTGAGCGTCGGCGGACCGGGCGCCGCGCGCGCGCGGCCCGTAGGCCACGTTGTCGAGGACGGTCAGGTGCGGGAACAACGCGTAGGACTGAAAGACCAGGCTGACGTTGCGCTCGGACGCGGCGCGGGCGGTGACGTCGCGCCCGCCGATCAAGACCTGACCTTCGCTCGGAGTCTCGAGCCCGGCGATCATCCTGAGCGTGGTGGTCTTGCCGCATCCCGACGGCCCGAGCAGGGTCACCAGCGTGCCCGCCTCGACCGTGAACGAGACGCGATCGACCACCGCGGCGCCGCCGAAGCGCTTGGTCACGGAGCGCAGCTCAATCGTGCCCGCGGCGCTCATGGCACGCTCGCCCCGGTCACGACGCGCTCGCAGCGCCGCCCGCGGCGCTCATGGCACGCTCTCGGCCCCGCGCGCGCCCACGGCGCGGACGCCCACGAGCCGCTGGATGACCACGATGACCGCGACCATCAGCACGATCAGCACGGCCGAGTACGCGATGGCGACCCCGTAGTCGCCGTTGACCACGCGGCCGATGATGTAGGTCGTGGCCATGTCGGTATCACCGGAGATCAGGAAGATCACCGCGCTCACGGTCGTCACCGAGCGCACGAAGCCGTAGACGAGCGCGCCGACAAGCGCCGGCTTGACCAGCGGCAGCAGCACGCGCCGCACGGTGGTGAAGCCGCCCGCGCCCAGCGTGCTCGAGGCCTCGTCGAGCGAGCGATCGATCTGCTCGAGACTGGCGAGCCCGCCGCGCACGCCGACCGGCATGTTCCGGAACACCAGGCAGATCACGATGATGAGGCCTGACCCGGTCAGCTCGATGGGCGGCGCGTTGAACGCGAGCACGTAGGCGATGCCGATGACCGTGCCCGGCACCGCGAAGCTCAGCAGCGTGCCGAACTCGAACGCACGCCGGCCGGCGAAGCGGGTGCGGTGCAGGAGATACGCGGCGAGCAAGCCGACGGCCGCGCTCAGCGGCGCGGCGACGGCCGAGAGCCGCAGGGTGTTCCAGAGCGAGTTCCAGGCGCCGCCGGTCCAGAGCCATCCCGCTGGTCCCCACTCAACGCCGAAGGCCTTCACGAAGTGACGCAGCGTGAGCGAGTGATCGCGGCCCCAGATCGCGACGAAGCCGCCGGCCAGCGCCATGCCGTAGACCACGATCGTGAAGGCGAGCCACGGGAACGCCACGGCCTGGAGCGTCCTGACGAGTCCGCGGGGCAGGGGCAGCGGAATCCCCGCGTCGCCCTTGCCGGTGACGCTCGTGAACGCGCGGCCGCTCAGCACGCGCTGCTGGACGAGGAACGCGCCGAGAGCCATGGCGAGCAGGACGATCGCGAGCGCGGCCGCGCGGCCCTGATCGTACTGCGCGCCGACCAGCGCGAAGTAGACCTCGGTCGCGAGCACGTTGAAGCTGCCGCCCAGCACCAGCGGGTTGCCGAAGTCGGCGATGCTCTCCACGAATCCGACCAGGAACGCGTTGGCCAGCCCCGGAGCCATGAGCGGCAGCGAGACCGTTCTCAGCACGTGGATCGACCGCCCGCCCAGCGTCTGACCGGCTTCTTCGAGCGTCGGGCTCACGCCCTCGACCACGCCGATCAGCACGAGGAACGCGATCGGCGTGAACGCGAAGAGCTGGGCGAGCAGCAAGCCGGGGAGGCCGTAGATCCAGCGCGACGGCGGCACGCCGAGCCACGTCTCCAGCAGCGCGTTGATCAAGCCGGAGCGGCCGCAGATCAGGATGATCGCGAGCCCGATCACGAACGGCGGCGTGATGACCGGCAGCACGGCGAGCAGCCGCGCGACCCGTCTCAGCGGCAGCGCGGTGCGGGTGACGAGCAGCGCGAGCACGAGTCCCAGCAGCGTCGTGCCCGCCGCGGTGATCAGCGCGAGCGCGAGCGTGTTCCAGGCCACCCCGCAGCTTCGCGCCGAGCTGAGGCACGCGAGGGTCCAGATCTTTTCGGCGGTGAGCCGTGACGCGAACGCGGGCAGATCGATCCTCCCGCCCGCGCCCTGAACCGCCGCCGCCATCACCTTGGAGAGCGGCAGGAACACGAAGACCGCGACGAGCAGCGCGATGGTCAGGAGGCTGGCCACCGCGAAGCGATCGCCGCGCAGCGCGCCGCGGCGGGCCAGCGCCTCGGCGGCGAGGAGGACGAGAACGAAGGTCAGCAGCGCGCTGAAGGCGAGCACGTCGGTCTCAGCGCGGCAGCGCGTTGACCTCCTTGTCCCACTTGTCGAGCAGCCGCCGCCGCTCGGCCGACGAGCCGTACTTCTTGAAGTCGTACTCGATCAGCTTGATGTCCCCGAGCTTGGGCGCTTCCTTCGGAATCTCCGCGCTACGATTGGACGGCGTCTGGAACTGCTTGCTGCGCGCTCCCAGCGCCTGGGCCGGAGCGGTCAGCGCCCAGTCCGCGAACTTCTTGGCGCCCTCGAGGTTGCGCGCGCCGTTGACCACGCTGAGCGAGCCGATCTCGTAGCCCGTGCCCTCGCACGGCGTGACGCCCAAGACCGGAAATCCCGCCACCATCTCGGTGACCACGTCGTGCACGAAGCTGACCCCGACCAGCGTCTCCCCGCGCGCGACGGCCTTGACCGGCGCCACCCCCGACTTCGTGTACTGGTTGATGTTCGCGTGGAGCTTCTTGAGGTACTCGAACCCCTTGGTCTCGCCCATCAGCTGCACGATCGTGGCGACGGCGGTGTACGCGGTTCCCGACGACGCCGGATTCGCCATCTGCACCTCGCCCTTGAGAGCGGGCTGGAGCAGATCGGCCCAGCACCGGGGCGGAGTGAGGTTCTTCTTCTTGAACAGCTCGGTGTTGTAGCTGAAGCCGAGCGCGCCCATGTAGATGCCGACCGTGCGATAGCCGGACTGCTCGGCTTGCTTCACGGCCCACGGGTGCAGCTGCGCAAGGTTGGGCGACCGGTACGGGGTCGTCAACCCTTCCTCGGCCGCCTGAAGGTGCGGATCGCCGGTGCCCCCGAACCAGGCGTCGGCTTTCGGGTTGCCCGCCTCGGCCTTGATCTGGGCGAAGACTTCGCCCGAGCCCTTGTTGGTGATCGCGACCTTGATCCCGCTCTGGCGGGTGAACTCGTTGGCCAGCGTCTGGCACCACTCGAGCTGGACACTGCAGTAGACGTTCAGGCTGCCTTGCCCCGCGGCCGGTCCCCCCAGGAGCAGCATCCACGCGGCAAAGGCCACGACCATGGCGATTCTTGCGGGCATTGACCGTCCTCCGTATCGCGAGCGGCGCGCCGTCGGGCGCGAGTATAGCGGAGTAGAATCCGGAGCCATGCAGAGGATGAGGCCGCCGTTTCGGGCCGATCAGGTCGGCAGCCTGTTGCGTCCGCCGGCGCTCAAGGACGCCCGGGCCAGGCGGGAGCGCGGGGAGATCACCGCCGAAGCGCTGCGGGCGATCGAGGACGCCGAGATCGAGCGTCTCGTCCGCAAGCAGGAAGAGGTCGGCCTCCAGGCCGTGACCGACGGCGAGTTCCGGCGCTCGTGGTGGCACTTCGACTTTCTCAAGGGTCTGGACGGCGTCGAGGGCTTCACGACGAGCCAGGGCATCCAGTTCCAGGGCGTGCAGACCCGGGCGGAGGGCGTGCGCGTGGTCGGCAGGCTCGGGTTCTCGGGCCACCCGATGCTCGACCACTTTCGATTCCTGAAAGCTCACGCGCGGGCCGTCCCCAAGATGGCGATCCCGAGCCCGAGCGTGCTGCACTTCCGGGGCGGGCGCGGCGGGATCAGCCGCGAGGCGTATCCCGACCTCGACCAGTTCTTCGACGATCTCGCCCGGACGTATCGCCAGGCCGTGAGCGCGTTCGCGGACGCCGGCTGCCGCTATCTCCAGCTCGACGACACGGTCTGGGGATACCTGTGCTCCGCCGAGCAGCGTGAGCAGGCCCGCCAGCGCGGCGACGATCCCACCGGGCTCCCCGCGATCTACGCGCGCATGATCAACACCGCGATCGAGGGACGCCCCGCGGACATGACCATCACCACCCACGTGTGCCGCGGCAACTTCCGCTCGACGTGGATCTCCGAGGGCGGCTACGAGCCGGTGGCCGAGACCCTGCTCGGCGCCGTGAACGTTGACGGCTACTTCCTCGAGTACGACACCGAGCGCGCGGGCGGGTTCGAGCCGCTGCGCTTCCTGCCGAAGGGGAACAAGCAGGTCGTGCTCGGGCTGGTGACCTCGAAGAGCGGGACGCTGGAGGACAAGGACGCGCTCAGGCGACGGATCGACGAGGCGACCAGGTATATCGCGCCGGATCAGCTCTGTCTGAGCCCACAGTGCGGCTTCGCCTCCACCGAAGAGGGCAACGTGCTGACCGAGGACGAGCAATGGGCCAAGCTCGGGCGCATCGTCGAGACCGCGCGCGAGGTCTGGGGCTGAGGCGTTATCATCACGGCGGGAGGATCGCTCATGACTACCGGGCACACGAACGGGCAGACGGTGATCGAGCAGCTCGCGGCCTACGCCACGGCCGAGTCCTTCGAGAAGCTTCCGGCGGCCGCCGTCGGCGCGGCGCGGCTGGCCATCCTCGACACGCTCGGGGTGACGCTGGCGGGCTCGGTGGAGGACACCGCGGTGCGGGCGCGGGCGCTGATCGCTCACCGCCGCTCGGCCGAGGAGGCGACGATCGTCGGCACCGCGCTGCGCGGGTGCGTCGAGGACGCCGCGTTCGCCAACGGCACCGCGTCCCACGCGCTCGACTACGACGACGTGCAGGCCTCCCTCTCCGGCCATCCGTCGGCGCCGATCCTCTCGCCCGCGCTCGCCGTGGCCGAGCGCGCCGGCGCCTCGGGCGCCGACTTGATCACCGCGTTCGTGGTCGGTGTCGAGATCGAGTCCAAGATCGGACGCGCGATCAATCCCGCGCACTATGAAGTCGGCTGGCACGCGACCGCGACCTGCGGCGTTTTTGGGGCCGCCGCAGCAACGGCAAAGCTTCTCGGTCTTTCCACCGAACACACCGTCCACGCGATGGCTATCGCGGCCTCGATGGCGAGCGGGATCAAGGCCAACTTCGGGACCGACGGCAAGCCCCTGCACGTGGGACACGCCTCGCGCTGCGGCGTGGAGGCGGCCCTGCTCGCCCAGGCCGGGTTCACCGGCAATCCTGAAGCGCTCGAACACGTGGACGGTTTCGGGTCGACCCACGGCGGCGGCGCCAAACCGCTGTGGGCCGAGACCACGATGGGGCTCGGCGCACCGCACGAGATCGTCGACCCGGGGATCGGCGTGAAGCGCTTCCCCGCGTGCGCGAGCACGCACCAGTCGCTCGACGCCACGCTGGCCATGATCGACGAGCACTCGATCGATCCGGCATCCGTCGAGGCCGTCGAGTGCGGCGTGTTTTATCTGGCGCCGCACCAGCTCATCCACGACCGGGCGCAGACCGGGCTCCAGGGCAAGTTCTCGATGGCGTACTGCGTGTCGGTGGCGCTGCTCGACCGCACGGTGGGGCTCGCCCAGTTCGCCGACGAGCGCGTGCGCCGCGACGACGTGCAGACGTTCATGCCGAAGGTCCGGATGTTCGTGCATCCCGAGCAGACCACGCGGGAGTGCCTGCCCACGCGGTTCAGCGAGGTCACGATCACGCTGCGCGACGGCAAGAAGCTCGTCAAGCGCGTGAGCCTGGCCAAGGGGCAGCCGAAGAATCCGCTGACCGTGGGCGATCTGGAGGTGAAGTTCCGCGACTGCGCGGCCCGCGTGCTGCCCGTCGACCGGGTCGAGTCGGTGCTCGCCTCGGTCAGGCAGCTCGAGACCGTGCCCGACGTCGGCGTCCTCGCCCGCATGCTCGCGGGCCACGCTCGCTGATGACGGACGCGTTCCTGCTGAGCGGCCTCCGCGTCATCGACGCCGCCAGCTTCATCGCCGGTCCCGTGGCCACGACCATGCTGGCCGACCTCGGGGCCGACGTGATCAAGATCGAGCCTCCCCACGGCGATCCGTACCGGAACCGCATGGGCGGACCCGGCATTCCCGAGAGCCCGTACAACTATCGGTGGATCGTCGACAACCGGACCAAGCGTGCGCTGGCCCTCGATCTGCGGCCGGCGGCCGGACGCGCGGTGCTCCATCGGCTGGTCGCGCGCGCCGACGTCTACGTCACCAACAATCCGCTCGATTCCCGCGCCCGGCTGGGCACGCGCTGGGACGACCTCTCGCCGCTGAATCCGCGACTGATCTACGCGTCGATCACCGCCTACGGCGAGCGCGGTGACGAAGCGCCGCTCAGTGGCTACGACGCGACCGCGCTGTGGGCGCGCGCGGGCCTGATGGATCTCGTCAAGCCCACGCCGGACTCCGCGCCGGCGCGCGCGCTGCCGGGCATGGGCGATCACCCGACCGGCGTGGCGCTGTTCGCCGCGATCATGACCGCGCTCTACCGTCGCGAGCTGACGGGGCAGGGCAGCATGGTGTCGACCTCGCTGCTCGCCAACGGACTCTGGATGAACGCGGTGCAGATCCAGGCCGCGCTCTCGGGAGCGAAGGTCGAGCCGCGGCCGCCGCGCGAAGAGGCGGCGAGCGCGCTCGCCAATCTCTACCAGTGCGGCGACGGGCGCTGGTTCCTCCTGAACGCGCTCAACGACGAGACCGACTGGCCCGCCCTGGTCAAGGCGATCGAACAGCCCGAGCTGGCCGGCGATCCTCGGTTCACCACCACACCGGCCCGTCGCGCGAACGCGCGTGAGCTGATACGCGTGCTCGACGCGGCCTTCGGCGCGCGCCCGTGGGCCGAGTGGCAGCCGATCCTGACCCGCCACAAGCTCACGTACGGCGCGGTCGCCACCGTGGACGACGCGCGCCACGACAAGCAAATGGTGGATAGCGGAGCGCTGGTGCCGATGGACGACCCGCGCGCGGGCGCGCCGCTGACCGTGTCGGGCCCGATGTGGGTCGACGGCGTCGAGAAGGTCCCGCCGCGCATGCCGCCGGAGCTGGGCGAGCATTCGGTCGAGATTCTTCGTGAAGTCGGGTACGGCGACGCCGAGATCGACGAGCTGCTCGCCGCGGGCGTGGTCGCGCAGGGCAAGAGTTCGACGTGAAGCCGTGCGAGCCGCAGGACGTCGCGGGGCTGGGGCCCCGCCGTCCGAGGCGAGCGTGTCTCAAGGAGACTGAACGATGGCAGTGACGACGAAGGACACCGCGCTGTACGCCAAGCTCGAAGAGCGCATCCTCGCCCGCGACCAGCTCGGGGCCAGCCAGGTCTACTACGACCTGGTGCGCGCCGAGCGCCCGCTGGGGGAGATCCTCGGCGAGACCGTGCGCATCCACGCGCCGTACACGCACGTGCCCTATCACCAGCGGATCGACAACGGCTTCGTCCGCTTCGTGAACAACGACCACTGTCTCCTGAGCGCGCGCACCAGCGTGAACCTTCCGAACTATCTGCCGGACTCGCTCGCCTACCTGCCGGCCGCCCAGACGATCTGGTACGTCCCCACCGGGCTCGATCCGTGGAACCAGCTCCTGGGCAAGGCGCCAGGGCACTATGGACGGCGCGCGCAGAAGGCCGATCCGAACGCGCCCGTGATGCGGCCCGAGCGCCACTGGCCGGATCAGGAGGCGCTCGTCCTCGACGGGACGTTCGAGGAGCGCCTCAATCACTGGCTCACGCTCGTCCAGCGTGGGGAAGTCCTGCCGGCCTACCGCGTGTTCCTCGGCATGTGGCAGGAGCGCGAGCGCCGGCAGGAGCTGCTCGGCCACCTGCTCTTCGCCGGTCTCATGGACGTGCAGGACCGGATGCTCTTCAACCGCTCCTACACGACCGGCCACAAGGCCTATCGCGCGCGGGCGACCATCGAAGTCGGTGAGGCGGTCGGCTGGGACAACGCGCACGACGTGCTGTACGCGGGCGTGCTCGACATGGCCGTGGGCCCGCGGTGGTACTCCGCCTACGAGATGGCCTGCCAGATCACGTGGACGCGGCTGGCCGAGCCCGACGATCAGCCGAGGTCGTCGATGCAGCCCTCGCCCACGAGCCTGGTGGAGGCGCGCCTCCTGCGCAACAAGGAGTGGCTGTCGCATCCGGATGCCCGGCGCCTGATCGACGCGATCACGCTCGAGCCCGAGCCCGCCTACATCGAGGAGATCACCCGGCTGTTGCTCGCGGGCACCGACCCGCGCCAGATCCTCGACGCCATCCAGATCGCCTCGGCGCAAGTCATCCTCACCGCCGGCCGCCCCGACAACTTCTCGATGCCGCACCACAGCTACGAGTACACGAACACGCTCGGCTGGTTCTACGACCACTTCGACCATCCGCACCGCCTGAAGCTCCTCTACGTGGCCGGATCCTTCGTCAACCAGGCGGCAGGTTGGGCGCGCAACACGCCTGGCAACACGTACGTGGAGATCGGGGCGCCCTCGCACGCCCACTCGCTGTCGGCGTCCCAGATCCTGCAGCGCATCGACGAGTCACAGATGGCGCTCAAGACGGAAGAGAGCGTGGCGTGGACCCGCGCCTACCTCGACGGCGGCTACGACCGCGAGCCGCTCGTGCAGACCCTGGCCCTGGCCGCCGTCAAGGAAGGCAACGATCCCCACAACCAGGAGATCGGCCTCTGCCTCCTCGAAGACTACGGCCACACCAGCGCCGTCGACCGCGACACGTTGCTCCTGGCTTGCGCCCACCACACCGCCGGCCACCAAAAATTCGGCGACCCCCTGGAGTGCTGGCGGCGCTTCACCGAGGTGCTGGCGAAATAGGCAAGGGTGTAACCGTGATGGTAAACGGCAGTACGCCGACAGAGAACATCACCGCAGGAAGAATGAGGGTACGGACGGAGCCCACCGGGGCATATCGTTGTCGCGTGTGAGCGGCCGTATACTGCGCCACTATGATTTGCATTTTATATCGAGACGACAGAGGCGATAACTCGCAGGATACTGGCTCGGCACAGGCTAAAGCGGACGGCGCTCTCGGCGCGCCTGATCAATGGGCCTCTCGATGAGCTGGATCTCTGAGTTTCTCTTTCTTGTAGCGAGGATTCCGCCAGCCTTTTGGGGTGTGGTGGTTGGGTCCTTGCTCTCACTGGGGGGCATCGTCCTCACCAACCGCGCCAATGACAGACGACTACGGGAACAGTTCGCCCAAGATCGAGAGCTGCGGAATCGTGACCGGGAGCTCGCGCTCCGCAAGGACGTTTACCTGGCAGCCGCCGAGGCGATTTCCGCTGGTTTCATATCGGTCAGCAAGTTCGCAAATCTCGAAGCCCCTCCCGACAAATTAACTGATGATTATGTGAACAAGGCCCCCGCCATAGCAAAGATTCACATCATCGCGACGGAGGACACGGCGCGAGCCGTCGCAAACGTTATGGGTGAACTGTCGGCAACGTTCCTTCGATTGTTAGCCGAGCGAGTGCCGTTGATGATACGGAAACAGCAACTGACCACATTAGACGACCAGATTGGTAGCTTTGGAAAAGAGCGAGATCGAATGGTCGAGCTAATGAGACAGCATAACGTGGAGGGTATTGTTGACGATCGACGGTGGGGAGTAATCAAGGGGACATTCGAGTTCGAGCAAGGGCGAGTGACCGAGGGGCTTGAGCAAAGAAAGGCACTGGCCGGCACACTCTATGCGCTTCAGCTGGAGTACACCAAGGACTGCGTCGAGAACACAATGAGACTTGGGCGACTGCTAGTTCCTGCTGTTGTCGCCATTCGTAAAGAGCTTGGTGTGCCGATAGACGAATCCGCGTACTTGCAGATTGTCGAGGAGTCGCTCGCGAAGCAGAGAGAAGGCCTCACAGAGTTCATGCGGCGTGCGCGACACTTTCTCGACGACAAAACCGACGGTGCTCGGGACGTGGGATAGGCAGCCACGCCAACCCGGCCCGCAACGGATGCTGGAGACTGCTGAGGCTGTTTCGTTGTGTCGGCGCCACGGCGTCTGATTCTGACCACGGGAAGAGGCAAAGTCCTCTTCCTGCGGTGGATTCAGAGCGCGGGCACCGTCATCAGAGTCGAAGCAGTACTCCACCGTCGAGGCGTGCTTGACGGCGATCGAACGTGGCCGTTGTCGCCCCAAGGGCGCGATGCCGGGCGACGATGAGCCGATCCACAACGCCTGCCCGTTCCCTCGCTTCCGGTTCCACCGCTTCCCGAGCACCGACGGGATCCACGCTGACGATGCCGGAATCGAGGAACTCCCGGAGCTGCCCCAGCGCCACCGGCTCCGGGACACTATAGTGATGCCGGAGGGCGTGAAACGCCTCGGCAATCACGAGATCGGTCACGACGACCTCTTCGCCGGCGCTCAGCGCGCGTTCGATCCGTCGACGCGCGATTCCCGTCTGGGCGCGAGGCTCACCGATCAGCAGGCGAAGCACCACGGAGGTGTCAAGGCCGATGGCCACTGGCCCATCCACGGGCGATGCTCCGACGGATGTCGCTCAGTCGATGTGACTTACCTTTGGCGTAGCGACGAAGGGACCCGACCCAGGACCAGTCGGGGCCCGGCCCCTTCAGAACCCAGACGGTCTCCTTTCCGACGAGCCGGCGCTCCACCGCGACCTTCGCCCCGGGGACGAGGCCGAGGTCCTTGCAGAGAGCGGCCGGGAGAGTGGCTTGGCGCTTCGTGGTGATCGTCACGACATGCATGCCGTGAGCGTATCCCGAATCACCTTACTCCTCAACGTATCTGGTAAGGCACGGTACCGATACCCGAGCGACGAACCCCGCCACCAGATTGCGGCCAGAAAGAACCGCCGGAGGAGCGTGGTCTTCCCGGCCCGGCGAGGGCCGGTGACGATCAGCGCGGAGAACTGACGAGCGGCTCTCTGGATCTGTTCCCCGAGTAGGCGAGGGACAAAGCGCATATGAGAAATCTGGCTCTTCGTGAAGTCGTGTGGGTGATTTCGGGTACCTGTGGGTCTGAGGCTGCGGTCAGATCTCCGGCAGCATGCAGGTGAGGATCTTGAGGCGGAGGTACTCTTCGTCGCGGAGGCCGTACGCGCGACGCTGGAGGACC
>DATHGT010000284.1:0-24678 GCA_035317605.1 Candidatus Acidiferrum sp. | reverse complement strand
TGCCGGTGTTCGCGCTCGGGCGCAGCGCGCTGGCGGTCTTCCCTCCCGGTCATCCGCTGGTCGAGGGCGAGGCCAGGCCGGGGGTGCATCACATCGCGCTCGGCGTCGACGATCCGGACGCGGCGGCGGCGCGACTCGACGGGGCCACTCGCGAGGCCGACGGCGCGAGAGCTCCCGGCAATGGTGGGGAAATTCCGCCCGACGGTGGGAGCGTCGCGTCCACGCTCGGGCTCGGCGGTCTGCGCATCCGTCGGCTCCCTCGCGAGGCAACGAACGGTGTTCGCGTTCTGCTCACCGAACGCCTCACGCTCACCCCGCGTAGCGGCGGACCGGTCGAGCGGCTCGACCACGTCGGGGTCGCGAGCAGCGACGTGAGCGAGGACGAAGCCGTGTTCTCGGGCCAGCTCGGCTTCCCGGTCGAGAGCCGCCAGACCGACATCGAAGTCTCGGTGGCCATGGAGAGTTTCACGTCGGACAAGTACGGGGTCGTCTATCACACGCGCCACCCGGAGCCGGTCGGCGGGCTGCGGGTGACGTTCATCACCGTCGGCGACTGCGAGCTGGAGTTTCTCGCCAACTTCGATCCGCGACAGGCCGGTCACGTCGAGCACGGCCGCGCCGGCACCACGAAGCAGGATCAGGGCGCGATCGCGCGGTACGTCGCCTCGCGCGGGCGCGGGCTGCACCACTTCGCGGTGAAGGCGCGCAACGCCGACGCGCTGCTCGGCGGCATGGCCGCCGCCGGTCTGCCGATGATCGATACCAAGAGCCGTCCCGGCTCGCGCCGCGCGTCGATCGGCTTCCCCCATCCCCGCGCGCTCGGCGGCGTGCTCATGCACGTCGTCCAGCGCGACGCCTGAGAGGCGTCCCGAGCGACGCCTGAGAGGTTGACCATGAGGCCATTCGAGTCCATCAAGATCGTCGACGTCACCCACGTGCTGGCCGGACCGTTCGCGGCGTATCAGCTCGCGCTGCTCGGCGCCGACGTGATCAAGGTCGAGCATCCGCGCGACTACGACCAGAGCCGCGATTCCGGGAGCGACCGCGCGCTGAACGGGCAGCAGATGGGCACGGGGTATCTCACGCAGGGCTCGAACAAGCGCGCGATCACCCTGAACCTCAAGCACGAGAAGGGACGCGAGATCCTCAAGCGCCTCGTGGCCGGCGCCGACGTGCTGGTCGAGAACTGGCGCTCCGGCGCGTTCCCCGCCCTGGGCCTCGGCTACGAGGACCTGCGCCCGCTCAACCCGCGCTTGATCTACTGCTCGATGACAGCGTTCGGCCAGGACGGTCCGCGCGGCAAGCAGACCGCGTACGACCAGCTCATCCAGGCCACGTCGGGAATGATGGCGACGACGGGCACGCCCGAGGTGAATCCGATCAAGACCGGCTCGCCGGTGATCGACTACGCGACCGGCACCATGTGCGCGTTCGCGATCTCCGCCGCGCTCTTCCAGCGCGAGCGCACCGGAGTCGGCCAGCACATCGACAGCGCCATGCTCGACGTGGCGCTGATGCTGATGGGCTCGCACATCACCGGCTACCTGCGCACGGGCCACGAGCCCAAGCCCAAGGGCAACCGGATGGATCGCGCGTCGAGCCAGCTCTATCAGGCCAAGGACACGGGCCTGATGATCGCGGCCAGCAATCAGGGCCAGCACGAGCGGCTGTTCAACGCGCTCGGCCGTCCCGACCTCGCCGCGCAGTCGAGCCACGAGGAGCGCGAGCGTCTCTACGAGCAGCAGACCGCGGAGCTGGACAAGATCATCGCCGGCCGCACCGCGGAGGAGTGGGAGCAGTACCTCCAGTCGCGCCACGTCCCCGCCGGCCGGGTGCGCAAGCTCGGCGAAGCGCTCGCCGACCCGCACCTCGAGTCGCGCCGCGTCTTGCACGAGCACCCCAAGATCGAAGGCGTCGAGGGCGCGGTGACGGTGCCGCTGGCCGCGTTCAAGTTCGCCCACGGCGGCCCGAGCATCGAGACGCCGCCCCCGCGCCTGGGCGAGCACACCGAGGAAGTCCTGCTCGACCTCGGCTACACGAAGGAACAGATCGCCGCGCTCCGCGCCGACGACGCGATCTAACAGGGAGACCAAAAATGTTCGAAGGCTTCACGCAGGCCGAGGTCCAGACCAGCGATCCCGAGTGCAAGATCAATCTCCGCTACGGCGGCAGCGGGCCCCCCGTCTTGCTGCTGCACGGCAACCCGCTCACCCTGGTCACGTGGTACCTGATCGCGCCGCGCCTCGCCAAGGACTTCACGGTGGTGTGCGCCGATCTCCGCGGCTACGGCGACAGCAGCAAGCCGCGCGGCAAGGCCGACCACAGCAACTACACCTTCCGTCGCATGGCCCAGGATCAGGTCGAGGTGATGGAGCACCTGGGCTTCCGTGAGTTCTACGTGGCCGGCCACGACCGCGGCGCGCGTACGGCATTCAGAATGGCGCTGGATCATCCCCAGCGCGTGAGGAAGTTCGCCAGCATCGACATCATCCCCACGCACTGGCAGCTCACGCGCATGAAGTGGAGCTACGCCGCCTATTCGTATCACTGGTTCTTCCTGGCCCAGCCCTACGACTTCCCCGAGCAGCTCCTGCGCGGCAACGAGGAGTACTACATGCGGAAGAAGTTCGCCAAGCAGGGCGAGGGCAAGATCAGCGACGAGACCATGAAGGAATACCTGCGCTGCTGCACGCCCGAGCAGATCCACGGCGTCTGCTCCGACTACCGGGCCACGCTGGCCGTCGACTTCCCGATGGACACCGCCGACTTCGAGGCCGGCCGCAAGATCCAGTGCCCGTCACTGATCCTGTGGGCCGAGAAGAGCCACACCCATCGCGAGTTCGACGCCCGCGAGGCCTGGCCCCACTACTGCGCCGACATCCGAAGGTTCAACGTGCTACCGTGCGCCCACTACCCGATGGAGGAAGCCCCCGACATTCTCTACGAAGAGCTGGACACCTTCTTCAAAACCTGACGAGAACCCGCTTCGGTAAGGAGGGACGGCCATGGTGAGGATGCTATTCGGCCTGCTACCGCTCCTGTTCCTGGCGATGACCGTGAGCGCCGACGCCCAGCCCGCGGCCGGTAAGGCCAAGGTCGACCGGCTGGTGATGGGCCTCATCACCCCGTATCGGGACTACATGCGGCCGTGGATCAACGGCACCCCTGACCACAACATCCAGCACGATCCCGCATTCGAATGGCTGTTCGAGGTCGACGTCTCGTCGGGTGGCTACAATCCCTGGCTGGCCAAGGGCTCGGAGATGGCCAAGGACGGCAGGTCCTGGCGCATCAAGCTCCAGAAGGGCGTCCAGTTCCACCACGGCTACGGCGAGTTCACGGCCAAGGACGTGGTGCACAACCACGCGCTCTGGTGTGACCCCAACTACCCGGGCCGCAAGGACCCCACCATCGTCGGCTACAAGAACGGCATGTGCGCGGTCCAGCGGGTGGAGGTGGTCAACGACCACGAGATCGTCATGCACTGCAAGACCGTGTGCCTCGACCTGCAGTTCTATTACTCGAGCGCGTCGAGCATGATCATGTTCAGCAAGGCGCAGTGGGACAAGGACGGCGAGCAGGCGTACGAGACGAAGCCGGCCGGGACCGGGCCGTACGTCTTCAAGGAGCGGCAGCTCGGCCGCTACGTCCTGTACGAGCGCGCTCCCACGCCGCACTGGAAGTGGGGAACGGTGGACTGGAAAGAGATCAAGATGACGTGGAACACGGAGGAGCCGCCGCGCTTCGCCCAGCTGCTGGCCGGCGAGAGCCACCTCACCGAGATCAACCGGGACCTCACCGAGGACGCGCTCGCCAAGGGGTTCAAGCTCATCCGCAGCCGGCAGGTGGCGCAACAGACCGTCATCGTGTTCGGTGGGCTCTACTTCGGCACCGAAGACAAGGCCACCAAGCGCTTCACCGAGTACGGTGGAACCACGGGCAGACTCGATCCCAAAGTGCCCTGGACCAACAAGAAGGTCCGGCAGGCCATGAACAAGGCCGTCAACCGCGCGGAAATCCTCAAAGCGCTGTACAAGGGCCGGGCCACGCCCACCTACGTGGCAGGCTTCTACCCCGACCTGCCGGGCTGGGACCCCACCTGGGAGAAGCGCTTCCCGGAAATGTACGGCTACGACCCGAAGAAGGCCAAACAACTGCTGGCCGAAGCCGGATACCCAAAGGGGTTCAAGGCCAAGGCCTGGCTCTATCCGTTTGCCGGTGCGCCCGAGCTCGTCCAGGTGATGGAGGCGGTGGCCACTCAGTTGCGCGAGGTCGGCATCGAGCTGGAGCTGGAAGAATCCGACCTGATCGCCGTCGTCCAGCCCAAGGCGCGTGAGCGGCGCGCGAACTACTGGCTGCGGGGCGGCGTCCCCTCGAAGAAGGCGGTGGAGCCGCAGATCTCCCTGTTC
Organism: Candidatus Acidiferrum sp.; assembly: GCA_035317605.1. GTDB lineage: Bacteria > Methylomirabilota > Methylomirabilia > Rokubacteriales > CSP1-6 > DATHGT01. The sequence goes on along the minus strand of DATHGT010000284.1, from coordinate 20,269 downwards.
AACGCCGGGAAGGGCGTCGCGCACTGGTTCGAGGACGACACGATCTACGGGATGTGGGAAGAGCTGCTGCAGATGTCCGATCCCAAGGCGGCGGATGCCCAGCTGCGCAAGATCGGCAACTACAAGTTCGAGAACTTCGAGGTCATGCCGCTCTTCGACGTGTACATCGAGGTCATGGTGAACCCCAAGATCATCAAGGACTGGCCCTTCTCCGGCTGGGACGGCGGCGACATCGGCCACACGTTCCTCATCAGCGCCTGCAAGCAGGCGACGCCCTGTAAGTAGGCACAGAGGCCCGGGCGCGAGAACTCGCCGCGCCCGGGCAAGTCTCTTCAGGGGCCGAGGCGCTCGCGGGCGGCGGCGATCTCTTCCGTCACCGCGTCAGCCCCGGGGAAGTCCCGCGCAGCCTTCCGATACCAGTGGCGAGCGTTCTCGAGGTCACCTTCGATCGTGTGGACGATGCCGTGGAGCCAGGCCGCTTCGGGAGACTTGTCCCGCTGGACGATCTCGTGGGCCTCCGACCACGCGCCATGGGCAAGCAACTCGACCACCTCGAGCAACCGACCGTTCTTCGTCCCCACTTCTCTGTTCTGCATGCTCTCCTCCTCGCGGCGCCGTCATCCGCCGCTGAACGTCTGTGCTACTGGACCGAGGGTAGCCGCAGCGCCGTGAAGCGGTTTGCGTTCCGCGGTCGATCATTTCGCTAAAATCGTCACGTGAGTGACGTCTTTCCCCAGTGGAAAGGTTTCGAGCGGGCTCCCGAGGGACATCTCCTGGACCAGCTCATCGACCTCTCAGGGTCGATGGGCATCGCGTACGAGCGGAGCGTCGGCTTTCACAAGGATTTCCACACCCACGACCGCCCGATGATCGTGATGCCACGCGGCTCATCCGTGATCACGGTCAGGACCGCCGGCGGCCGGAGAGCAACGCATACGATCAGCCCCGCCGCGGCCTTCATCGTGCCGAGCCGCGTGGCGCACGAAGACGAGGCCGTGACCTCGATCTTCGACACCCTGGCCCTGTATCCCTCGCCCTCGCTCCTCGAGGCGGTGGCCGTCGACGAAGGGATCCCCGAGGCGAAGGTGGCCAGGCTGTTCAGCCGTCCCCGGGAGTTTCCCCGCAGCGCCTGGCTCGACCAGCTCACGCAGGAGTACGTCTTCGCCCGCGTGCTCTCACGGCGCGAGAGTGCGAAGACCGTGGCGTTCCTCGAGCGGCAGATCCTCGTCGAGATCTTCGCCTGCGGGATGGAGCGCGGCCGGACGCGGGAGCAGCCGCCGGGCCGACCGTCGCCGGAAACGGTCACCGGGCGGGCCGTGCGTTACATCGAGGCCAATCTCTTCTCCGACGTGGACCTGGCGACGATCGCCGCGCGGGCGTTCGCGAGCGCGTCCACGCTGCTTCGCCACTTCCGCCGGGACACCGGCACGAGCCCGCACGCCTACGTCAAAGCGCGGCGGCTCGAGGAGGCGCGACGACTCGTCGAAGCGGACCGCACCCCCGTCGGCGACATCGCGATGCTGGTGGGCTACGAGAACTTCGCGGCGTTCAGCACGGCGTTCAAGCGGCGCTTCGGCGCGCCGCCCTCATCGTTCCGCGTTCGAAGTCGCCGCCAGGGGATACCCGGAGGTCTGTCTAGTCCGCGAGGTGGACGGTCGCGGTGAGGCGGCGCTTGTTGCCGACGACTCGCGTGGTGTGGCCCTTGCCGGTGAGGTCTTCCGCCAGCGTCACGTGGCCGGCGCCGAAGCGATGCGTGGTCCCATCGCCGAGGCCGATCTCGACTTCGCCTTCCAGCGTGATCACGTACTGACGGCGGGGCGCGTTGTGCCAGTCGCTGAAGTGGCCGGGCTCGGTCGACCGGAACACCACGCCCTTGGTCGCGTGGAGCGCGGTGAGATCGGGGCGGCTGGCGGGGTCGATGTGCTCGATGTGGGTCTGGCCATCGGGTCCGGTGTAGAGACGCGTCATGCCCATGATGGAGCCTCCTAGCGGAACTTCGGAATCACGTCGGCGCCGAAGCGCCGTGTCGACGCCATGACCTGGTCGTGCGTGAGGAAGCCCGTGCTCAGCTGGCAGAGCACGTGGTGGATGCCGGCGTCGCGCAGCTCGGCGATCTGCTCGGCCACGCGCTCTGCGGTGCCGTAGATCGAGCTGTGTTCGAGCGAGTAGCGAGCGCCGTCCTCGTGTGAGACCAGCGGGTCGTTCCACGGATTCACGCGCGCGGTCGGAACGTGGAAGTCCGGGGGATTGTGCTCGGCGCGGGCGTGGACCATGTGACGGCGCGTCTCCCGTAGCGCGGCGCCCAGCTCGTCCTCGGCCTTTGCCTGACTCTCCGCGACGTAGACGAAGCGCCAGATCGCGGCCTGCTCGCGCAACTGGCGCTGCGCTTCCGCATCGAGCCCGCTCTCGGCAAGCCCGGCCTGGTAGAGCGCCATGCGCTCCACCGCGCGCGCGACGGGCAGCCGTGCGGTCAGGAGCGGCGAGCCCAGGCGTCCGCACTCGCGCACCGAGTTGCCCGACGAGACCGCGCGCCAGATCGGCGGATACGGACGCTGCAGCGGACGCGGGCGTAGCTCGGGCAGGCTGAGATCGTAGAACTTGCCGTGGTGGACGAGCGGCGACTCCGTCCACGCGCGGATCATGACGTCCAGCGTCTCTTCCATCCGCTCGCGGCTGTCGTCGCTGCGCAGCCCGTAGCCCATGAACTCGTACTCGTTGTAGTTGGTCCCGTGGCCCACGCCGACGTCCACGCGTCCGCCCGAGAGGTTGTCGAGCAGGGACAGCTCGATGGCCAGGCGGATCGGGTGGCGCAGCGCGAGCTGGATCACCGCGAAGCCGATCCGGATGCGCGACGTCCGCGCGGCCACGACGCTGGCGAACGGGATCGGATCGCAGTACACGCTCTCGCCCGTGAAGTTGTGCTCGGTGAGCCAGATCCCGTCGAACCCCGCCGCCTCCGCGAAGCACGCCTGCTCGAGCTGCTCGTGGATCGCCGCGTAATCGCCGTCCCCCGACGGCGACAACCCGAGCGTGAGCCAGCCGAACCGCATCAGGCTTTGAGACCCAGCGCGCGGCCGGCCTCGGCGGCGAAGCGTTCGAGCGCGGCGGCGTCCATGTCGGGGCGCGGGCGGATGATCAAGCGATCGACGCCCACGCCGGCGTACGCATCGATCTGCGCCCGGTCGGGGACGTCGTAGCCGGGCGGGGTCGCGCTGATCTCCAGACGTCCCAGCTCCGGCGGGCGCGCGTTCTTCTTCTCGGCCTCGCGGAGCGCGTTGACGCACTTGCGCGTCTCCTCGACGTCGATACCGAAACCGTACCAGCCATGGCCCTGCGTGACCGCGCGTCGATAGGCCGGCGGCGTGCGCCCGCCGACCACGATCGGGATCGGCGTCTGCACGGGACGCGGCATGGCCTGCACGCCGTCGAACGAGACGTAGCGGCCGTTGTGCGCGGGCTTGGGCTGCGTCCACAGCGCGCGCATGGCGGCCAGATAGTCATCGGCGACGCGGCCGCGCTCGGCGAAGGGCGCGCCGGTCGATTTCATCTCCGGCTCGCACCAACCCACGCCGAGCCCGAAGATCAGCCGCCCGTTCGAGAGCACGTCGAGCGACGCGAGCTGCTTGGCCAGCACCACGGCCTGGCGCTGGGGCAGGATGATCACGCCGGTGGCGAGCTTGACGCGCGAGGTGTGCGCGGCCAGGAACGTGAGCGACACGATCGGGTCGAGCAGGCGCATGTCCGGCGCCATCGGACGTCCGGCCACGGGCGGATCGGGCAGCACGACGTGGTCGGCCACCCAGAGCGACTCGAACCCCGCGGCCTCGGCGGCGCGGCCCAAGCGCGCGGCCGCGTCGGGATATCCGCACGTGTTCAGGTTGACCGAGTGCAGTCCGAGCTTCATCGCGCGCCCACCTGGCCCTGCGGAACCTTGGTGGCGGCGAGCTGCTCGATGAGGGTCATCACCACGCTCGTGTCCTGCTCGCCGAGACCGGCGGCCAGCGCCATCTGCTGGTAGCGCTGGGCGACGTTGGCGAAGCTGATCGGCACGTGCAGCTCCTTGGCGATGGTCGTGAACGTCTCGAGGTCCTTGTTCATCAGCGCGACCTTGAAGCCCGGCTCGAAGTCGCGCGGGATCAGCGCGCGCGGAATGCGCTCGAGGGCCTTGCTGCCGCCGCTCGAAGCCTTCACGACTTCGTAGACCGTCATCGGATCGAGCCCGGCCTTCACGCCGACCGCCAGCCCTTCCATCATGGCCACGCCGTTGACGCACGCCATCATGTTGTTGATGGCCTTCACGATGTTGCCGGCGCCTACGGGGCCGACGTGGAAGATGTTGGGACCGATCGCGCGCAGGACGGGCTTGGCGCGCTCCAGCGGCTCGGCCTCGCCGCCGACCATGACCGCGAGCGTGGCCGCGCGAGCGCCGCTGACTCCCCCGCTGACCGGCGCTTCGAGGAAGTGCACGCCGCGCGCCTTGGCCCGCGGCTCGATCTTGCGCGGGGTCGAGGGCAGCACGCTGCTCAGGTCGATCAAGATCGTCCCGGGCTTGGCGCGATCGACGAGGCCCCCGGCGTTCAGATAGATCGCCTCGACGTCGGGCGAGGCCGGCAGCGAGGTAAGCACGATCTCGGAGTTGTCGACGACCTCGTTCGCGGAGCCGGCGGCCTTCGCCCCGGCCTGGACGAGGTTCTCCATCGCCTTGGGATTGAGGTCGAAGACCGTCATCGGAAACGACTGCTTCAAGATGTTGCCCGCCATGGGATTGCCCATGTTCCCGACCCCGATGAACCCGACCTTCACCGCCATGAGACCCTCCTCGCGCGATTTCCGGCATCATACGCCCGATCCAGTCGGAGGGACTTCGCGGGTGTCGATTTCCACGAGTGATCGGCGTCGTATGGATGAAGATCGAATCGAGACCGAGGGAGGCCACATGCGCTACATGCTGCTGATCGGCTCCGACGACAAGAACGCGCCGCCACGGCCGCGCGCCGAGATGGAAGCGCTGGTGGCGGGTCATCGCCGCTTCAGCGACGAGCTCCAGGCGGCCGGCAAGATGGTCCACGGCGAGCGCCTGCGTCCCGAGGGTGACGCCAGCCGCGTGCGTCTCAAGGCCGGCCAGCGCCAGGTGATGGACGGGCCGTTCGCGGAGACCAAGGAAGGGCTGGGCGGGTTCTACCTGATCGACTGCGAGACGCGAGACGAAGCGGTCGAATGGGCGAAGAAGCTCCCGCTGGTGGAAGGCGGCTTCGTCGACGTACGCCCGATCTGGCAGATGTGATCGCCGGCGTTCGCGCCGGCGGTACCATCGCTGTCCGTGGGGACCCTCGATCACGGACGGCGAGACCACGACATCGGCGCGCGGGTGGCCGAGACGTTCCGGCTGGAGTACGCGCGCGTGGTGGCGTCCGTGCTGCGTATCGTGCGCGACGTGGACGCGGCGGAAGAGATCGTCCAGGACGCGTTCGCTCAGGCGCTCGCTCATTGGCCGGCTGAAGGCACGCCCGATCGTCCCGGCGCCTGGCTCCTGACGACGGCGCGCCGTCGCGCGCTCGATCGACTGCGTCACCTCCGGCGCGCCGAGGCGCATGCCGGGGCGCTCGCCTACGAGGCCGCCATCGATGGACGCGACGAAGGACCCGACGTGATCGATCCCCACGAGATCCCCGACGACCGGCTGCGGCTGATCTTCACGTGCAGCCACCCGGCCCTGCCCGCGGAGAGCCGGGTCGCGCTCACGCTCAAGCTGGTGGGCGGTCTCTCGACCGGCGAGATCGCCCGCGCCTTTCTCGTCCCCGAGCCGACCATCGCGCAGCGATTGGTGCGGGCCAAGCGGATGATCCGCGATCGCGAGCTGCCGTACGTGGTGCCCGAGGGCGCCGAGTTGTCGGAGCGGCTGCCCGCGGTGCTGGCGGTGATCTACCTGATCTTCAACGAGGGCTACGCCGCGCACACCGGCGACGCGCTGGTGCGCCACGATCTGTGCGAGGAAGCGATCCGCCTCGGGCTGACCCTCGTCGAGCTGATGCCGTCGGAGCCCGAGGCCCTCGGACTCGTCGCGCTGATGGAGCTTCAGGCCTCACGCGCCGCGACCCGCACCGACGCCGACGGACAGCTCGTCCTGCTCGCCGATCAGGATCGCTCGCGCTGGGACCGTGAGCGGATCGCCCGCGGCCTCGCCTATCTCGATCGCGCCGGCCCACCGGAGCACGCGGGGCCGTATCAGCTCCAGGCGGAGATCGCGAGCTGTCACGCGCGCGCGACGTCGTGGGAGGCGACGGACTGGCTCTCGATCGTCTCGCACTACGACGCCCTCGCCGCCGTCGCACCCTCGCCCGTGGTCGCGCTGAACCGCGCGGTGGCGATCGGCCTCGCCCACGGCCCGGCGTCCGGCCTCGCCGCGCTCGACGCCATCGAGGCGTCAGCGCTGCGCCACTACCACCTGCTCCCCGCCGCCCGCGCCGACTTCCTGCGCCGCCTCGACCGCCTCGAAGAGGCGGCCACCGAGTACCGCCGCGCCCTCGCCCTCGCCGACAACCCGCGCGAGCGAGCCTTCCTCTCCTCGAGGCTCGCCGCCTGCGAAGTGCGATAATCTCCCTCGATCGTCGAGAGCGCCGACGGCGCTCGAGCGGAAGTCCACCATTGGCATTGGAGGTCACGCATATGGGCGCCAGGCCGGTCGGTCTCGATCACGTCAACATCTTCGTGCGCAACGTCGACCGCTCGCTCCAGTGGTACACCGACGTCCTCGGACTCCACGTCCAGGACACGTTCCCCTCGCGGGAGCCCGGACGGCTGCGCGCGGCGTTCCTCGCCGCCGACCCGGACCACGCTCACGACGTCGCGCTGTTCGACGTCGGTGACGAGGCGCCGGTCCAGCAGAAGGGGCAGGTCGGTCTCAATCACTTCGCCTGGCGGATGGCGAGCCTCGACGACCTCAAGGAGATGCACGGGCGGCTTGGGGACAAAGGCGTGCCGTTCAGCGTGTCCGACCACTCGATCTCGATCGGGCTCTACTTCTCGGATCCCGATGGCAACGGTCTCGAGGCCTACTTCGAGCTGCCGCGCAGCGAGTGGAAGCGCGATCGGCCGTTCTCGGGTCAGGGCGACAAGGGCCGCTTCCCCGGCCCCTGGGACGAAGCGCTGCGCGCGGCCGCGCCGGCCGGCGCGCGCGCCTAGCGTTCGCTCAACGGCCGGGCGCGGGCGCTCGGCTTCCCGCGCCCCATCGCGGGCTCGCGGAGACGTCGGGGTTCCCGCACGTCGGCGGCGTTTGCTTGGGCGACATGGCCAGCGCGACGGCGAAGGCCCGCTCGGCCACCTCGCAATCGCCGAGCAGCGCGAAGGCGTGACTCACCGCGGTGAGACCGTCGACGTCGCGCTGGTGGCGGGCTCGAAACAACGCGCGCAGCAAGACCTGCCGGGTGCGCGTGACCGCGGTCTGACGATCGTGCGCAGCCTCACCGATCTTCAAGTAGGCCAGGCCGACGTCCACGAGGCCGCTCGGCGGAATCGTGGGCCGCATGGCGACGCGCTGCGCCTCTTCCCATGCTTGCTCGGCGCGCCGAGTCTCGCCTTGTAAGAACGCGGCCTCGGCGCGGCCGAGCGGCTCGCGCCAGCCGGCGTCGCGCGCGGGCATCGGCATCTCCGCGGTGACCCAGCTCACGCCGATCATCGTCACCGCGAACACCGCGCCGAGCGCCCACATCGTCCACGTGCTCGAACGTCCATGTTTCTCCACGTGCGCTCCTCCTGTCGCGGGTTCGTGTCACGGACATGAGCAGCGGACGTGCCAAACCTCGAGCGTCCTGATATCAGGCGCTTCACCGTCACGCAGCGATCATATTGTGGTGGCTGACTGACAGAGCGACGAACCCGCACCACCCTGAGCGTAAGCACAGGATGCCGCCGGCAGGACACTGCGCGATCGCGCGAGCGCGCAACAAGGGGCTCCGGGAAAAAATGTCGGCGGGTGAAAGGATTCACCGCGGCGTTTTGCCGCCGCGGTCACGAAGCGTCAGCGCTCGCGCTTGGCTGGCTCGAAGAGCGCGCGGTACTTGCCGTAGCCCGCTTCTTCGAGCTTGTCGACGGGGATGAAGCGGAGCGACGCGGAATTGATGCAGTAGCGCAGGCCCGTGGGCGCGGGACCGTCGTCGAAGAGATGGCCCAGGTGCGAATCGGCGTTGGCCGAGCGCACTTCCACGCGGCGCATGCCGTACGACGTGTCGGCGAGCTCGCTGACGTGGTCAGCCTCGAGCGGGCGCACGAAGCTCGGCCAGCCCGTGCCGGAATCGAACTTGTCGGTCGAGGCGAACAACGCCTCGCCGGAAACCACATCGACGTAGATCCCGGCCTCGTGGTGATTCCAGAACTCGTTGCGGAACGGCGGCTCGGTGGCGCTGCACCGGGTGACCTCGTACTGCATCCGCGTCAGCTGCGTCTTCAGCTCGGCGTCGCTCGGAATCTTGCTCATCGCCGCCTCCTCACACCGCCGAGCCGACGGCGGCGCCGGTGAACGCCGGCATCACCTCGCGGGCGAATCGGCGAAGCGTCCTCGCCCCGCCCACGCAGTTGAGCAGCACGTACTCCGCGCCCATGTCGCGCAGCATCTGGAGCTTGGCGGCGATCTCGTCGGGGCTGCCGTAGAGCGTTCCCGCCTCGGCGCCTTCGATGGTCGACGCGTACGACATGATGCTCGCCTTGTTCTGGCCGTCGGGACGCTGGGCCAGCGCGTCCGTCCGGAGACGCGCGGCCAGCCGCGCCTCCAGGGCCTTCTGCCGCTCGCCCTCGGTCATCACCACGTTGACCGAGCGCGCGACGGCCAGCGTTGATGGGTCCCACGGACGGCCGAGAGCCTCGACCTCCGACTTGTAGAGGGCGATCCGCTCGCCGATCTGCTCGAACGGCGCGAACTGATCGAGCAACAGGTTGTAGCCGCGCCGGGCGACCTTCTTGATGGACTCGGGACGGCCGGCGCCCATCCACAGCGGCGGGTGCGGCTTCTGCGCCGTCGGCGGCTCGACGACCACGTTGTCGAACTGCCAGTACTTGCCTCGGTGCGACCACGGCTGATCCGACGTCCACGCCTTGATCATCACGCCGACCGATTCGTCGAATCGTTCCTCGGCCTCTTCCATGGGAATGCAGAATCCGGCGAACTCGTTGTAGCGATAGCCGGGGCCGATGCCGAGATCGATCCGACCGCCCGAGAGCAGGTCCATGGTCGCGACCTGCTCGGCCAGGAGCACGGGGTTGTGCCACGGCAGCACCATGACCGCGGTGCCGAGTCTCAAGCTGCTCGTGCGCGCGCCGACCCACGTCAGGAGGTTCAGCGTGGCCGAGATCTGGCCGAAGCCGGTGAAGTGATGCTCGACCACGAACGAAGACCGGTAGCCGAGCGCCTCGGCCTCCACGTTGTAGTCGACGAACTCCCGGAACCCCGCGCCGCTGTCGACGTCGGGGCCGCCCCGCTTGGCCTGCGCGCTGCCGAAGATCCCAAAGCGCATATCGCTGGCTCCTTTGCGCAGATAATACCCGTCCCGCACCCCTCGGTCGACGCCTTTCGTTTAGGCACTGGCCAACGGCACTTGACACCGCGCCCCTTAGGGAGAATCCTCGGGCGCATCGATCAAACCACTGCACCGGCTGGCAAGGCTGGGGAGGAACGCATGGCTCGTCACGACTTTCTGGGGTCCACGTCACGGCGCGATTTCGTCAAACTCTCCGCGGTGGGCGCGGCCGGCGCGGCGGTCGGAACGGGCTTCCGGCCGCGTAAGGCCGAGGCCAAGCCCGCGCAGATCACGTTCCTGCGCGAGAGCTCGTACGTGAAGGAGTTCGACGATCACTTCAAGAACGTCTTGATGCCCCGGTACCAGCAGGAGACGGGCATCAAACTCAACTACGAGATCGTGGCGGCCGGAGGGTCGGCGGTGCCGCGCCTGGTCTCCATCGTCGAGAGCAAGGCGCCGGTGGACTCGGGCTGGGTGCAGCAGGAGTGGCTGTACCGCGAAGGGCTCCTGGACGTCTCCGACATCGCCGAGGAAGCGGGCAAGCAGCAGGGCGGCTGGTACCCGGAAGTGAAGGCCCTCTCGCAGTGGGAGGGAAAGTGGAAGTCGGTGCCGTTCGGGAACATCGGCCAGTGCATGGCGTATCGCCGCGACTGGTTCGAGGGGGCGGGCATCAAGAAGTTCCCGGACACGTGGGAAGAGTTCCTCGACGCGGGAAGGACGCTGAAGAAAGCCGGCCATCCGTACGGCATGTCGATGGGGCACGGCTACGCGGACAACAACTCGTGGCTGCTGCCCCTCCTGTGGTCGTACGGCAGCCAGGTCGTCGCTAAGGACGGCAAGACAGTCACCCTCGACTCCGCCGAGACCGCCAAGGCGGTGGACTACGTGCGGACGCTCTACAAGGACGCGTGCATCGACGACTGCGTCGGCTGGCTCGACCCGCACAACAACAAGGCGTTCCTGACCAGCCAGATCTCGTGCACGAACAACGCGATGAGCATCATGATCTCCGCCAAGCGTGACCTGCCCGACATGGGCAAGGTCATCGACCACGGGCTGAACCCGAAGGGCGCCAAGGGACGCTTCCACAGCCTGGTCCCCGTCACCCACGGCATCTTCCGGCACACGTCCGATCCGGAAGCCGTGAAGCACTTCCTCCGGTGGTTGATGGCGCCCAAGCAGGTGGGCGACTGGTATCGGTCGGCGCAGATGTATCACGCGCCTTACCTGCGCGCTTACGACAAGGACGCGGAGTGGAACAAGGAGCCGCGGTTCAAGCCGTACCACGAGCTCCTGGAGACCGCAAAGCTCGTGTCGTGGCCGGCGCCGGCCGATCGCCGGGCGGGCGAGGTCGTCAACAAGTGGATCGTGATCGACATGTTCGCCAAGGCCTGCACCGGTGCGGCCACCAAGACCGTCATCGCCGAGGCCGTGGCGGGACTCAAGGCGATCTACGGATAGCGCTGAGTGAGCGTGAATCGCGCCCTCGAGGCGGTACGGCCCGCGCCGCGGGCCGTACTCGCCCCGCGCCCGTTTCGCTTTCGCGAGTGGCTCGAGCGTGAGTCGGTCTTCAGCTGGCTCATGCTCACCCCGCCCCTGCTCTTCCTCATCGCGTTCCTGGGCTACCCGTTCTGCTACGGGTTCTACCTGACGTTCGTCAGCCGGCCGGTGGCCCTGCCGGCCACCTTCGTCGGGTTCGGCAATTTCGAGAAGCTGTGGAACGATCCCATCTTCTGGCAAGCGGCCTGGAACACGGTTCGCTTCACCGTGGCGGCGACCATTCTCAAGCTCGCGGGCGGGCTCGGCATGGCGCTCGTGATGCACCAGAGCTTCAAGATGAAGGGCCTGACGCGCGCGCTCCTTCTGCTTCCCTTCATCGTGCCCACCGTGCTCAGCACGGTCGCGTGGCAGTGGATCCTCGATCCGGGCATGGGCCTGTTCAACCGGGGGCTCATGTATTTCGGCCTGGTCACCCCGGCGCACGCGCCGTCGTGGCTCGGCAATCCCACGCTGGCCATGGTGTCCGTGATCCTCGTCAACACGTGGCGCGGGCTGCCGTTCTTCGGCATCACGATCCTGGCCGGGCTCCAGACTATTCCGACCGAGCTGATGGAGACCGCCACCATCGACGGCGCCGGCACGTGGAACCGCTTCCGCTACGTCACGCTGCCGCTGCTCATGCCCGTGATCTTCATCGTCACCACGTTCTCGATCATCTTCACGTTCTTCGATTTCCAGCTGGTCTACGTGCTCACCGGCGGCGGACCCGCCAACGCCACCCACCTCATGGCCACCTATGCTTACGTCATCAGCGTGACCACCGGGCAGCTGGGCCTCGGCTCGGCCGCCGCGCTGGCCATGGTGCCGGTGCTCGGCTTGGTGCTGATCATGATGAACTCGTACGTGAGGAGAGCCTGAGATGGTCGGCGAATTGACCTGGAGCCGGCGGCTCTTCGGCCTCTGGCTCCCGCTCGGGGCGCTGACCGTGTTCGCGCTGTTCCCCTTCGCCTGGATGGCCGCCACCTCGCTCAAGGCCAACGCGGAGCTCTACGACCCCAAGGCAAACCCCCTGTGGGTTCAGAATCCGTCGCTCGTGCACTACATCGGCCTGTTCAAGGAGACGAACTTCGTCGTCTGGATCGGCAACACCATGCTGGTGGCGCTGGTCGCGACCCTGCTCTCGCTGCTCCTCGGCGTGATGCTCGCCTATCCGCTGGCGCGGATGCGCTTTCCCGCCTCGGGACTGCTCGCCATCGCGGTGGCCGTGGCGTATCTGGTGCCGCAGACGCTGCTGTTCGTGCCGATGGCCGACCTGATCAACCGGATGAAGCTGGGCGACAGCCTCAGCGCCGTGATGCTGACCTATCCGACCCTGCTCGTCCCCTTCTGCGCCTGGCTGTTGATCGGTTATTTCAAGACCGTGCCCAAGGAGCTGGAGGAGGCCGCGCTCATCGACGGGGCCAGCCGCTGGCGGGCCATGACGCGGGTGATCCTGCCGCTGTGCACTCCCGGCTTTCTCTCCGCCGGCATCTTCGCGTTCACGCTCGCGCAGAACGAGTTCCTCTACGCGCTGCTCTTCCTCAACACCTCCACCATCCGCACGGTGCCGGTCGGGGTCACGGGCGAGCTGATCCGCGGGGATGCCTTCTACTGGGGCCAGTTGATGGCCGCGGCGTTCCTGGGCAGCCTCCCGGTCGTGCTCATCTACTCGTTCTTCGTCAAGTACTACGTCGCCGGGCTCACCGCGGGTTCGGTCAAGGGATAGCGGAATTGGTCGACCGGCTCAGCTCGGGGTCGAGCGCCGATTTCGCAGAAAAGAGGAGCGCAGCTCCTCTTTTCGAGGACCCAGGCCAGCCGACCCCGAGCTGAGCCGGTCGACCAATTCCGCGAGCGTCATTAGAAAGGGAGACTCACCGATGCCGAGGATGACGGGGAAGCGCGCGATGATCGAGCAGCTTTTGGCCGACGGGGTGCGCCACGTGTTCGGCAATCCCGGCACCACCGAGCAGGGGTTCATGGACGCGCTCGGCGACTACCCGCAGATCGAGTTCATGCTGGCCCTGCACGAGGGCGTGGCCGTGTGCATGGCCGACGCGTTCGCGCGCATCACCCGACGGCCCGCGTTCGTCGAGGTCCACATCGCCCCCGGCCTCGGCAACGCGCTCGGCATGCTGCACAACGCCTCGATCGGCAAGACCCCGCTCGTGGTCTACGCGGGCCAGTCGCCGGGCCGGACGCTGCTGCAGGAGCCTCACCTCTCGGGGCCGCTCGTCGACATGGCCAAGCCCATCTGCAAGTGGGCGGCGCAGATCCACCACGCCCACGACGTGCCGCGCGCGCTGCGCCGCGCGTTCAAGGTCGCCATGGAGCCGCCGCAGGGCCCGGTCTTCCTGTCGCTGCCCATGGACACGCTCGACGAGGAGGCAGAGGTCGACATTCGCCCGACCACGTACACGAACTGGCGCGGACGCGCCGACGCCGCGGGCATGGCCGAGGTCGCCAAGCTGCTGGTGGGCGCGCGGAAGCCGATGCTGATGGTCGGCGACGGCGTCGCGTTCGCCGATGCCCAGCCAGAGGTGGTGGCCCTCGCCGAGCTGGCCGGCGTGCCGATCTTCGAGTGCTACGCCTCCGAGTTCACCGCGCCGGCCTCGCATCCGCTCAACCTCGGCGCCCTGAACTTCGTCACCCCGGGTCCGCTCAAGGCCGCGCTCGACGGCTGCGACCTGCTGCTGGTCGTGGGCGCGCCGATGTTCCAGCTGATCTTCCCCGACGCCGAGAGCCCGATCCCCACTGACACGAAGGTCGTGCAGATCGACGTCAACCCCGGGGAGATCGGCAAGAACATCACGCCCGATCTCTCGTTCCTCGCCGACCCCAAGGCCGCGCTGGCCGAGCTGTGCGAACAGGTGCGCCGCCATCAGACGCCCGAGTGGTCGCGCGCCGCCGCCGAGCGGGCGCGGAACATCGGCGAGCGCACCAAGGCCGCGCGCGCTCGTTACTGGGAGCAGGCGAAGGCGAGCTGGGATTCGACCCCGATCAGCGCGCCCCGGCTCATGCACGAGATCCGTCACGCGCTGCCCGACAATTCCCTGGTCTTCGCGGAGGCGATCACGAACTCCGCGCACCTGAACGCGGCGCTCATGCCCGACGAGCCGGGCCGCCTGGTGCGCGTGCGCGGCGGCGGCATCGGTCCCGGCCTGCCCGGCACGCTCGGCGCCCAGGTCGCGCGGCCCGATCGCAAGGTGGTGGGCGTGTGCTCCGACGGCGCGGCCATGTACTCGATCTCCGCGCTGTGGACCGCGGCCCACCACAAGCTCCCGGTCACCTACGTGATGCTGAACAACGCCGCCTACCGCATCCTCAAGCTCAACATGGTCGAGTACCTCGGCAAGGGCGCGCGCGGGCGGAAGTTCGTGGCCATGGACCTGACGGACCCGGAGCTGCGCTTCGACCGCATGGCCGAGTCGATGGGCGTGCTCGGCTTCCGCGTCGACCGCCCGGAGGATCTCGCGCCCACGCTGCGCAAGGCCATCGAGCACGACGGCCCCTCGCTGGTCGACGTGGTGATGGAAAGCCCGGTCCCGATTCCGTGAAGGCGATTCGCCTGGAGCGCCCGGGCGGACCCGAAGCGCTCGAATACGGCGACGTCCCGACTCCGAAGCCGGGACCGGGTGAGGTGCTGGTCAAGGCGCACGCGATCGGTGTGTGCTGGCCCGAGGTGCTGGTGCGGCGCGGAACGTACGCGTGGATGCCGCCGCTGCCGGCGATTCCCGGGATCGAGATGAGCGGCGTGGTGGCGGAGGTCGGCGCCGATGTCAGCGCGCTGTCGGTCGGCCAGCCGGTCTACGTGTCGGCGCGCGAGCTCCCGCAGCGCGCCGGCTGCTACGCCGAGTACATCGCGGTCGGCGAGCACGTCCCTTATCTCGTGCCCGACGGCGTCGATCTCGACCTCGCGGCGACGCTGGCCAATTATCAGGTCGCGTATCACGTGCTCCACAGCGCCACCCGCGGATTCCGGTTCGACTCGGTGCTGGTCCAGACGGCGGCCGGCGGAGTCGGGTCGGCGGCGGTTCAGCTGGCGCGCGCCGCCGGCAAGCGCGTGATCGCGGTGGCCGGCTCGGAC
The DNA here is from genome assembly GCA_035317605.1 of Candidatus Acidiferrum sp. Taxonomy (GTDB): domain Bacteria; phylum Methylomirabilota; class Methylomirabilia; order Rokubacteriales; family CSP1-6; genus DATHGT01. The sequence goes on along the minus strand of DATHGT010000284.1, from coordinate 5,137 downwards.
GAGAAGTGCAAGTTCGCGCTCGCGCAGGGCGCTGACGCGGCGATCAACTACCGCGACGGCGGCATGAACGCGCGCGTGGCGGCGGCGACGACTGGAACAGGCGTCGATCTCGTCCTCGACGCGGTGGCGGGCCCCCGCTTCCCCGAGCTGTTCGATCACCTGGCACCGCTGGGCCTGATCGTCCTGTACGGCGCTCTCGACGGCCCGGCGCCGGCCGACCTCATGGCGGCCATGCGACGTCGCCCCGGCGCGAGCCCGGCGCTGCGGGTGTTCTCCATCCACGCGTTCGACCACGATCGCGTGGCGCGGCGGCGCGCGACCGACGTCCTGCTGGATCTGCTCGCTCGTGGCGACATTCGTCCGGCCATCCACGCGCGCTTCCCGCTCGCCGAGGCCGGCCGTGCCCAGGCGCTGCTGGAAAGCGGCAATGTCCTCGGCAAGCTGCTCCTCACACCGTGAATCGCGGGGTCAGACCTTGACTGCTCAATCCGTCGCGTTCGGGATCGGCTTCGGCGGCAACCCGGTAATGCTGATGGGCGCCGACGTTCCGAAGTTCACCGAGCTGGTGCGGCGCGCCGAGGACTACGGCGCCCTCGCCGTCGGCACGTACGACTCCGCGTTCCTCGGCGGCGACGCCTACGTGCGGACCACGCTGATGGCTCAGGCTACCTCGCGTGCGCTCGTCGGGCTGCGTCCGAGCAATCCCCTCACCCGCGAGCCCCAGATCATGGCCTCGTTCCTGGCCTCGATCGACGCGCTGACCGGCGGACGCGCGTTCCTCGACATCGCCAGCGGCGACAGCGCGGTGTTCAACATCGGGTTTCCCGCCGCCTCCCGCGCGCGCATCGAGGACTACGTGACGTGCGTCCGCGGGCTCCTGGCCACGGGCGAGGCGACGTATCAGGGCCGGCCCCAGCGCGTGCGCTGGACGTCGGCGGCGGTCCGGCCGCGCGTGCCGATCTCGATCTGCGCCGAGGGGCCGCGCATGCTTCATCTGGGCGGACGCATCGGCGACGGCGTCATCGCGGGCACGGGGCTCCTGCCCGAGGTCATCAGGGACACGATCGCGCGGATCCACGCCGGGGCCCGCGAGGCGGGCCGGAACCCGGCCGACGTCGATATCTGGTTCACCACCCGCAACGCGCTCGACGTCGATCACGACACCGCGATCGATCGGGTCAAGGCCTCGGTCTCGTCGATCCTCAATCACGCCATGCGCTTCGGCCTCGAGGGCAAGCTGCTGCCCGAGGACATGAAGACGACCGTGCAGGAATACGTCGACGGCTACGAGCTGTACGACCACGTGCTCCACGCCGGCCGCAATCCCAAGCGCATGGACGAGCTGGGGCTGACCGACTACGCGCTCCGCCGCTGGGCGCTCGCGGGCACCCCGAAGGACTGGATCGGGCGGATCGAAGAAATCGCCGGCGCCGGCGCCACGAAAATCTGGGTCGGCCTCGGCGGCCACGACCTGGACCGACAACTCTCCGATCTGAAAATGCTGGGCGAAGAGATCATGCCGCGCTTCGTACGATAAGGGTTAGGATCAGGGCACTAATTGGATGGGGGGCCCCTACGGCTCCCCCATACCTCCCCGACGCGCATCGCCCGTTCGGAGGGTATAAGGAAGAGCATAAGGAGACACGGATGACGACCTACACACGGATCTCGGCCGACTCCCACATCGACATGCCCTGGATGCCGAACGACCTCTTCACGTCCAACGCGTCGGCGGCGCTGAAGGACCGGATGCCGTACGTGAAGGACGGGCCGGACGGGCCGTACTGGACCTGCAAGAACGGCATCTCGTTCGGCCTCGTCTGCGGGGTGGGACCGGGCGGCGCGAAGTACGTCCCCGGGCAGAACTACCGCGTCGACAAGATGCAAGCGGCCGGGCTCTACGAAGACGCCAAGCAGGGCAAGCGGCACGTGATCGATCCGCACCTGCGCGTGAAGGACCAGGACCTCGACGGCGTCGACGCCGAAGTGCTCTTCGGCATCCTCGGCGCGGCCACGCGCCTGAACGACCACGAGGCGGCCAAGGAGATGTTCCGCATCTACAACGACTGGCTCGTGGATTTCCAGAAGCCGTATCCCGGCCGCCTCATCGGTCTGGCCTGCCTGCCGTACGGCGACATCGACGCCGCCGTCAAGGAAACGCACCGGGTGGCGAAGATGGGCATCCGCGGCCTCGAGCTGTCCTGCTCGTGGGACATGGAGGCCATGTATTACCCGGTGTGGGAGCCCCTCTGGCAGGCCGTGAACGAGGTGAACCTGCCGCTGCACTTCCACACGTTCCCGTCGACGCCGCCCGAGGTGCGGGAGAAGGCGCAGGGCCTCACCCGCCGCGCCGCGCTCTTCACCGGCGTCTCCGCGTTCCAGATGAACCTCATCAACATCCTGGCCGCGATCATCGGCGCCGCCGTGCTCGAGCGGTATCCGAACCTGCGCATAGTGTTCGGCGAGAGCGGCATCGGCTGGATCCCCTACGCCCTCGACCGCATGGACTTCGAGTGGGAGGACCGCTTCCGCGACCTCGGCCTCACCATGGCCCCGAGCGACTACTGGAAGCGCCAGTGCAAGGCGACCTTCCAGTTCGACAAGATCGGCACCTGGGAGAAGAGCATCGAGGTGCTCGGCGACAACACGATCATGTGGGCGTCCGACTACCCCCACACCGACGGCATCTGGCCCGAGTCGTCCAAGTACATCGAGGAGCAGTTCGGCCATCTGCCCAAGGACGTGGTCCACAAGATCACCTGCGAGAACGCCGGGAAGTTCTACGGCCTGATCAAGTAGCGCCGGACGAGGCCGACACCGCTGAGCGCGAAGAAGCAGGCGGTTTTTCTCGATCGGGACGGCGTGATCAACCGGGCCCCCGTGCGCGGGGGCCGGCCCTACGCGCCTCGGACGCTGGACGAGTTCGAGATCCTGCCCGGGGTCGCGGACGCGTTACGTCGCCTGGACGCGGCGGGCCTCCTGCTCATCGTCGCGACGAACCAGCCCGACGTGGGCAACGGGTCGCAGCGACGAGAGGTCGTCGACGCCATGCACCAGCGCCTGCGGCGGGAGCTTCCGTTGACGGACATCAAGGTGTGCTACGACGCGGAGCCCGTCGGTTGCGAGTGTCGCAAGCCGAAGCCGGGCATGCTGGTGGCGGCGGCGCGGGAGCACGACGTGGACCTACCCGCCAGCTTCATGGTCGGCGACCGCTGGCGCGACGTCGATGCCGGCCGCGCCGCCGGCTGCTTCACGATCTTCATCGATCGCGGCTACGACGAACCGCTGAACGAGCGGCCGGACACGACGAGCGCGGACCTCGCCGGCGCCGCCGCCATCATTCTGAACCGCGTGAACTCATGAACGTCGCCGAGCTCATCCGGGCCTCCGCGTGGGCGGCGGGACGTTCCCGGCGCGCGGGACGCTAGCGCCCGCCTGGTCGCTTCGGATGATTCCCCAGTACGACGTCGCCCTCGCCGATTTCACCAACGGCATCCGCGCGTGGCGGCTGTGGGGCCGGCTCGGCTGGCAGGAGATCAAGCGCCGCTACCGCCGAACCGCCATCGGCCCGTTCTGGACCACGCTGAGCCTGGGCATCTTCGTGGCCGGGCTCGGCGTGGTGTGGGCGAGCCTGTGGAACCAGGATCCCAAGACGTACCTGCCCTTCCTCTGCGCGGGCATGCTGGGCTGGAACCTGGTGCAGTCGAACATCAACGACGGGTGCACGGTCTTCGTGGGCGGCGAGGCCTTCATCAAGCAGCTGCCGTTCCCGTACTCGATGCTGGTGTGGTCGGGGGTGTGGCGCAACCTCATCGTGTTCGGCCACAACCTCTGCATCTTCGTGCTCATCGGGTTCTACGCCGGCGTGCCCGTGACCGCGGCCTCGCTCCTCCTTCTCCCCGCGCTGCTGTTGACCTCGCTCAACGCCCTCTGGATGGCCACGGTCCTCGGCGTGGTGTGCGCGCGTTACCGCGACGTCCAGCAGGTGGTGGCCAGCCTGCTCCAGGTCGCGATGTTCGTGACGCCGATCTTCTTCACCCGCGATCAGCTCGGCCCCCGCTTCGCCCGCTTCGTCGACTTCAACGTGCTGTATCACTACGTGGACATCATCCGGTCCCCGCTGCTCGGCCGGGCCCCCGAGGTCTGGAGCTGGATCGTGGTCACCGGCATGCTGTGCCTCGGGGGGGCCGGGACGTTGTGGTTCTATAGCCGGTTTCGCCGGCGGGTGGCGTACTGGCTGTGATCCTCCTGGAGGACGTGATCGTCGACTTTCCGATCTACGGCTCCGCCAAGAGCTTCCGGACCGAGCTGCTGGGCCGGGCCACCGGCGGCTTCATCCGGCGCGAGGGGCGCCGGCAGAACCGGGTGGCGGTGCGGGCCCTCGAGAGCGTGTCGCTCAAGCTCAGCAAGGGCGATCGGCTCGGCATCGTTGGACCGAACGGCGCCGGGAAATCGACGCTGCTCGGGGTCCTGGCCGGAGTGTACACGCCGCGGGGCGGCCGGGTCGTCATCGAGGGCCGCGTCTCGCCGCTGTTCAACACGGCCCCCGGCCTCGATGCCGACGACACCGGCTACGAGAACATCGTGACGTGCGGGATGTTCCTCGGCATGTCGCGCGCGGAGATCGAGGCCAACACGCCGGCCATCGCGGAGTTCACCGAGCTCGGGGACTATCTCAACCTGCCCGTGCGGACCTACTCGGCGGGCATGATCATGCGGCTGGCCTTCGCCATCGCGACGTCCATCAACCCGGAGATCCTGCTGCTCGACGAGGGGTTGGGCGCGGGCGACGCGCGCTTCGCCGAGCGCGCCAAGGCGCGCCTGGACAGCCTCATCGAGCGCTCGAGCATCGTCGCCGTCGCCTCGCACGACGAGGGGCTCATCCGCGGGGTGTGCAATCGGGCCGTGCTGCTGGACGGCGGTCACGTGGCGGCGGCCGGGGGCGTGGATGACGTGCTCGAAACGTACCGCGAGCGGCGGAGCCGGCCATGACCCACGTGCTGGTCACGGGAGGCGCGGGCTACGTGGGGTCGGTGCTGGTGCCCCGTCTGCTCGCGAAGGGCTACCGCGTCACCGTCTACGACGTGCTGTTCTTCGGCCGCGACGGCCTCCCCGACCATCCCGACCTCACCCTCGT
>DATHGT010000283.1:0-2029 GCA_035317605.1 Candidatus Acidiferrum sp. | reverse complement strand
GAGTCGCTGGCGAAGATGCGCGCCGTCATGCAAGTGGCCGAGCGGGCGGGCGTGCCGGTCTCGTGCGGGATCTCGACCACGTTCGGCTGTCCCTTCGAGGGCGAGGTGCCCATCCAGCAGCTCGAGCGCGTGGTGGGCGCGCTGGCGGGCATGGGCGCGCGCGCGATCGGGCTCGCCGACACGACGGGCATGGCCAACCCCCGTCAGGTCGGCCGCGTGCTCGAGCATCTCGTCCCGCGTTTCCCCGAGGTCACGTGGACGCTCCACACCCACGACACCCGCGCGATGGCGATCCCGAACATCCTGGCCGCCATGGAATACGGCGTGACCCACATCGACAGCTCGATCGGCGGGCTCGGCGGCTGCCCGTTCGCGCCCGGCGCCTCGGGCAACGTGTGCAGCGAGGATCTCGTCCACTGCCTGCACGCGATGGGTGTCGACACCGGGATCGATCTCGATCGGCTGATCGAGACGTCGCGGCGGGTGCAGGAGATCATCGGCCGGATGCTGCCCGGCCAGATCGTCAAGGCCGGTAAATCGGACCGGCGCTATCCGGTCCCCGACGGCGTCGCGGCGAGACTGTCCAAGTCCGCCTGATGGCGCTCACCAAGAAGGCCCGGCGCATGCTCGCGCAGATGGACCGCGCGACCGCGCTGTGGACGATCCCGGTCGTGGGCCGCGCCAAGGGCCGGCTCATGATCAGGCTGATCGAGCGCCATCGCCCCACGCGCGGGATCGAGATCGGCTCGCTGATCGGCTACTCCGCGATCCTCATCGCCGGCTCGATGCCGCCGCGCGGACGGCTCACGTGTCTCGAAGCCAATGACTTCCTGGCGTGGCTGGTGAAGGCCAACGTCGACACCGCGGGCCTGGCCAAGCGTGTGCGGGTGATCGCAGCCGACGCGCTGCGGGCGATCCCCATGCTGCCCGGACGCTTCGACTTCGCCTTCATCGACGCCGAGAAGGCGGACTACCTCGACTATCTGCGCCAGCTCGAGCCCAAGCTCGTCACCGGCGCCGTCGTGGTCGCCGACAACACGGGGATCGCGCGCCGCGAGGTCGCGCCCTACCTCGAGCACGTGCGCTCGGGCGGGCGCTACGCCTCGCGCGCCTACGACTTCGGCGACGACGCCATGGAAGTCTCCATCGTCCGCGGCGCCGGCCCCGTGTAGTCCGCGCGCGGCCGGATCAACCGGTTGTCCCCGTACTGCTCCAGCGCGTGGCCGCACCAGCCGGACGCGCGCCCCACCGCGAAGATCGACGTGCAGAAGTCCGGCGGGATCCCCAGCGCGTCGTAGACGACGGCCGAGAAGAAGTCGACGTTGACGGGTAAGCCCGTCGCCTTCGTGGTCGCCGCGTAGACGCGCTCGGCCACCTCGAAGAGCTTCTCCCGTCCGGTCGCCGCGGCCATCGATTTCGCCATCCCGCGGAGCACGCGCGCCCGCGCGTCGTCGACCCGGTAGACGCGGTGGCCGAACCCGGGCACGCGCGCCCGCGGATCGCCGCGCTCGGCCCGCGACAGCCCCGCCCGCGCTCCCAGCCGTTGCGCGACGTAGTCGTCGGCCTTCGCGGGGTCGCCGATCTCGCGCAGCATCGTCAGCACGTCCTCGTTGGCGCCGCCGTGCTTGGGGCCCTTGAGCGTCGAGATGGCCGCGACCGTCGCCGCGTGGAAATCGGCCAGGGTGGCCACGGCGACGCGCAGCGCGAAGGTCGAGGCGTTGAACTCGTGGTCGGCGTGGAGCGTGAGCACGAGATCCATCACCCGCGCCACCTCCGGCGTGGGCTCGCGGCCGTCGAGCAGCGAGAGGAACCACGCCGCGTGCGAGCCGCCGCCGATGCCGGCCACGGGCTCACGGCCGGTGCGGATGCGCTGCCACGCGGCCACCGTCGCGGGGATCAGGCTCATGATCCGGCAGGCCTTCCGCAGATTCGCGTCGCGCTCGTTCGACCTCGCGTCGGGATCGATGCTCGCGGCCAGCGAGACCGCGGTCCGCAGCGCGTCGAGCGGATGGCAATCGCGAGGCAAGCG
>DATHGT010000282.1:0-2741 GCA_035317605.1 Candidatus Acidiferrum sp. | reverse complement strand
CGTGGCACAGGCTCCCACGGCGGCTTTCTCTTCTCGGTCGCGGGTACGTGCAGATAGGGAACGCGGCGCTCCTCGCAGCGGCGGCACGCCTGAATTTCCTTCTGAGTCGCTTCCCAGTCAGTCATTCGCACTCGGATGCATAACAACGGCGCTCAGCGGCCAGCGCGAGCAACGCGAGCACCGGTCCGCTGAAGCGGCTTGTTCGACGAGCTCCGCCGCTTGGCGGGGCCCCGCGACGTCGTCCACGCGCGCTTTGCTTTCTGCGGCAGTTCGACCGCGACAAAGTAATGAGCAGGATAGAGGTAGTCTTCGCCGGATTCGTCAATGACCCGCATGTAGCCGCTGGCGGTCGCGTCATTGTCCTGCAAAACGCGGTAGACCTTGCGGACCTCGAGGTCCTCAGCCCCGCGATTCTCGACGCAGATGGCGTACCCCTTCTCACGTGTCGACATGGCTCAGTCTAAAAACCTCTTGATCTTGTGACGAACGCGTCCGATTCCATGCGCCTCGTACCAGTGAATCTCGGCGCGTCGCAACGCGCCGCTGGCGATCCGAACCATAGCGATGCCCTTGAGTTTACGCCAGCGACCGCGCCCATACTGTCTCTGCAGCCGCGATATTTGCCGGACCGCCGGCCCGGCCGCGATGGTCTGGATGTCGGTGATTGGCCCGACGATATCAATGATGTCGAAGTACATCTTGCTTCATCGGTGAATTGGGATCGGCGAACTACTGTACTCCGAACAGCCGACATTGCCATCGTCCTGATCATTCCCACGCCTGGATCATGCGCCGGCCTCACACCGGGGGGCGGCGGCGGTGCCAGTCGGTGGATTGTTGGTAGGCGTGGCCGGCGCGGAGGACGGTGGCTTCGTCGAAGGGGCGGCCGGTGAGCTGGAGCGAGATCGGGAGGCCGGTGCTCGAGAAGCCGTCGGGGAGCGCGAGGGCGGGGAGGCCGCTGAGATTGAACGGCGGCGTGTTGCTGCGCGGGAAGCCGAGCGTGGTGTCCCACATGAGCTGGAAGGTCGGCGCCGGCTTGGGGGACGTCGGAGTCGCGAGGAGATCCACCGTGCCCAGGAGGTCAAGCATCTCGTGGCGGAGGCGCTCGCGCAGCCGCATGGCCTGGACGTACTCGGCGCCGGTGTAGAGCCCGCCGGACATCAGCCGGTCGCGCAAGAGATCGCCGTACAGCTCGGGATGCTCGCGCAGGTCGCGCTCGTGGTACGCGAAGGCCTCGGACGCCATGATGACCATGAACGACGACGAGTCCCAGATGTGGGGGATCGCGACGTCGGTCACCTCGGCCCCGAGACCGCGCAGGACGGCCATCGCGCTCTCGAACGCGGCGCTGACCTCGGCGTCGGCGCCGTCGAAGAAGTAGTCGCGGAGCACGCCGATGCGGAGTCCACGGACGGGGCCGCCGAGCGCGCCCACGTAGTCGCCCACCGCGGCCCGACTCGATGCGGGATCGAGCGGATCGTGGCCGGCCAGCGTCTGGAGCAGATACGCGCAGTCCTCGACCGACCGCGCCATGGGTCCGGTGTGGTCGAGCGTCCACGAGAGCGAGGCCACGCCTGCGCGGCTGCAGCGCCCGTACGTGGGCTTGAGGCCGGCGATGCCGGAGAACGAGGCCGGCCCTCGGATGGATCCGCCGGTGTCGGTGCCGAGCGCGCCCGCGCAGAGTCCCGCGGCCAGCGCCGCGCCCGAGCCGCTCGACGATCCGCCGGGGATGTGGGCGGGGTTCCACGGGTTGAGCGCGGGCTTGAACCGGTGCCCGGGCGACTGGATGCCCCAGGCGAACTCATGGGTGATGAGCTTGCCCAGCATCACGCCGCCCGCGTTCTGCAGCCGCGTGACGCACGTGGCGTCGACGCCGGCCACGCGGTCGGCCCACAGCGCCGAGCCCGCGGTGGTCTTGATGCCGCGGGTGTCGTAGATGTCCTTGTAGCCGAGGGGGATGCCCAGCAGCGGATGACCGTCGCCGCGAAGCAGCGCGGCCTCGGCGGCCTTGGCCTCGGCCAGCGCGCGCTCGGCGGTGAGGGTGACGAAGGCATTGAGCTTGGGATCGAGCCGCGCGATGCGCTCGAGCAGCGCGGTCGTCACCTCGACCGGCGACACCTCGCGCTTGCGGAAGCGCGTGCCCAGCTCGCGAATGCCCGCGTAGACCACATCGGAGACTTCGGCCGACCGGGAGGCCCTCGGCACAGGCCCTCCGAGGCTCGGAAGCGATCCGGGAGACCCGTGCCGCTCCTCGACGAACTGCCTCGCGGGGTCGGCGTTGAAGGTCGCCGCCGGCTCGAGCGTGAGCACCGCGCGCGAGTCCATCCGGCGCAGCGGGGCCAGCGCGTCCTTCAACAGTTGGCGCACCGACTCCAGCCGGTCCTCGCGAATGGCGAGTCCGGCCACGGCCGCGCGGCGCTTCACGTCGTCCAGCGTCATCTCGTCACTCATGGTGCTCTCCTTCCGGCCAAACGTTCGAGGCCATCCGCCAGGTCGGCGATCAAGTCTTCGACGGCTTCGAGGCCGACGTGGAATCTCAACAGAATGCCCGGCTCCGTCCACGGTCGCACGGTGCGTTCGGGGGCGGGCAGGGTGACCAGGCTCTCGTAGCCGCCGAAGCTCGCGCCGATCTTGAAGAGGCGGAAGCCGTCGACCATGCGGGCGACGGCGTCCATCGAGTCGGTGCGGAGCAGGACGCCGAAGAGGCTGGAGGACCCGAGGAAGTCGCGCTTCCACACCTC
>DATHGT010000281.1:0-2519 GCA_035317605.1 Candidatus Acidiferrum sp. | reverse complement strand
CGGCACGAGCTTGCTGTTGTAGGCGATGCAGTTCACGGTGGCGCGCAGGCCGAAGTAATAGCCGTCCTTGTCCTTGAATCCCGCCGGGAACTTCTCGACGCCGGCCGGCGTGTACTGCGCGAGCAGCTTCTTGTCCTTGAGGAGCACGAAGTGGCCGGCGTCGGAGGTGTGCACGACGTCGGCGATCTTGATGTTGGCCCCGAGCTCCTGCATCACGCGCTGCAAGATCCGCTGCGACCCCGTGCGATGGACCTCGACCTTGATCCCGGGGTAGGCGGCCTCGAAGAGCTTGGCTACTTTCTCGGCGCTGGGCAGCACCAGCGACGTGTACCAGACGACCTTGCCTTCCTTCTTCGCGGCGTCGACGCGCGGATCCTGGGCATGGGCGACGCCGGTCAGGAGCAGGGCGGCCACGGCCACGGTGCCGACGATACGATTCACGGTCCCCATCATGATGTCCTTCCAGTCAGCCGGGCCATGAACGGCCCGACGTGGGGCAGGGCGGACAAGCGCCCCGCGTCTTCGATGACGCGCTCGACTACGTCGCCGGACAGGGCGAGCGTGGCGTTGCCTCGGAACTTCTTCTCGAGATCGCGACGGTCCAGCGGAAAGTCGGGGCCGCCGCGCGGATGGTCCTGGTGTTCCTCGAGCACGCGGCCGTCGCGCAGGGTGATGCGGACGTCGCCGATGAACTGTCGCGGGTAGTCGATCGTCGCGTCGAGGTCGTAGCCGACGCGGCCGGCCACCGCCAACACGCGCGCGTCGCGCGCGGCTTCGTCGGTGAAATCGGCCAGCCCCGCCGTGCCCCGCACCAGCACGCTGGCCAGGAGATAGGGCAGGCTGAACTTCGCCGCGTACCCGTTGGCGGGCTTGTGCTTGCCGGCCAGCGGCTCCCACAGCCGCGGCACCGGACCGGCCGCGGTACGGCAGCGGATCTCGGCGATGTCCTCGGGCACGATCGCGTGCTTCTCGCGCAGCCGCGCGGCGCAGTCCATGTACGGATGCGCGATCGATCCCGCCGGATAGGGCTTGTACGTCAGGTTGAGGATCTCCCACGTGTGGCCGAGGCTCGCGACCTCGCGCTCGAGCCGCTCGGCGTCGTGGCCGCCCGCGAAGGCGGCGTAGAAGCCGTGCTCGCCCTCGAAGACGCTCTCGGGACCGGTGAATCCCGAGCGAGCCAGGCGGGTGGCGATGATGCCGGCGTGAGCCGCCCAGCCCGGATGCAATCGCTTGGTCCAGGTACCATCCGCGAGGTATTCGATGATGCCGCCGGCCTGACTCCCGCAGATTCCCAGCGCGTTGACCAGCTGATCTTCGTCTGACCCGCCGAGCTTGCCGGCCACCACGGCGGCCGCGAAGCTCGCGGTGAGGCTCGTGGGATGGAAGTGGCGCGCGTGGAACTTTCCGGGCACGGCGAGACCCACGCGACACATCGCTTCCACCCCCGCGATGATGCCTTCGACCACGGCCGCGCCGCTTGCGCTCACCGCTTCGCCCGCCGCCAGGGCTGACGTCACGGCCACGCAGCCGGTGTGGACGATCGCGTCCTCGCGGGTGTCGTCGAAGTCGAGCCCGTGGGCGAGCGTCGCGTTGGCGAGCACCGCGTTGGCGGCGCCCACCCGCGTCGTCTTGCCGACCAGCGCGCTCTCGGCGGGACCGCCGAGCGACTCGGCCGTGTCGAGCACGGCGCGGCCGAAGTCCATGGTCGACGAGGCCAGACAGCTGCCCAGCGTGTCGAGGGCGAGGAGCTGCGCCTGATCGATCACCGCGGGCGGCACGTCAGCCAGTTTGAGCCCGCGAGCGAAGCGGGCCAGACGCCGGGCGACGGAGGGCGTGCTCACCGCGTTCTGACCTCCCGGAGGACTTTCAACATCTCATCGTGAATGATGCCATTGCTGGCCAGCACCGAGGGGCGGTCGAGGTCGAGGGGTGTGCCGTCGAGGCTGGTCACGCGTCCGCCGGCCTCCTCGACGAGCAGACTGCCCGCGGCGACGTCCCACGCCCCCACGCGAAGCTCCCAGTAGCCGTCGAAGCGCCCGGCGGCGGTCCAGGCCAGGTAGAGCACGGCCGAGCCGAGACGCCGCGCCCCCTGGGCGCGCACGCTGAACGCCGCGTACTCGCGCAGGTTGTTGTCGTCGGTCTCGCGGATGTCGTACGGAAACCCGGTCGCCAGCAGGCTCTCGTCGAGCGTGGTCGCCCGCGAGACCGCGAGCTTCCGGTCGTTCACGAACGCGCCGGCGCCGCGCTCGGCCACGAACAGCTCGTCGTGGACGGGATCGTAGACGACGCCGAGCATCACGCGACCCTCGGCTTCCAGCCCGATCGAGACTCCGAACAGCGGCAGGCCGTGGGCGTAGTTGGTCGTGCCGTCGAGCGGGTCGACGATCCATCGCCGCCCCGACCGGCCGCTCGCGGCGCCCATCTCTTCGGAGAGAATCGCGTCGTCGGGAAAGGCCTCACGCAGACGGCCGAGGATCAGCGCCTCGGCGCGCGCGTCCATCTCGGTGACCAGGTTGGTG
>DATHGT010000280.1:0-6159 GCA_035317605.1 Candidatus Acidiferrum sp. | reverse complement strand
CATCCCCCGCGAACTCGGCGGCCCAACGGGATCGGAGTAGAGCTGCCATCTCGGGATCGACGCTTGTTTCGTTCACCAGGATCCCCATCGACGCCCACGGATTCGTCGCACCCCGGCCGACAAAGCGCCCTGCCATTCCTTCAGCAGTCGCCATCTCACGCGCTGCCCTGATGAGCCCATCGATGTCGATTGTTCCTTTGAGAGGCACAACATAGCCGGTACCCAAGAGATTGTCGGCTTGGCAAGCCCTAAAAAAGACCATCGTATAGACGTGATCACGTGAGTATCTGCCATAACGAATTGGAAGCCTGACCAGCATTCGGGAGCCAGTCTCCAAGTGCTTTTGCCGCCAATCGAGACGAATCTTGTCGCCCTTGTCTGGATCACGGTCATCCTGCCACAACAGCGATCCAATGATGATCACGCCACCGCGGAGTCGCATGCTCGTCCTCTCACTTCGACCGGTCAGACCAAGGAGACGACATACTCAGGACAGGCCTCGTCGCGGAGCGTCAAGCGCCATCTGGCCACCCCTCGGTCAAGTTCGAGGTTTTGGGGACACGGAAATCGCGCATGCGACGACGAAGGAGGCGAGGCGGCGATCGGAATCGATCAGGGCTGGGCCGAGCTGAGCGGCCATGGCCGACAGCTCGGCCGTTCGTCCGTCGCGCCACCAGCAGGCCCACCCGGCCGCGAGCGCGTCGACGTCGCGCTCGGTTGCGGTCTCTGGCCTGTCGACGAGCGTTTCGAAGCGCTTCAGCTGCTTGAGCTCGGTTGGCGTCGGGATGTGCGGGAGGCTGAGACAAAGCGCCCTGAGCGCCGAGACCACCGCGAGGCGGGCGGTAATGTGCTCGCCCGTCATGGGGAGTCCGGTCCCAATGCATCGAGGTCGGCGCGATCCTGAGCAGACCCACGCAATCGCTTGAGCGTGCGCAGCCCGGAAAGTGTCACGATCGAGAGCGTCGTTCCCTGCCAGATGATCTTCGCGCGCTCACCCAGGATCCCCGTGAGCTCGTGGTCCAGAGGAAGAAGCAAGTCCAGTGGCAGGACGTCAGCTCCGTCGATCTTGATGAGCCGCTGAATGTCCATCCGGCCGCCGGCTACGCGCATCGGTCGACCGGCTGTGCGAAACCCGAGGGGCTGAAGTGCGACGACAACTCGGTCGACGTCGGCTGCCGCGAGCAGGAAATCGATGTCCTGGGTCGCTCTCGGCGCTGTGTAGAGCGACACCGCGAGTCCTCCCGCGAGAGCGTACGTGACGCCCGCAGCATCGAGGGCGGCAGCGACGTCGCGCAGCTCGCGTATGAGATCGAGCACTGCGGGGCGATCACCCTCGGTAGTTTTCGGAGGGGCGCTTCATCTCGAAGATGTCGTGGATGTGGCTGTAGAGGTTGCCGGTGAGGCGGCCGACGGGGCGGAGGCGGTACATGTCCAGGCGGCCGGTGGCCGCGTCGTAGACGTCGTCGCGGACGTGCCACTGTACGATCTGGCCGAGGATGAGATTGGCCTTGCCGACGGGCAGGATGCGGGCGACCCGGCACTCCATGTTGATCGGCGCTTCGGCCACGCGCGGGGGCTTGACCACGAGGCTCGGCGCCGGCGTCAATCCGGTGAGGGCGAACTCGTCGGTCTCCGGTGGGTAATCGCCGGAGCTGAGGTTCATCTGCTCGGCGCGGTCGTCGTCGACCACGTTGACCACGAACTCGCCGATGGCCTCCACGTTGCGGAGCGTGTCCTTGCGCTGGCCCGCGCGGGGCGAGCACGAGAACGCGATGGTCGGCGGCTCGTCGGTGATGGCCATGAAGTAGCTGAACGGCGCGAGATTGGCGACGCCGTCGGCGTCCACGCTCGACACCCAGGCGATGGGGCGCGGGACGACCGAGCTGATCAGGAGCTTGTAGACCGCCGTCGACGCAAGAGTCTGTGGATCGAGTCGCACGCTTACCGTCCGATCTGGCCGCGCAGGAACGCGCCGACCTGGGCGTTGTAGGGCTCGGGCAGGCAGGCCGGCGCGTAGTGGCCGCCCGACTCCAGCACCACGAGCTTGGCGCCGGCGATGCGCTCGGCCAGCTCGTCGGAGAAGAAGCGCGGGGTGATCGCGTCGTCGGCCGCCACCACGACCAGCGTCGGCGTGCGGATCTCGCCCAGACGCGCGCGCCGGTCGAAGCGCACGATGGCGTCGATGCGGCTCGTGAGCACCTCGATGGGTGGCGAGGCCGCGGCGGCCTGGCGGTGCTGCTCGGTGAGCAGCGCGTCGTTGGCGCGCACCCACCACGGCGGCGCCAGCATGAGCACGGACGCTTTCATGTAGCTCTCGACGCCGCAGGTCAGCAGCGTCTCGCGCCGGCTCTCGAACAGGCGGCGGAAGAACGGGTCCGGGCCGGCCCAGGTGGCGCTGAGCACGAGGCTCTTGAGTCGCTGGGGATGGTCCTGGGCGATGACCTGACCGATGGCCCCGCCCGTCGAGTGTCCGGCGAAGTGCGCGGAGTCGATCTTCAGCGCGTCCATCAATCGCAGGACGTCGTCGGCCATCTGCTCCACGGAATAGCGGATGCGCGAGTGCGTGCTCGCTCCGGTGCCGCGGTGATCGTGGACGATCACGCGGAAGTCGCGCGCGAAGTCCTTCACCTGCTGAGCCCAGAACACGCCTTGCCCGCCGAGCCCGGGCACGAGCAGCAGCGGTTCACCCTCGCCAGTGGACTCGTAGTACAGCTCCGCGTCGCCGATCGAAATCTTGGGCATCCCTGTCTCCTTACCGCGTGTCATTCATGCCGAGCGAACGTTCGATCGCCACGACGTCGGTCGGGCGCGCGAACGGGACCGGCGCCGGCTCACCGGCGGCGCGCGGGCGGCCGATGGCGGCGAAGAAATTCTCGAGGCCGGGCGGAGCGATCACCCAGAGCATGACCAGCTCCTCCGGCCCGTCGTTGATGATCTCGTGCTTGACGTCGTAGCCGAGGAAGCACGCGGTGCCGGGCACGAGCGGATGGCGCTGCCCGTCGACCAGCACGTGCCCGCGTCCGCGAAAGCAGATCTGAAGCTCGACCTGGTCGCCGTGCGAGTGCTCGCGCACGCGCGCGCCCACGCCGATCGTCTGATAGCCCATGGCGAGCGTCTCGAACCCCGTGATCGCGGGAAACAGCTTGGGATCGGCGTGCCCGTTGGCCGGCACCGGCTGCCAGTACGACGGCCCGTCGTCCGGCTGCATCACCACCGCGCGCCCACGAATCGTCTCAGTGCTCATCGTCGCCTCCTGGCGGCAGGAGTGTACCCCGTTGACCGGCCCTTCGCGATGATGCTACGAGAGGCCTGATGCGTTACGGGATCGCGTTCGATGGACGGGTGCCCGTGGCCGAGAGCGTGGCGTTCGCGCAGGCCGCGGAGGCGCAGGGCTTCGAGTGCGCGTGGGTCAGCGAGCACCTCGGGCATCGCGATCCATTCGTCTACGCGGCGGCGTTGCTCGAGCGCACGCGCCGGATCGCCGTCGGCGTGGGCGCGATGAGCCCGCATTATCGCCATCCCGCCGAGATCGCGATGGGCGTGGCCACCCTGCGCGAGACCTACGGTCCGCGCGTGCGGCTCATGCTGGGGCTCGGCAACCCTGACCAGATCGCGAAGCTGGGCGGGTCCACACGCGCGCCCGCGCGATCGGTCCGCGAGGCGGTGACGATCGTGCGCGCGCTGCTCGAGAAGGGATCGGCCGACGTTCGGGGCGACCGCTTCACCGCGGCGGACGTGAGGATGGGAAGCGTGGCCCCCGCGCCCGTGCCGCTCTACGTGGCCGCGGTCCGCGACGGCATGCTCCGCGTGGCCGGAGAGCTCGGTGACGGCGTCTCGCTGGGCGCGGCCTCGTCGCCGCGCTACGTCGCCCACGCCATCCAGATCGCGCGGTCGGCGGCGGCGACGGTCGGCCGCGATCCGGCGACACTCGAGGTGACGTGCAACATCATCACCGCGATGGCTCACTCGCGTGCCGACGCTCTCCGCAGAGTCAAGCCGCAGGTCGCGACCATCCTGGCCAACGGCAACGACTACCTGTTCACGTTCCAGCCGCATCCGCTGGAGCGTGCCCGCGTCCGCGAGGCGCTCGCGTCGGGTCCGGAGGCCGTCGACCGCACGATCCCCGACGAGACCGCCGACGCGCTCGCTGTCGCCGCGACCCCGGGCGACCTTCGCGAGCGCCTGTCGGCTTACGAGGGCGCCGGTGTCGGCCTCGCGCTGCTCCGCCTGGCCGGAACTCCCGACGACCAGCTCGCGATCATTCGCGCCCTCGGCGGCTGACGTCTACGACAGCAGATCGAAGCCCAGGAGGGCGCCGAGCTCGCGGAGGGCGACGTCGGGGTCGTCGACCTTGATCGTCGACATGCCGAGGGTGCGCGCGGTCTTGAGATTGCGGCCGATGTCGTCGAGGAACGCCGCGCGCGACGGGGCGACGCCGAGCTCGCGACAGACCAGCTCGTAGATGCGCGGGTCGGGCTTGCGCAGGCCCACACGCGCCGATTCCACGAACACGTCGAAGTGCTCGCGCAGGCGATGGCCTTCGCGCGTGCCCTCGCGCACCCAGTTGTTGGTGAGCGCGGCGGCGCGCAGCCCGCGGGCGCGGATACGGCGGATGGCCTCGAGCATCCGCGGGCGCGGCACGCTGGCCTCGGCGATGTAGGCCATCAGCCGCGCGCCGCTCAGCTCCACGCCGCAAGCGCGGCAGTCGTCCTCGAACGGCGAGAAGAACGCTTCCTGCGTCAGCTCACCGCGCTCCAGCCTCGACCACGCGCCCGTCTCGCCGGTGTCGACCACGACGCGATTGATCGCGCCCGCCGGCAGTCCGTGATCGCGCTCGTAGCGCGCGATCGCGTGCAGCGGCGAGTCCATCACCACGCCGCCCAGGTCGAAGACGACGGCCTCGATCACGACGTCAGGCGGTTCAGGCTTTGACGAAGCGATGGACGCCGTCGTCGCCGGCCACGCAGACGGCGCGGCCGTCGGCCTCGACGAAGTGCAGGTGAGCGAGGGCCTCGCCCATCGCGAACCCGAGCTGGTGCGTGTCGAGCTGGCGGCGGAAGAGGACGGGCACCATCTCGGCCGCCGAGTGCGGCTCGCGCAGCGCATCGAGCGTCTCCGACAGTCGCGCCGCGTGATGATCGCGCAGCATCGCGATGCGCTCGTGCAGCCCGCGGAAGGGCAGGCCGTGCGACGGCAGCACAAGCGTGCCCGTGGCCATCGGGCGGAAGCGCGCGAGCGAGTCGAGATAGAGCTTCAGCGGATTTTCCCAGGGCTGCTCGGCCCACACGCTCACGTTGGTGGTGATCTTGGGCAGCACCTGGTCGCCGGAGATCAGCACGTCGTCCTCGGCGCTCCAGAGGCAGGCGTGCTCGGGCGCGTGGCCGAGCACGATGCGGACTTGCCAGCGTCGCTCGCCGATCGCCAGCACGTCGCCCTCGCGCACGCAGTGGAACTCGATCGGCACCGACGGCACGAGTCCGGGGTAGTGGTTGCCGCGGCCCGCGAGCCGCGACAGCGCGTCCGGATTCGCGCCGTTGCGACGGTAGTGCTCGAGGCGGGGCGCGAAGTCTTCGGGGCTGGTGCGCTGGCTGGCCAGCCGCGCCGCGAAATATTCGCCCTGGGTGCACCAGAGCTGAACGCCCCAGCGCTCGGTGAGCCACGCCGCGTTGCCCATGTGATCGGGATGAAAGTGCGTGACCAGCACGCGCGTCACCGGGCGTCCGTCGAGATGCTCGGCGAAGATGCGGTCCCACAACGCGCGCGTGTCCGGCAACCCGACGCCGGTGTCGACGATCGTCCAGCCCGGCCCGTCTTCGAGCAGCCACAGGTTGATGTGGTTGAGCTGGAACGGCAGCGGCATCCTGAGCCACTGGATGCCGGGCGCGACCTGAATGGTCGTGCCGGGCGCGGGCGGTTCGGGCCAGGGATGATCGAGAGAGGTCATGCAGGTCAGTGTACCCGACGGCGGTTCATCCACAGGAGCACGATCGCTTGCGACGGCGCGAGCGACGCGATGGCCAGCGCGAACCCGATCAACGTGCCGAGCGGCACGATCGAGACCGCGAGCACGAAGACGAAGATCGCGAACCCCCACATGCCCGGCAGGAATCCGTGCAGGAAGCGGATCGCGCTCGGCGCGCCCTGCTGGGCGTGCGTGAA
>DATHGT010000279.1:0-46615 GCA_035317605.1 Candidatus Acidiferrum sp. | reverse complement strand
TGCTACGTCTCCTGTCCGGCGTGCGCTGCCGACTCGTACGGCGCGGGACGCCGGACGAGACCGCACGTCTCATCGAAGAAGAGATGATGGAGGGAGCATGTACCTGAACGTCAAGCAGCGAGGCGATTACGTCGCCACCTTTCGCTGGATCGAGGTGCGCCTGATGGAGATGCTGGCGGCCTGGGTGCCGACCACGCCGGAGCTGGAGGTCAAGCTGGTCTTCGGCGCACACATCTGGGAGGCCGCGCAGCACGCAGACGCGCTCGGCCGGCGGGCCAATGAGCTCCGCCTGCCTCTCCATGACAGCCTCGAGCCGGCCCGGGCCTATGTCGAGCTGCTGGCCGAGGTCGGCGCCGTCACCGACACCGCCACGCGAATCGCGGCGTTGTACGATAGCATCCTGCCAGGCATGGACGCGCGGTACCGCCACTATGTCGATCAGGTCGACGTCTTGCTGGACGGTCCCACGGTGCGAATCGTCGAGCGGATCTTGAACGACACGGCGCGCATGGCCCGCGAGAGTCAGGAACTCCGTGAGGAGGTGCCCGCGGTGAAGTCGACCGAGTCCAAATGGCTCGAGGCGCTACGAGAGCGTGACACGCGGCTCCGGGATGTGGTCGGTCATCGCGGGATGACCCCCGCGGTCCCGGTCGGCTGACGGCCATGGAGACCATCGGCACGGTCATCGGGCGCAACGGGGTCGTCCTGCGGGCCGGCCCGGCTCGGGAAGCGTGCTTCACCGTCGTCACCGATCAGGCGGAGATGGCCAAGCATCCGGACGGCTCCTTGCTGTCGCGGCGGGAACAGCTGCACGGTGACGTCAACGCGGAGATTCAGAGCCTGGAGATCGCCGCGCAATCGCTGGCGGACTTTCCGGACGCGCCCTGGGAGCTGCGCCTCGAGCTCGCCCGTCAGTGCTGGGACGAGACGCGGCACGCCCAAGTCTTCTTGCGCCGGCTCCTGGCCTTGGACGGGTACAAGGGCGAGTTCCCGATCATCAACCAGGACTGGGGTGTCGTCTGCATGTTCGACAACCTCCCGGCGCGCCTGGCCGTGCAGAACCGCATCTTCGAAGCGTTGTCCCTCGACGTGTTCAAGGAGGGGGTCGAGGCCTGGACGGGTTGGGGCGATCCCGAGACGGCCGAGGTCATCGAAGGCGTCATGGTCGACGAGATCCGGCACGCGGCCTTTGCCAACGAATGGCTGCGCCGTCTCAGCGTCGGCAACCCGAGCGCGATGCTGAAGGCCGTGGCGGCCATGAGCCGGCTCAAGAGCATGGCGCAAGCCCTGACCCCGCCGTGGATGAAGATGGAGCACGAGATCCCCTCCAACGTGGAGGACAAGCGCCATGCCGGCCTCGCGACCTGAGTCGTCCGTGACCGTGGCCGAGCCGCGTTCCGCGCTCGATCCGACGCTGTTCGCCGAGAATCCCGCGCGCGACGCGCGGTTCGTGGTGAAGGACCGGTGGATCGAGATGTTCAACACGGCGGGTGACGATCCCTTGCACGAGGTGGAGTTCACCCATCGCCAGATGAACGAAGAGATGAACGGGCTGGAGTGCTCGGCGCGCGGGCTCAGCGATTTCCCCGACGCCGACTGGGACACCCGCATGCGGCTGGCGCGGCAATGCGCGGACGAGGCGCGCCACGTGCGGATGTTCCGGCGGCTCCTGCACCGGCTCGGCGGCCACGTCGGTCAGTTCCCGGTGATGAACTTCCAGTACCGCATCATCACCAAGGCCGACAGCTTGGTGGGGCGGCTGACCATCCAGAACCGGACGTTCGAGGCGGGCGGCCTCGATGCGGTCTCTGCGGTAGTCGACCAGATGCGGGAGCGCGGTGACGACGACCTGACCCTGTTCTTCGATTCTCAGCTCGCCGACGAGATCCTCCACGTCCGGTATGCCAACGAGTACATCCGCCACCTGATCCGCGACGATCCGCGTACGGTGCTCCGTATCGGGTCGGCGATGACCCAGGCGGCGAAGGCCTTCAAGCAAGTCATGGGCAGCGAAGGTACCGAAGGCGTCAGCTACCCGATCGACCGGCAGGCACGATTGGAAGCCGGCTTCACCGCCGAAGAAGTCGCGATGGCGATGAAGGCCAACGGTGAATGAACACGTCCGCGGAGCGCGCGGAAGGCACGTCGTCCCACGCCCACCTCGTCGAGGCCGCCCGTCGTTTCTTCCAGGAGAATCCGGCGCGCATCCTGACCGTGGCCTCCGCCTTGCGCGCACCGAACCGGACGATCGAATCGACGGTGCTCGGCGGGAGCATGGGCGCAACGATGCGTGCGGGATCGCGGATCCGCATCGAGCTGGGGCGACCGCGGCGCTATGATCCCGGAGAGGTGATCGCCTTCGTCGCCGGCGAGCACGTGGTCGTCCACCGGGTCGTGCGCCGTGCGCGACGCTGGCCAGACGGGTATGTGCTCACGCGCGGCGACGCGACCGTGCTCCCCGACCAGCCGGTCGGCACGGATCGCGTCCTCGGCGCGGTGACCGCGATTCAGCAGGGTGGCTCCTGGGTGCCGGTCGAATGCCGCCCGCGGCCATCGCTTCGCGCCCGCGTCGTCGCGCCAATCGTGCTGGGTCTCGTCGCGTGTGTGTTGCGCGCGAGCCCTGGAGCCGCGGCCGTCCTGGTGACGCTGCTGTACCGCGGTCGACTCCGCCTCGCGGCGATCCTTGGTCACCCCGGGCCCTGGGGAGCGCCATGAAACTCGTCGCCGAGAATCCGCAATTCCACGTCTACGACGATGTCCTGAGCGAGAAGGACTTCCGCGCCGTCTGGCAGTACGTCCAGCTCGAGTCGTACGTGCCGGTTCACCACGCGGAGTGGGTGAAGGTGTGGCGCATCTCCGACGGCATCCCTCTCGGTGCCACCACGAGCGTCCTGTACCAGAGCCCCAAGCCCGCCTCCAACGCCCCGCCTCGAGAGGACGTGAAGCCCGACCGCGTCTACCCGACGCACACCGGACTGGATCGCCTTCTCGAGGCCCTTGTGAGCCATCTCGACCAGATGGCGGGGCTGGTCGGTAAGCTGGGCGTGGATTTCGAGAACATCAGCGCACGGTCATTCCTGTACCCCGAGGGCACGGGGCTCTCCTGGCACGAGGATGCCGTCGGCTACTCCGGCGGGTACGTCTACTACGCGCATCCGCAGTGGAATTCTCAGTGGGGTGGGGAGCTCCTCGTCGCCGACGAGTCGGCCAGGCCTCAGGACTCCGAGAGCGATCGGGTCGTCGTGCTCACGCGCCAGGAAAGCGGCCTGAGGCTCACCAAGATCCGCATCCCGCCCTTCCTGGACAACACGAGCCAGGACGCCGCGCTCGGAAAGCGAGGCATCGGGTCGTACATCGCCCCGAAGCCGAATCGCCTCGTGGTGATCGCCGCCGGGAACTCGCACATGATCAACAAGGTCAGCGCCGCCGCCGGAGACCACGTCCGCTGCACGATCGCGGGATTCTTCCTCCTCCCCAGAACGTAATGGCCAACGGCCCCTTTGGGCCTGCGCCAACCAGGGCAGTCTGAGATCGGCTAGCTGAATGCGGGGGGGCTTCGTCGCGTGCCTGAACGGTAACAGCCGCGCTCTCGACCGGATCGTCGAGTGCATGCGGTGGCATCGGGGCAAGCCGCTCCGGGACCACCGCGACGGTCTCGAGATCGCCGCCTACGTGGATGACGCCGAAGGCCCCATCGTCGAAACGCAGGGTGGGCGCACGCTTCTGGTCCACGGCGCGGCCCCCGCTCCCCTCGCCGAGCTGCAGCGCCGGGAGCGCCGGTTCGCCGCGATCGAGTGGGATGGACAGCGGCTGCGCGCGACCCGCGATCCGATCGGCCTCGCCCCGCTCTTCCATCGGGCGTTCGGCGGCGGGATCTGGTTCTCGACCGAAGTGCAACCGCTGGCCGCTCTCGGAAGTCTCGCCCCCGATCTGGAGGCGCTCACCGGACAGGCCGCGTTCGTCCCGTCCGACGCTCGGACAGGCTGGCAGGGCATCGCCCGCGTGCTCGCCGGTTCGACCCTGGAGATCGGCCCGGATCGTCGCGCCGTCTCGACCGGCTACTGGGCGCCGGGGGAGCTGATCGGCCGCTACCGTGGCAGCCGTCCCGAGGCGCTGGCCGAGTTCCGCGAGCGGTTCCGGACGGCCGTGGCGCGATGCTACGAGCCGGGCAGCGGGATCCTGGTGAGCGGCGGGCTGGACTCCGCCTTGATCACACGGGTCGCGGCCTCGATGGGCCGTGGCCTCCCCCGGCTGGTGCACGTCCACTTCCCCGACATTCCGGAAACCCACGAGCAGGCGTACGCCGGTGCGGTGGCGGACGCAGCCGGGCTGCCGCTGCGCCTCGCCTCCGGCGACATCACCCCCTGGGACATCGGTCGTGAGCTCGCGGGCTGGGGCGGAATTCCCTATAGCTGGCTCCCCTACGGCATGGAGGAGCCGGCGCTCGCCCATCTGGCGTCCGAAGGCGCCACGGTGGCGCTCGACGGCCATGACGGCGACGGTGTCCTCGGTCCGGGTGGGTCCGTGTGGGGCGCCCTGATTCTGGGCGGTGAGTGGCGCCGCCTCGCGGCCTTGACCAGGCGCCACGGCGCGCGCCAACTGCTGCGCGGAGCGGCCGTCGATCTGGTGCCGCCGTATGCCTGGCTCCGCCGGCTCGCCGGACGGGCGCCGTCTCGGACGTACATGCAGGTCGTGGCCGGCTACTTCACCCCGTCGTTTCGCTCACGGATCCTGACCGGGGACATCGATCGGTGGGCGTGGCCGCCTCGACGCTGGCGGATGCGCCAGCTGCGGCCGCTAGTCCCCGGCAGCACGATCTCCTTCGAGCAGAAGGAGCTCGAGGCGGCGCGCTACGGCATCGACATGCGGCACCCCTTTGCCGACCGCGAGCTGATCGAGTTCCTCATCTCGCTCCCGCCGGCGCTGAAGGACGATCCGAAGCGGCCCAAGGCGCTCGTGCTCGACAGCGTCGGCGATCTTCTCCCCGCCAGCCTGCTCCAGCGTCGAAAGAGCGACTACATGGCCGTCGTGCGGCGGCGCGTGGATCCCGCTCGCTGCGTCTCAGTGATCCGTGACTCGGGCGTCCGCCTGGCGGGCCTCGACTACGAGCGGCTGTTCGCCGACGTGAGCACACGATCGGACGCCGTGCCGCTCTTCTTTCTCGTCAACCTGGCCCGGGTCCACGAGTTCGCCCGGCATGCCGCCGAGGCGTGACGTCGCTGGACTGCTGCTGGGCGGATTGTGTAGACTCCGAACTCGTGGCGACCCCGAAGCGCAGGGGCACGGTCATCCTGTACCTGCCCCGACCGAGCCTGCCCCACATCAGCCGTCGGTACACGGAGCGGGGCGGGCGCTTCGTCTCCTGCATGAAGCTGCGGCAGCCCGCGCGCTCCCTCATGATGGCGCGTCTACTCGACACCTCGGCCGCGCACTGAGTTGAGCGATGTCTGAGCCCATCACCTCAGCCGACGCGGTCTCGGACCGGCTCGCAACCGACGGATTCGCGGGTCCGTTCCCACTCGGCTCCGCGGCCGAGATGGGGCTGGTCGGGCTCCAGCTCGTCAAGTCGGTGTTCGCGAGACCGGGACCGTTCGCGGACGATGTCTTCATCGATCGTCACCTCGACTCACCGCTGGTCGCGCACCTCGCCACCCACCCGGCGATCCTGGCTCGCGTCCAGCCTCTCCTGGGCGCTGATCTCATCGTGTGGCGATCGATCTTCTTTTCCAAGGGGCCTGCCGGGAAAGAGGTGCCGTGGCACCAGGATGGCCACTACTGGCACCTGGATCCGCCGACGACCCTCACCGCATGGCTCGCCATCGATCGGGCTCACCGCGCCGATCATTGCCTGGAGTTCATCCCCGGCTCGCACCTGAGCGCGCTGCCGCACGTCCCAGCCCCTGCCGGCGCCCAGTTCCCGGAGACGACCGACCCCGGGTCTTTCGACACCTCCCGCGCGATCGAGTTCCCGATCGACGCCGGCACGTTCGTGCTGTTCGACCAGCGCGTCGTCCATCGTTCCAAGGGCGGAGGCGAGACCCGGAGGCTCGCGCTGTCCGTTCGCATCGCGCCCGCCCACGTCCGGATCGACCGGAGCCTGCTGCCACCCGGAGGCCTCGTCCTGCCAGTCGGCTGGCGATCGGTCGCCGATACGCCGGCCGCCGCCATCCGAGAGGCGCTGCCCCGTCCCGGATCCGCGCCGTGACGCGCGAGTCGAGCCCGACACTGACGCCGACGCCGCCCGCGCGTGAGCGCGCCTGGTACCACACCATCGACCTGCCCGACGGCAGCGTCACCCGCGGCATGTTCGATACACGGGCGGTGGCGGAATTGGTGCAGTGGCCCGCCGGGCTCGCGGGAGGACGGTGCCTCGACGTGGGAACCTGCGACGGGTTCTGGGCGTTCGAGATGGAGCGCCGGGGCGCCGCCGAGGTCATCGCCATCGACGTCGACGAGCCCGACCCGCGCGACGCGTCATGGGGGAGCCGCTGGCGCCCGCTCGAAGTCCCGAGCGGCGGAGACGAGCGTCGGTTCGACATCGCGCGCCGGGCGCTCGGGTCTCGTGTGCGCCGGCTGTCGTGCTCCGTTCACGACCTGGACCCGACGATCCATGGCCGGTTCGACGTCGTCTTCTGCGGCAGTCTGCTGGTGCACCTTCGGGACCCGGTCCACGCGCTCGAGCGGATGCGAGCGGTCTGCGCCGGAGAGCTCGTCCTCGTCGAGTGTGTCGACGCACGCCTCGACGTGCTCGCCCCGCGAGCGCCCTGCGCCCGGTTCGCGTCAGTGCCCGCGCAGTGGTGGCGCCCCAACCGAGCCGGGTTGCTGGCGCTCGTGCGCGCGGCGGGGTTCGAGGTCACGTGGGCGAGCCGTCGGTTTCACACCGCGTTCGGACCGGCCGTCACCGGACAAGCGGCCCGCCGACGGCCGCGCCGGGCGGTCTACGCCGTGCTCGCCAGGCTGTTGCGGGCGTTCCCGGCCGCGCCGGTCATCACCACCGTGCTCGGGCTGGCGCTCGGGACCTATGACGTCGCCGTGCGAGCCCGGCCTCGACTGGCCACACCGCCGCCGGGCGCGGCGGTGGCTCCACCGTGAACCTGAAGCGGTATGTGCCGCGGGCCGCCCGGCGCGGCCTCAAGCGCCTGCGCTCGGCGCTGCTCGGACGCCCCGAATCGACATTCATACGCGTCGCCTACTCGACGCCTCGACAGGTCGTTCTCATCACGGCTCGTCACGACGGGACGGACAACGTCTGGCCGCTCGACTTTCACGGTCCACTCTCCTTCCAGCCGCCTCTCTACGGCGTCGCCGCCAATCGCAACGGCTATGGCGCCGGACTCATCCGGAGCTCCGGAGTCTTCGTCGTCAACTTCGTGCCGGCCACGTGGGAGACCACGATCTTCCGCTGCGGCAACGTGTCCGGCCGGACCGTCGACAAGTTCGCCGCCGTCGGATTGCAGAAGGAGGAAGCCGAGTCCGTCGATGCACCGCGCCTCGCCCACTCCCTGGGCGCGCTCGAGTGTCAGGTGCGGCAGACGGTGGAGGTCGGTGATCACACGCTCTTCATCGGCGAGGTGACGCGAACGATCGTTCGGGCGGAGGCGAGCCGTCTGCACCACCTCGACGTCCGGCTGAGAGACGCGGCCGCGGACTACGAAGGCGGCCAGCCGGCCGACGCGCGCACCCCGGGCCCGACGTGACGTTCGAGATGAGCGAATCCCCGGCGGTGTCCGAGCCCGCGTGG
Organism: Candidatus Acidiferrum sp.; assembly: GCA_035317605.1. Classification (GTDB taxonomy): domain Bacteria; phylum Methylomirabilota; class Methylomirabilia; order Rokubacteriales; family CSP1-6; genus DATHGT01. The sequence continues at coordinate 38,874 of DATHGT010000279.1, read as the reverse complement.
TACCGAACGGGTTGCGCTACAGCTGGAGCAGGACCGCGGTCACCGGCTTCGCGGTGGCCCGAGCGACGATCGACGCGTACAGCGCGACCTGGCGGCGATAGCGGGCGAGGCCGCCGGCCAGCTCGGCGTCGGTCTTGAAATCGACGACGGTCCAGCCGGCGTCGTCCTCGAACGCGAGATCCAGCACCCCTTCCACCTGCGAGCCGTCGGCGGCGCTGAACGCGAGGGGCGACTCGCGGCGGCACCGCCCCTCGCGCCAGGCGTCGCGAGCCCGCACGAGCAGCGGATGCTCGAGCGCGGTCGAGACCAGCCGCGTGGCCGCCTCGACCTCGTCCGGCGGCGCGCCGACGATGCGGGCCTGCAGGCTCACCGCCTCGGCGACCTCCGGCGTCCCCGCGTCGAGAGCGACGGTGGCGAGCGCCGCGTGGACGAGCGTGCCGAACCGCGGGCCTCCGGGCCGCGCCACGCCGGCCGCCGCGGCGATGACCTCGACGTCGCCGGCGAGCCCCGCGCTCTCGTCGCTCTCCGGCGTCGTGCTCGCCCAGTCGGTGACCGTCCGCACGCGAAGGCTCGGCCGCGCCCCGCGCTCCTGAGCGTCCTGGCGCGAAGCCAACCATTCGTCGTATCGCCGGCGGTCCGCCTCCACGATCTCGCGGCCGGGATCCTGGATGAGGTCCTCGCGCCGCAAACCGTAGACCCGCTGCACGTCGAGGACGAGCCGCCGCGGATCCCACCACGCCACGTCATAGCGCGCGTCGGCGTCGCCGAACGAGTGAAGTCCGGGGCGCACGTTGTCGCGCCCGGGCGTGTCGCGGTCGGGACGCTCCAGCACGCTGTCTTCGCCGAAGCTCGGACACCCCGGCGCGTCGGTCGACGCGCGCCGTCGTTCAGCCGGCGGATAGACGGCGGCGTGGACGGGACTGACCCATCCGTCGCTCGCCGCCTCCCACCCCGCGACCGACGGATCGTCGCCCACGGCGGGGACCACGAGCAGGTCGCGCGCGCGGGTGGCCGCGACGTACGCGACGCGCACCCCCTCGGCGCGATCGCGGCCGGCTTCTTCTTCCTCGTGATCGAGAAGATCCCAGGGCTGCCAGCCGCCCAGGCGCAGCGCGCACAGCCCGCGCTCGGGGTCGACGTAGCGGCCGGGATTGCCGGTGATGCCGGCGGTGATGTCGGCCAGGATCACCACCGGGAACTCGAGGCCCTTGGCCCGGTGCACGGTCATGATCCGCACGCCCTCGCTCGACTCCTCCACGATCGGCGCCTCCGGCGACTCCCCCTCCGCCTCCTCGCGCAGGCGCTCGACGAAGCCCCGGAACGAGATGCTGCCGCCGGCCTCGTACGTGCGGGCCAGCTCGGCCACCCGCAGCACGTTGGCCAGCGCCTGCTCGCCCCGCGGGCGCAGCACGAACGCGGCGTGAGCGCGGGTGGCCGCGAGCAGCCGGTTGATGGTCTCCTCGACCGGCCGGTAGTTGCGCAGCCCGTGCAGCGATCGCAGCAGGGCCAGCGCCTCGACCACCGGCCGGAGGCTCGCCCCGACCTCTTGCTTCGGTAACCGATAGGGATGGAGCCGCCGGAAGCGCTGCCGCCACTCGACCAGCTCCTCGTCGCCGACGGCGAAGAGCGGGCCCTTGAGGGTCGCGTACACCGACAGCTCGTCGTCGGGCCACTCGATGGCGGCCAGCGCGGTGCGCAGGCTCTCGACTTCTTCGCGAAGGTGGAAGGACCTTCCGCCCACGAGCAGGTGCGAGATGCCCCGCGCCTCCAGCGCCTCGACGTAGTCGCGGGTGACGTCGCGGCCCCAGGTGGTGAAGCGCCGGAAGAGCAGGCACACGTGGCGGGCCGAGATCGGCAGCGCCTCGCCCGGCCGCTCGCGCTCGCTGACCGTGAAGCCGCTCTCCTTCAGCAGCCAGCCGACGAACGCGCCGACCGCGTCGGGCAGCGACTCGTCGACGGCCACCTTCGTGAATCCGCCGTACCGGCCGTAGGGCTTGGGGACGGGCAACGCGACGAGGCCGGGTTGATCGAGCCGCTCCTCGCGATACGGCGCCAGCGGGACGTAGGCGGCCTGGAGCGCCGCGCGGTCTTCCCGCATGGCGGGCGCGAAGGCCGCGTTCACCAGGCGCTGGATCGACGGGGTGGCGCGGAAGCTCGTGGTCAGGTAGACGCACGCGGCGCCCCGCGTGACCAGCAGGTCCTTCACGGCTTGATACGTCCCGACGTCGGCGCGGCGGAAGCGGTAGATCGACTGCTTGGGATCGCCGACCACGAACAGCTTTCCCGGCGCCGGCGTGACGTCCTGCCAGCGGTCCACCGACGGATCGGACGCCGAGAGCAGCAGCACGATCTCGGCCTGGAGCGGGTCGGTGTCCTGGAACTCGTCGACGAACACGTGCGTGAGCCGCCGCTGGAGATCCGCGCGGACTTCCCCCCGATCGCGCACGAGATCGCGCGCCCGCAGCAGGAGATCCACGAAGTCGAGCGCGGCCGCGCGCGACTTGAGCGCCTCGTAGCGATCGACGGTCTCGAGCAGGCTCTGCTGGACCAGCGCGGCCAGCTCGGCGTCGGCCTCGCGGGCGAAGGCCTCCAGCGCGGCCAGCAGATCCGCGTGGGTCGCGAGGACGGCGTCGCGGGTGACGCCGCGATAGTTGCGCGTGTTGCCGCGCCGCGGGCTCTTGAAGCTGCGCTCGCGGCGCAGGTCGACCAGCGCGGCCTCCAGCCAGTCCAGGTCTCGGGGCGCGACGCTCTCGCGCGTGCGGACGTCCTCGGAGAGGCGCCGGAGCGGCCAGAGATCGGCGTAGAGCGTGTCCGCCGTGGTCGAGCACGTCCGCAGCTCTTCGTAGAGCACGTGAACGCGCGCCACCAGCGTCTCGATCGCCGCCGCCCGGTCGAACGCGCGCCGCTGCCACGGCGCGCGGAAATCGCGCCAGCCCACGAGCTGCCAGCCCGCGCGACGCAGCCGATCGACCGGATCGCCGTCGAACGAGCGCCGCCGCAGCGCGCGTCGGAGTCCCTCGGGCGGCGCCTCCAGCGTCTCGGCGAGCCAGCCGTCGAACGCGCGACGATAGAGGGCTTCGGCCTCGGGCTCGGGCAGGACGTCGAAGCCGGGATCGACGCGCGCCTCGACCGGACGCTCGTGAAGGAGGTCGTTGCAGAAACCGTGGATCGTGCTCACCCGCGCTTCTTCGAGATGGGCGATGGCCTCCTCGAGCCGCCGGTGTCGCGCGCCGCCCGTCTCCGCCCGCTGGCGCGCCTCTTCGAGCCCGGCCCGCAGCCGCAGCTTCAGCTCGCCGGCCGCCTTCTCGGTGAAGGTGAGCGCGGCGATCGACTGCACGTCGCCGCGGCCTTCGGCGAGCACGTTGACGAGACGGGCCACCAGCGCGCTGGTCTTCCCCGTCCCCGCCGCCGCCTCGACCACCAGCGTCTCGTCGAGCGAGGTGCGGATGCGCTCGCGCTCGGCGTGGTCAACGAGCGCGGTCACGGCAGTTCCCTCAACGTGCGCAGCTCCTCGATGCGCAGGGGATCTTTCAGCCTGATCCGGGTCTCCTCGTGGGGGCCGCAGACGTCGCGAAAGTCGCAGATGCCGCAGGCGCGCGGGCGGGGCGCCGCCGGCAGGAAGCCGGCGGCGACCGCGCGGTCGATGACCGCGAGCACCTCGGGACCGCGGCCGCGCGTCTCCGCGGACATCGGCACCACGCGCTCGGAGAACCCGCCCACTCGCGTGCAGTAGAACAGCCGCGATTCGACCACGCGCGCGCCGAAGAGCTGCTCGACGGTCAGGCCGTAGAGGACGGGCTGGAGGATCTGGCCCCCGTCCACCACGAGATTGCGTCGCGTCCAGTCGCGACCGGTCTTGTAGTCGGTCACGCGCAGATCGGATCCACCGCGCTTGCGCTCGACGAGATCGACGATGCCGCGCAGCCGGTAGCCGTCGGCCAGCGTCACTTCCTGCTCGACGCTGCGCGGATCGTTGTCGGGATCGCGCCGCAGTCCGAAGGCCAGCTCGAAGGCGACGGGCTCCCACGTCGCGTGGGACGCCGCGGTCTGCTCGAGCCACATGCGGAGATCGGCGCGCATCGATTCGATCTCGTCCTGCCACACGCGCCCGATCGCGGGCGCCAGCTCCTCGCGATACCGCTCGGCCACCCGGTCGAGGGTCCGGTCCAGCGTGGCCTTCGCCGGGTCCAGCGCCTTCGCGTCGAGCGGCAGACGTCCCTCCTCGGCGAGGGCGCGCATCACGTCGGCCTGGACGCGGTGGAAGAGGTGGCCGCGCGTGGCCGGGTCCAGCTCGACGATCGAGGCGATCTCCGAGCGCGGCTCGAGCCGGCAGATCGCGGAGAGGAAGAACTGGTACGGGCACGCCGCGAACTTCTGGAGCGCCGAGGCCGAGTAGGCGCGGGCGTCGAGCCGCGCGGCCGCGAGCGTGGCGCGGGTGGCGTCGGTCACCCGCACGAGGCCGTCGGCAGCGGTGAAGCGGCGGCTCCAGCGCGACCACCGCGTTCTCAGCGAGCGCGCCAGCGACTCGTTCATCTCGAGCAGATAGCGGGCGCGGCCCCGCGCCTCTCCGCTGGCAAGCAGCGCGCGCAGCACGGCGAGATCGTGCTCGACCTCGTCGATCGCCCGCCCCGGGTCCTCCGGAGCCGGCCACGCCAGGCGAGCGCCGCCGGCGGCGGCCGCGTCGCGCTCCATCTGCTGCGGCTCGGGGACGAGTCCGGTGAGGGCGCGCGCGATCTCGAGCGCGTAGAACGACGGGACCCGGGGGCGCGCCTCGGCCTGCTCGACGCGGGAGTACGAGAGATACAGCGCGCGGCGGGCCGCGCCGACCGCGATGCGCAGCAGCAGCCGCTCGCGACGCCCGCGCTCGTCCTGGGTCGCCAGCGGCGTCACGTCATGGACGCGCTGGCTCAGCTCGCGGCGGAGCGCGTCGAGCAGGATCGGGTCCTCGCGCGGCTTCTGCGGGAAGATTCGCTCGGCCAGCCCGGGCAGGAAGACCACCTCGAAGCCACGGCCCCGCCCCTGCTCGATCGTACCCACGAAGACGCGTCCGTAACGGTCCGACGGCGGGCGCTCGGCGAGCGTCGTCAGCTCGTCGGCGAGCACGCCACGCACCTCGTCCAGTCGAACGGGCCCAATCACGGCCAGCGGCCGGAGCGCCGCGAGCACGGTCAGCACGCGCTCGGGACGGCGCAGCACGACGGGCGCCAGCGCTTCGAGCGAGACGATCCACTCGCCCCACGTGCCGTGGCCGGGCAGCGCGGCGAGGCGCTCGATGAGCGGCAGCGCGAAGCGGCGGAGGTGCTCGAGGTTCTTCACGTCGCGCTCGATGGCGGCGACGCGTGGCGAGTCGGGCTCCTCTTCGCGATACCGGGTCAGGCGCGCGCGGTATTCCGCTTCGAGCCCCGCGAGGCGGCGGCTCCAGCGGTCCTTCCCGCCGATGACCGCGGATTCGACGAGAAGCTGCTCCCATCTCCATGGAGCGCGGAGCGTGCCCTCGACCACCGGCTGCTCGTCGGCGTCGGACTCCGTCACGACGTCGGCCTGAAGCTCGGTCTCCGGCGGCGCCGCGACCGCCGGGCCGAGCACTTCCTCATCCGAAGCGGTCCAGACGGCGGGCGTGGCTGGAGGCGCGCCGGACTCGTCGAGCGACGGCACCTGACCGAGCGAGAGGTACTCGGCGAACCGCCGCGCCGAGAGACCCTCCCGCGCGCAGTCCAGCAGGGCGAGGAACGCGCGCCCCGACGGATCGGGCCGCGCGGTGCCCCGGCTGAACCAGGCGGGGATCCCGGCCCGGCGCAGGGCGGCTTCGAGCAACGCCCCGTAGATCTCGGGCGCGCGGAGCAGGACCGCGATCTCGTCGAACGGCGTGCCCCCGCGCGCCTCGTCGAGAATGCGGCGGGCGATCTCGACGGTCTCGCGTCCCTCGCCGGGAGCGGAGAAGAAGCGCACGTCTCCGGCCGCCGTCGCCGCCGGCGGCGCCGTGGCCGCGAACAGGAAATCACGCGCTCGCCGGAGATCGGAGGCGCCCGACGGCGCGGCGGCCGGTGTGGCATCCGCGTCCCGGGCGCCCAGCGCTCGCAGGGCGTCGAGCGTGGGATCGTCGCCGGCGGGGACGGTGGCGAGCACCGCGGGTGACCGCGCGATCAGCGCCTCGACGAAGGCGCGTTCGGCCGGTCCGGCGATCGACACGTCGAGCAGCACCATCGGCATCCGCCGCGGCGAGTCGAGCCCGTCCGCTTGGACCCCGCTCGTGGCCAGCGCGAAGAGGGCGGTACGGTCCGCGAGCTTCCCCGTCTCGAGTTGCGCCTCGAACCGCCGGGCCAGCTCGGCGACGTCACGTCCGTGCCCGCCGAGCCCGTCGAGCGCGTCGGGAGCGATGCCTCCGAGACGCAGCTCGGCAAGCGTCGCGGCGAGCGCCCGCGCGAACCCGGGAAATCGCGCGACCGGCTCGAAGTAGCCGAGCGCCTGATCACGCGCGGCCTCGAAGCTCACCCGCGCGGCGACGGCCTGGGTGCCGAGCGCGGTCGCCGGCGCCACACCCAGCCGCGCCATCCCGAGGGCGGCGAAGCGCGCCGCGGCCTGGGTGAGGCTCGCCCGGTGCCACCCGAACGTCGCGCCTCGTCCGGCCGTGGCGCGGCGGGCGAGGTCGTCGGCCGCGTCCCGCGTGGCGCCGACGATCAGCACCTGCGCGGCGGGGGCGACGCGTTCGAGGAAGGCGCCGGCGGCCCCCAATCGCTCGGCCGCCGAGGACGACTGGAACGTCTCGAGCATGACGACTCATCCTAGCCCGGCGCACAACGATGGCGACGGCCCAAACACGGCGTGGGAAGCCGGGGCTCCACGCGGGCGCGCGCCCGTTGCCCGTTCGGCCGTGAGAGGAACAATGGGAGAAAGCTCGCCGCGACTTGTTCCGAGCGGGTTGACGAACGTGGTGGCCGCGGCGATAGTGCGGCGGTGAGATTCCAGCGGGTCGGGGTGGTGGGCGCCGGGGTGATCGGGGCGGGCGTCGCCCAGCTGTTCGCCCAGACCGGACACGACGTCGTGCTCGTCGACGTCCGCGACGAGGCTCTCGAGGGAGCCCGGCGCGGGATCGCCCGGAACCTCAAGCTCGCCACCCTGCTGCAGGGGGAGCGTCTCGATCCCGCCGCCGTGCTCGCCCGTCTCCAGACCGCCCGCGACGTCCACGCCCTGGTCGGGGCCCATTTCGTCATCGAGAACGTCACCAAGGACTGGGAGGTGGAGCGGCGCGTGCACGAGGAGATCCACGCGGTGGTGTCTGCGGACGCGCCGATCGCCGCCAACACCTCGGCGATTCCGATCACCCGCATCGGGTCGGTCGGCTGCGCGGCCCACCGGGTGGTGGGCATGCACTTCATGAACCCGCCGCCGCTGATGCCGATGGTGGAGATCATCCGCGGCGCCCACACCTCGGACGACACCGTGGCCGCCGCCCAGGCGCTGGCCGCCCAGGCCGGGCGGCAGTCGATCGTGGTCAACGACTCGCGGGCGCCGAGCTCCCGGAGCCGCGCCACGATCGCGGGCGGGGCGCCGGACGGGACGAACACGTCGAGCGCGCGCTCCGCCGCCCGCGCGACCACGGCGGCGCCCAGGGCAACGTTGCCGCAACTGGCGATGGCCAGGCGTTGTCCGGCCAAAGAGGGGTCGATGCGCTCGGCCACCCGAAGCCAGATCATGAGGCCCATCAGGTGACGTGCCTTGTGCGAGCCGGCGACGTTCGACGTTTCGTCCTTGACCGTGATCTCCCCGAGGTGGAGCGGCGTCTCGCGGAATCCCCGGCCGTCGACGGCGACCACGCGCGCGTCGAGCGCGCGCACCGAGGACACGAACCCGGCGTCGGATATGCCGATCGCCATCGCCGTGTGCCAGGCGTGGGTCAGCCGCCGATAGCCCACGAACGGGTTCGGCTCGCGATCGAAAAACGGCGCGGCCTCGACAGGCTCGAGACGGCGCACGAGGACGTGATCGCCGCCGTCGGCGCCCGCGTTCGGGCAGCGGAACGGCCGAGGCTCGAGCGACGGCACGGGGTGGCCGCACCCGCTGCACCGGAGCGAGGTCTTCATGGTTCGGCGCCAGCATACGGCACGTGTCGACTGGCTCGAGGGTGAAAGGCGCCCTCGCCGGTCCGGAAAGACGGGATATGCTAGGCTCGATCATTCTTCGAAACGATCGATGAGCATCTCTGTCGACGCGCCGTGATCGACGAACACCAAGGGACGAGCCGGTGATGGGTGCAGCGCTTGTCGCCCTCATGACGCTCGTCGTCGTGCTCGGGGCGCTGCCCTCACCGGCCCATGCCGACGGCACCGGATGCCTCGCCGCGCCGCTGCCGGCCACACCGAGTCCACCCGTCTTCAGCCGGGACGTGCAGCGGGGCAGCGAACAATCGCACTTCGACGTGTGGCGCCAGCCCTGTCCCGGAGGCGGGTCGATCGTGCTCCTGCGCGTGACCCCGATCACGTCAGGCCCCTTGGTCTGTGACCTGAGCTTCACGATCGTTCAGGGCCCGTCGCAATTCGACATCTTGCTCACCGACCAGAACGAGACGTTCGGCTTCTGCAACAACCTCTTCGTGCCACGGACGTTCTTTGTGGCGCCCGACGGAGCGGCCTACGATCCCCAGCAAGCGTTCACGCTCCTGTTCGACACCGTGAGCGGCGCGACGCGATTTGCGGCGCTCGAAGTGACGGCGGCGGGCCCGCTGCCGCCCCAACCTCCCACGATCACGGTCGTGGCCACCGCCTGCACGACCTGCCATGGCGGCCAGGTGATCGGATACGTGATGAGCATCAACAACCCGGGTCCGGCGATGGTGGTGGAGATCAAAGCGGGCGCGCGCTTCCCCAATGGATCGATCATGCCGCTGGTCAACACGCTGACCACGCTCCCGGCCGGGGCGACCGTCCTGACGCTGGTCCCATCGCAACCATTGCCGGCGACGGTGCCAACCGCCGATCTGCTCGTCGAAGCCGCGATCCTCGAACCGGGACTCGGGGTGACGCTGAGCCGGCACAGCGTGGTGCTGCACCTGCTGCCCTGAGCACCGCGGGGAGGGCCGGCGACGAGCGCGCCGGTCGAGGGTTCCCGGACTTAGGGCGTGACCAGGGAGAGTCGACCGGCCACCGCCGCTCGCAGCGTGGCCAGATCCACCGGCTTGGGGAGCATGAAGTCGGGGCGAATGCCACTGGGGACGTCGAGCGACTCGCCCCAACCGGTGACCAGTCCCACCCGCAGCTGAGGCCAGCGGGCCTTGATGGCCTGCGTCAGCTCGAGGCCGGTCATTCCCGGCATGCCGTGGTCGGTGAGGACCAGGTCGACGTGCACACCGCGCTCGAGGACCGACAGCGCTTCCGGTCCGCTCCTCGCGTGCAGCACGCAGTGACCTTCCGTCTGGAGGAGCTCGCCGAGGATCGTGCGCACGCGATCGTCGTCGTCCACCAACAACACCTGCGTGGCGCTGCCGCTCGCCTCCACGTCGGCGGGGAGGGCCGTCGAAGCGCGGCGCGTGGGGTCTTCCAGCGGAGGCCACCGAAGAGTGATCGTGGTCCCGTCCCCCTCCGTCGATTCGACACTCAGCTCGCCGCCGTGACGCCGCATCAGCCCGTAGGCGACGCTCAGCCCGAGCCCGGTCCCCTTGGGCCCCTTGGTGGTGAAGAACGGCTCGAGCGCGCGCCGCTTCACCTCGGCCGACATGCCCACTCCGGTGTCGGTGACCGACAGGCAGATGCCGGCGACGTCCTGGAACGTCCGCAGCGTGATGACGCCCCCGCGCGGCATGGCGTCGAGCGCGTTGAGGATCAGGTTGGTGACGGTCTCGCGCAACGCGGCGGCGCTGGCCCGGACCAGCGGAACGGGCTGGGCGTCGACGCGGACGAGGATCGGGATGCCGCGCGCCTGGAACGCGTCCACGCACGGCGTCTCGGTCAGCTCACGGGCCTCGTGCGCGATCTGCGCGAGGTCGACGGGCTCGGGCCCCTCCTCGGTCGGTCCCGTCCGCGCGAAACGCTGCATGCGACGCACGACCGAGGCCGCGTCGGTGAGGGCCTGCTCGATCAGGTCGGCCGCGGGCGGCAGGCCGGCGGCTCCGCTGCGCCGTCGCATCAGCTGCAGGTGACCCAGCGCGACCGTGAGCAGGTTATTGAGGTGATGCGCGGTGCCGGCCGCCATCTCGCCCAGCGCGCGCAGCGTGTGGCTCTGCACGAGCCGCTCCTGCGCCCGCTCCACTTCGGCCAGTGCCTCCTGCGTCTCTCCGTAGAGTCGGGCGCTCTCGAGGGCCAGCGCCATTTGCTTGGCGACGGCGCCGGCGATCCGCGCGCCCTCGTCGGTCGGCGTAGGGCCCTCGGGCCGCCAGCGCACGACCAGCGCCCCGAAGCAACGCTCGGCGGTGGCGACGGGCACACAGATCTGGGACGAGGCGCAGAGCGCGCCGGGAACGGTGCCCTCCTGATGAAAGGCGTCGCGCTCGGCCGCCGTCAACGCGATGTCGCCGTCGTCGAGGCCGGGCGCTCCCCATCCCACGTGCAGGCAGAGCGCGCCGGAGGTGTCCTCCAGCGCGAGGAACGCTACCGTCTCCGCTTCCAGCAGCACGCCGAGCTCGCGCGTGGTGCGGCGGGCCAGCTCGTCCCGATCGAGGCTCGCCCCCAAGGCCTGCGTCACGGCCAGCAGGCCTTCGGTCTCCCGCAGTCGGCGGCGGGCTTCACGATCCAGTCGCGCGTTCTCGACGGCGAGGGCGTGCTGCTTCACGGCCTTCGTGATGGCGGCCGGCAAGGAAGCGAAATAGCCGGACGTCTTGATCACGTAATCGGCGGCGCCGGCCTTCATCGCCTCGACCGCGATCCGCTCGTCGCCTTGGCCCGTGACCATGACGATCGGAGGCATCGCCGGGCCGCGCGCTTGGATGGCGGGGAGCAACTGGAGACCGGTGGTGCCGGGGAGGTGATGGTCCAGCAGGATCGCCGAGTAGGACGACTCGGCGAGGGCGTCCAGGCACTCGCGGGCGGTCGCCACCAACGTGACCTCCATCGGCGGCGTGTGACGGCGCAAGGCGAAGCCGACCAGCATGGCCTGGTCGGCGTTGTCCTCGACCACGAGCACGCGAAGACAATCGTCCACGGACGGGCCTACACGGTGGCGGACGCGGCGCTCATCGCCGGTCGCGCCGCCGGGGCTTCGGGGAGGTGATTGACCATGATCCAGTAGAGCTTGAGCGATTTGATGGTCTGGACGAAGTCGGCGAACTTCACCGGCTTCGACACGTAACTGTTGACGCCGGCCTCGTAACACGCGTTGATCTCGTCGTCCCGCTCCGAGGTCGTCAGCATGATGACCGGAATGGAGCGGAGCACGGGATCCGACTTGATGTGACGGAGCACCTCGTGGCCGTCGAGCTTGGGCAATCGGATGTCGAGCAGGATCAGGCCGGGCCGCGGCGGTTGGACGGCGGCGTAGCGCCCGGCATGATCGAGAAAGTCGACCGCTTCCTGGCCGTCCTTCACCCAGAAGATCTCGTTCAGCATGTTGCCGTCCCGGAGCGCCCGCATGGTCAGCGCCGCGTGGTCGGCATTGTCCTCGACGAGCAAGATGTCGACCGGTCTACGATGTTCCATGGTCCTCTCCTCGACCCTGGGCGCGCGGCCAGGTGAAATGGACAGTGGTTCCGACGCCGCGGGTGGATTCGATCCAGATCCGTCCCCCGGCGCCCTCGACGATCTTCTTGACGATCGGCAGTCCCAGACCGGTGCCCGGCACCTCGACGTCGTTGAGGCGCTGGAACATCTCGAAGACCTTCTCGTGGTACGCGGAATCGATGCCGATGCCGTTGTCACGGACGAGGCCCTCGATCTCGTCATCGCGCTCGATGGTCCGGATCTCCACTCTCGGCCTCTCCGTGTCTCCGAGGTACTTCACGGCGTTGCTGAGCAGGTTGCGGATGACTTGCTCCATCTGGGCCCGAATGGCCCGTACGCGCGCCAGCTCGCCCCGGACGACCTCGACCCCGCGCGCGTCGACGGCGACGCTCAGCTCTTCCAGCACCGCGCCGACCACCTCGGCGAGGTCGACGTCCTCCAGCGGCCGAGCCTCCCGGCCGATGCGCGAGAGTGCGAGCAGGTCGGCGATGAGCCGTTCCAGGTGCTGCACGTTCGCCTGAATGCGCTCCAGGAAGTTGCGGGCGTCCCCGTCCAGGCGGTCGCCGTATTCGCCCAGCAGCACGCTGGAGAGGCCCTCGATGCTGACCAGCGGCGACTTGAGGTCGTGGGAGACGCTGTACACAAAGGTGTCGAGCTCGGCGTTCTTGGCCTTCAGCGCGGAGGCCTGGGCTTCGGTGGAGGCCAGCAGCCGGGACTGTTCGATCGCGATGGCCGCCTGACCGGCGAAGGCCTCGGCCAGTTCCTGATCCGGCGCGGTGAACGCGCGCGCCGCGCGGAAGCTCAGCACGCCGATGATGCGCTCGCCGACCCGCAGCGGCACTCCCAGGAAATGCGTGTAACCGAGCCGCTTGGCCGCGGCGGCGCTATCCGGGACCACGTCGACGGAGCTGGCGAAGTCGCACCGGATGGTGCGACCCAGCTCGACGACCTTGCCGCTCAGGCTCTGTCCGACCTTGATGCGTTGCCGGGGCATCGCCGCGGCCGCGTGGCCGGCGAGCCCGGCGAGCACGAGGTCGTCGCCCTCGAGCAAGCGAAAGCCGGCATTGTCCACCTCGAACAACCGCATCGCTTCCTCGACGATCGACGTCAGCATCGCGGGCAAGTCGACGCCCCGCGCCAAACGCTTGGTGACGTCGAGGATCGCGCTCAACCGACTCCCGCGCCGGGAAGACTCCTCGAACAGCCGGGCGTTTTCGATGGCGATCGCGGCCTGACCGGCGAAGAGCGTGAGCACGGCGCGGTCGTCCTCGGTGAAGGCGCGCCCCGGCGTGGCGTCGTAGGCCGTGATCACGCCGAGCAGCCGCCCGCGGTACAGCAGCGGCTCGGCGACGATGGCCGCGCACAGCGTGCGCCTGACCAGCACCGGATGGGCCAGCGGCGAGGCGGCGTAGTCGTTGACGATGATCCCCTCGCCCCGCTCGGCCACGATGCCGACCACGCTCTCGCCGAGCGGCACCGAGACTTCGTGGATGAACTCCTCACTCTGGGTGGGCACCTTGGGCATCAGCAGCTGTTCGGTCTCGTCCCAGAGCCAGATGCGACCGTGCTGGGACCCGACCAGCGCGATCGCACGCTCGATGATCAGGTTCAACAGCGTCCCGAGATCGAGCTCACGGGTGATTTCCGCGGTAACGGCTTGGATGGCTTCGAGTCGGCGCGTCCGGTCGCGGTCGCGGGCGACATCCGGCGGCACACCCTCGGCAATGCCCACGAGGCCGTGGTTTTCGCCCCCGTTCCCTGCCGGCTCCCCGGTCACTCGCAGATCCTCCTCGTCGAGCAGTCGGCTCGGACGATCGTGTACGTATCGGCCATGGCTTGTAAGCGAGGGCGCGGATGCAGGATCTGTACCGCCTTCGGTGCCCGCGAAATGGTAGAAAAAAGCCCTTCCCCAGGAAGGGGACACCGGTTCAAGAGCGAGTTGTCACGCAGAAGGGTATGAGGCGCTGCCAGAGTGGCGGACTCGGCGGTTCGCAGATCGCCGAAACGCGATTGCGCGGCGCCAGGCCCGTGGGGGGCCGCAGGTCAGGAGACGATCATGGCTTCTTCAGACGCACCTCTTCGTACGGCGCGGACCACGGATACGGATTGATCAACATCAAGCCCGGTTCGTGAACGCGAGGGCCGATTCCGCTCGGCCAGACGTAGAGGAACAGCGGCGCGATGATCACCCGCTCGTGCACGATTCGCTGGATCCGGTGCAGGAGTGCCTCGCGCTTGCTCACGTCCGTCTCGACGTCCTGCTGCCTGAAGAGGTCATCGAGGTCGGGATATCCGCCGTAGGCATAGGCGCCCCCGGTGATGACGGTCTCCTCGAGACGCACGGCGGCATTGCCATACCGCCCTGTCCCGCAGATGCACAGCCCGCGCAGTTGCTTGGCCGCGCGGGCGGCGAGGAAGGGCGCCCGCTCCATCGTCCGCACTTTCAGCTTGATGCCGATGGCCCCCAGATAACCGGCGACCATCTCGCCACGGTCGAAATACGGGGGCGTGGGGATCAGATCACCGCCGTCGAAGCCGTTGGGATAGCCCGCCTGGATCAGCAGCTGCTTGGCCTTGACGGGCTCGTACGGGTGAGGCTCGAGCGGCAACATGAACTCGAATTCTCGGGGGCCGATACTGGCGGTGGGGATCGAGGCGCCCAGCGTCTCCGCCTCGCTGATGGACCGCCGGTCGATGGCGAGGCTGGCGGCCAACCGCACGCGTTGATCGGACCACGGTGACTTCGGATCCCACTGACCGTGGAGGAAGTCCAGGTACGTGGTGCCGATGCCTCCCGAAAAGGCCAGCTTGAGCTTGGGGTCCCGCTTCACGTCGACCGCGTTGGGCGCGTCCAGATCGTAGGCGACGTCGACTTCGCCGCGCCGCAGCATGGCCATCCGGGTGGTGGCGTCGGGGACGGTCTTGAAGACCAGTCGCTTCACGTTGGGCACCTTCCGCCAGTACGACTCGACGGCCTCGAGCACCAGCTCGACGCCCGGCGTGTAGCTGACGAACTTGTACGGCCCCAGACCGATGGGATGCTTCCTGAAGCCGTCGTCGCCGACGCGGGTGACGTAGTGCTTCGGCACGATCCAGCCAGCCCCCGACGCCAGACTCCCGTAGTACGCCATGAAATCGGGCCAGGGCTGGTGCAGGTGGAAGCGGACGCGGTGGCGGTCAGCAATCTCCACCTCGCGGACCTTCTCGCGGAGGGCCTTGGACTTGTAGCGGAGGAAGGTGAACTTCACATCCTCCGCGGTGAACGGATCCCCGTTGTGGAACTTGAGCCCCTCGCGCAGCTTGAACTCGTAGACCCGCCGGTCCGCGCTGACCGTCCACGACTCGGCGAGGCTCGCCGATCTCGGATTGCCGGGCATCGGCTTGACGAGCGCGTCGTGCAGGGCGTAGCCGATCCAGAACGAGTTGAGGCCGGCGACGCCCGACTCGCCGGGATCGAACCACGAGGGCGAGATCGTGACGTACAGCGCCCAGCGCATCTCCCCTTCGGGCCCCTGGGCGGACAGGGGAGCCACCGCGAGCCCCCACGACCAGAGAGCGATCGCGACCACGATTCCCAGCGTCTTGATCCGTTGGTCTCTCATGCGCGTCTCTCCTTCGCGGGATCGTCAGTGGGCCGCGGGCGACTTCCCGGCGCGCCACGCGATCATGCCCTCGATGTTCAGCGCGAGGAACTCGTCGAAGCGCCGCCACCCGCCGTACTTCGGATGTAGGAGGCTGCGCACCAGCGTGGTCATCTCGGACGAGCCGTCGGCGAGACCGGCGGCCCGCGCGGTGGCGATGGCGTGTTCCAGGTCCCCGTAGTACCGGCGCTGCTCGACGACGTCCTGCTTGGTGCCGCTCATCTGCGGCGCCGCGTGCCCGGAGACGATGACATCGAAGTCCAGGTTGTTCTCGATCCACCGCAGGCGCTCGTCGATCCGGTCGGGGTGGCCGAGCAGCGTGCGGAACGGGACGTTGCGCGGCTGGACGAGGTCGACGAACATGCAGAGCCGGCTCGTCGGGTCGTGGACGACGATGTAGTCGTCTTTCGGCGAGAGGTCGGCCGGATAGAGATCGACGCGGCGACCTCCGAGCTCGAGGGTCGTCTTCGCGTCGAAGGTGACGTCCGGGGCCGGCGTGGTCGGATCGTTGGCGGCCTCGATCGGGGCCACGGCGTTCCGATGGCCCACGAAGCGCGCGGTGTCGGCGAAGACGGCACCCCCGGTGCTGTGGTCGAACGCGGAGTGGCTGTAGACGACGTACTTCACCGGCTCGGCCGTCAGGGCGCGGATCGCCGCCTTGATCAGCGCGGGCGTGCCGCGGTTCACCTGCCCGATCGGGTCGACGAGGATGACGCCCGCGCTCGTGACGATGAACAGGGCGACGTGGTTGACGTAGCGGAAGCCGTAGACGTCGGGGGCGAAGCGGACCAGCTCGGCGAGCGATTCGGTGGCCATGGCCCTTTCCTCTGCTCGATCGTGGGGGCATTCTACGGGCGCGGGTGCTCCTCCGCCAGCGCCGTCAGCGGCGCGGCCGACCGTGGACGGCGCCCGTCACGTGGCGCGCCAGTGCTCGGGGAGAATGGCCTCGACGTCCGGGATCCCGCACCGCGCGGCCATCCAGCGCTCGGCGTAGAGGCCGTCCTTGAAGCTCGATTGCTCGGAGTCGTGGACAGTCACCGGACCCCCGAGCGCGGAGCGAAGCGGCCCCAGCGCCGCGCCATCGAGCAGGCTGCCCGGCGCGCTCGCCATCACCAGCGTGGTGGCGGTGACGCGAGGGGCGAAGGCGACGAGGTCGAAGGACGCGAGCCTCCGGCGCACCGACTCGGCGCGCGCCGGAAACGCCCGCAGATAGTCGTTGATCTCTTCCAGCGGATAGGCCTGGGTGCGTGGCGCAAGCTCGGCCGTCCTGTAGAAGAGCGCCGGCGTGGTCACGACGTGGGTCGCGCCCGACGTGAGCGCGGCGGCCATGAGCGCCACGTCGTTGCCCACCACGACCACGCGGGCCGGGTCGACCTCCGACCGCGCCCGGAGGAACTCGAGCCCCCTGACCGCGTCCGCCACGATGCCCCGGAAGACGTACGACGCCGGATCGTCGATGCCGTCGGTCAGCAGCCCCGGGAACATCGCGGCGTAGGGCGTGTCGGCGTTGCGCTGCCCGCGGCCGGCGAGCGAGAACGTGACGTAGCGGCTCCGCTGCAGGTTCGCGGTGCCCTGCGGGATGATCTCGAGCACGCTCTGGTACTTGGGCGCGTAGTAAATGGCGGGAAACGGCCCGATACCAACCGGCACGCTCAGATACCCGAACAGGCGATACGGGCCGAGGCTGGTGAGCCTCACGCCATACAGCGTGGCGAAGTCGGTGCTCCGGAGGGGAATCGGGTCGATCTCGACACGCGCGGGGCAGCGCCCGAGATCGTCGAGCGTCGCCTGCCAGTACTCGCCGAACGTCTCCGGCACCATCAGCGTATCTCCGCGCCCTGGAGATGGCGCGCGAAGAAGCGATCGACGACGGCGGTGTGCCGGAAGCGTCCGGCCTCGTGGCCGTGGCCGTCGTAAGGATAGAGCTGCTTGTCGCGGGAGCCGATGCGGTCGAACAGCGCGTAGCCCGTCTCCGGCGGGACGACGTTGTCCTGGAGCCCGATGTTCACGATGATCGGGCACGAGATCGCGTCGGCGAAGCTGATCCCGTCGAAGTAGGCCAGCGTTTCCTCCACCTCGGGACGGCGATCGGGATGACGCCGCAGGTAGTCGTTGATCTCCTCGTACGGGTAGGTGTGGGTCAGCTCGATGGCGTCCATGAAGCCGCACAGATAGGGCGCCCCCGCCGCCGCCGCCCGCACCTCCGGCCGCATCGCGGCCGTGGTGATCGTGAGTCCCCCGCCCTGACTGCTGCCGGTGACGCCGATCTGGCTCGCGTCGACCTCGGGTCGCGAGAGCAGGAAGTCGATGCCGCGCCACGTGTCGACGTAGAAGCCGCGGTACGCGTACGTGTGACGATCCACGATGTTGTGGGTGAGGAGATTGGGATAGCCCGGGTTGAACTGGCCGAGGCTGCGCAGCTTGCCGCGCGGGGCCACGGACAGCGCGACGTACCCCTTGCGCGCCCACTCCTTGGGAATCGGCGGATCCATCTGATAGCCCGGCGAGAGCAAGATCGCCGGCATCCGCTCCGCCCGGCGCGCCGGACGGCAATACCACGCGGCGATCCGCACGTGTTCGAGGCTCGTGTAGAAGACCTGGAACGTCTCGACGTCCTCGGACGAGCGGAGGGGATCGGGGACGATCTCCGGGGCCAGCGGAACCGTCGCCGCCTGCCGCAGCACGTCGGCCCAGAACGCGTCGAAGTCATCGGGCTTGCGCACCTTCGATCGGTACTCGGCCGACACCGTCATGGGCCTGGCTCCTCTCTCATCGCGCCTGGCGCTACCACTCGTACTTGTAGCCGACCCCGTAGACCGAGTGCACGATCTCGCGGTCGGGCAGCACGGCGGCGATCTTGCGGCGGATCTTCTTGACGTGGCTGTCGACGGTGCGGTCGGCCACCACGCGCTCGTCCTTGTACATCGCGTCCATGAGCTGGTCGCGGGTGTAGATGCGGCCGGGATGCTCGACCAGCACCCGGAGCAGCTGAAACTCCACCGCGGTGAGCGCGAGGTCCCGGCCCCCGATGGTCGCGCGATACCCGGGCGCGTCGAGCTTCACCCCGCGGTCGCCGCCCTCGGGGGAGCGCTCGCCGCGCTTGGCCCGACGCAGCACCGTCTTCACGCGCGCGACGACTTCGCGCGGGCTGAACGGCTTACAGATGTAGTCGTCGGCGCCCAGCTCGAGTCCGAGGAGCCGGTCGATCTCGTCGACCCGCGCGGTGACCATGATGATGGCCACGTCGGTCGCGGCCCGCAGCGCCTTGCAGACGTCCAGCCCGTTCTTGCCCGGCAGCATCAGGTCGAGGAGCACGAGGTCCGCCTCGTGGGTGCTCACCCACGGCTCGACCTCGTCTCCGCGGTGCAGCACCGTCACCTCGAAGCCATCCTGAACGAGATAGTCGCGCATCAGCCCGGCGAGCTTCGCCTCGTCCTCGACGATCAGGACCCGGTCAGCCACGCGAGGCTCCGGTCCGGCGCGGAAATACCAGCCTGATCCCGAGACCGCCCAGCGGACTCGGGGTCGCGGTCAGCGTGCCGCCGTGGCCCTCGACGATCGCCCGCGCGATGGCCAGACCGAGCCCCGAGCCGCCGCCGGCCCGATTGCGCGAGGCCTCCACCCGGTACAGTCGCTCGGTGAGCCGCGGCAAGTCCTCGGCGTCGACGCCGGGGGCGCTGTCGTGCCATTCGACCACGGCCCGGCCACGCTCGCGCTTCAGGGCGACCGAGATGCTGCCGGGCGAATCGGTATAGCGCAGGCTGTTCTGCATGAGGTTCGCGAACACCTGCGCGAGACGGGTCTCGTCGGCGAGCACGATCGTGTCCTCCTCCAGATCGAGCGTGACCGCGAGGCCGCGCTCGTCGGCCTGGCGGCGCTGGGCCGACACCGCGTCCGTGATCACGTCGGCGAGGTCCACCGGCTCACGATAATACGTGAGCGCGCCCAGGTCGGAGAGTGACAGCGTGTGCAGGTCTTCGACGAGCCGGCTCAGCCGCGCGGTCTCGTGGGCCAGCGAGGCCACGTTGTCCTGGTTGAGCGGGCGCACGCCGTCCTGAAGCGATTCGATCTCCCCGCGCAGGATCGACAGCGGCGTGCGCAGCTCGTGCGCGATGTCGGCGATCCAGTGCTGGCGCGCGGTCTGGGCGGCGGCCAGCGTCTCGGCCAGCGTGTTGAAGTCGGCGGCGAGCTGCGCCAGCTCGTCGTGGCCGCGCGGGGCCAGGCGTATCGCGTAGTCGCCGCGGATCAGCGCGTTCGTCGCGTGCACCAGGGCCCGGACGCGGCGGGTCAGCCAGTAGGTCAGTCCCGCGGCCAGGACGACCGCGGCCAGCACCATGCCGAACGCGACCGCCGCGAACGCGGAGTACTGGCGTCGCAGATACACGCGCTCCAGCGACTGGAGCCGCGCGATGCGCGGCACGCTGCCGAGATAACCGACCACGCGGTCGCCGGAGACGATCGGCTGCAACACCGCCCCCGGCGCCATCTCCGGGCGCCCGATGAGCAGCGCGCGCCCGCCGTCGAACAGCAGCAGCCGTGGATCGATGGTCAGCGGCAGCTCCCGGCGACCACCGGCCTCCCCCGAAGCCGGCAGCCCCAGGGCGTCGCGCGACATCGCCGTCCAGCGCGCCTGATCGCCGACGATCCACGACCAGCCGCCCTCGCGCGCGTAGCCCGCGGCCAGGCGGTCGGTCATCAGCTCGAGCCGCGCCTCGTCGGCGCGGTTGACGTACTGCACGAAGCCGCGCTCGAAGGTCCACGTGAACACCAGGTAGGTGACGAGGGTGAGTCCCGCGATCACCCCGGCGATCGCGAGGAAGAGCTTGACGTGCAGCCGGTCGAAGCGCCGCAGGTCCATGGTCCAGATCCTAGCGGAGGATCGTGCACGAATTGTGGACGCAAACTTCCTCGGCTCTTCCACATTGCGTGCGCCTTCGGACGCCACACTCCAGACATGAAACCCAGCCTGGCCGTCACGGAGAGTGAGATGAACCACGAATCGTTCAAGGGTGCAGTGACGAATGCCGCATTCGGTCTCGCCCGGCGCCTCCTCCCGCGGCGGCGCGCCACGCGCGCGGTGGCGCTCGCCGCGCTGGTGGCCCTCGCCGCCGGGGGCGTCTACGGCGCCCGCGCGTGGACCCACCGCGACGAAGCGGCCTCGCGCTACACGGTCGCCACCGTGCAGCGGGGCGACCTCGAGGACGCGGTGACCGCGACCGGCATCCTCCAGCCGCGCGACTACGTCGACGTGGGCACGCAGGTGTCAGGTCAGTTGAAGAAGCTGCACGTGGAGATCGGATCGCCGGTCAAGGCGGGTCAGCTCATCGCCGAGATCGATCCCACCGTCTACCTCTCGCGCGTGGAAGCGAACCAGGCGCAGCTGCGCACTCAGCAAGCCCAGCTCCAGGATCGCCAGGCCCAGCTCGCGCTGGCCGAGCAGCAGCACCAGCGCCAGGTGAACCTCACGCGCGAGAACGCGACCACCCAGGACGCGCTCCAGACGGCCGAGGCCGCGCTGCGCTCGGCCAAGGCCCAGATCAAGGTGCTCGAGGCCCAGCTCGAGCAGACGCAATCGACGCTGCGCGGCGACCAGGCCAACCTCAGCTACACCAAGATCTACGCGCCGATGTCCGGGACCGTGGTCGCCCAGAGCGCCAAGCAGGGTCAGACGCTGAACGCGAATCAACAGGCACCGGTCATCGTCCGCATCGCCGACCTCTCGACCATGACCGTGCAGTCGCAGGTGTCCGAGGCCGACGTGTCGAGCCTGCGTCCGGGCATGCGCGTGTACTTCACCACGCTGGGCGACGGGGCCAAGCGCTGGTACGGCACCCTGCGCCAGATCAATCCCACGCCCGAGACGGTCAACAACGTGGTGCTCTACAACGCGCTCTTCGACGTCGAGAACCGCGGCGGCGTGCTGATGACCCAGATGACGGCCCAGGTGTTCTTCGTGACCGCGGAGGCCAAGAACGCGGTGCTGGTACCGGTGGGCGCGCTGCGCCCGCCGGCGGCCGGCCGCCGCGGTGGGCGGGACGCCGGCGAGCCGCGCGCCCAGGCCAAGGGTGGCGACGCGGTCCCGGCGATCGACGCGCGCTCGCGGCTGGCCAACGGGGCCGCGGTGATCCGCGTGGTGAAGCCGGACGGCGCCATCGAAACTCGCGACGTGCGCGTCGGCGTGGTGAGCCGCGTCTCCGCTCAGATCCTGTCCGGTCTGGAAGGGGGCGAGAACATCATCGTCGGCCAGCGCGCGGCCGCTCCGGCGGCGACGACGAGACCGACGACCGGCAATCGGTCGCCGATGGCGGGGCCACGCGTATGAAGACCGACGGCGCCGTGACCATGCGCGAAGAGACAGAAGCCACCGGGGCGACGCCGCTCATCGAGCTCAGCGGCGTCACCAAGACGTATCGCACCGGCGAGCTGGCCGTCGAGGTGTTGCACGGGGTCGACCTGGCGATCTATCCCGGGGAGTTCGTCGCCATCGTCGGCGCCTCGGGCTCGGGCAAGTCGACCTTGATGAACATCCTGGGCTGCCTCGATCGCCCGACCAGCGGGTCGTATCGCTTTCTGGGCGAAGACGTGTCGGACCTCGGGCGCGACGAGCTGGCCCGGCTGCGCCGGGAGGCGTTCGGGTTCGTGTTCCAGAGCTACAACTTGATCGCCGCCGCCAGCGCCACCGAGAACGTCGAAGTGCCCGCGGTCTATGCCGGCACACCGCCGGCCGCTCGCCACGAGCGCGCGCGCGCGTTGCTGACCACGCTCGGGCTGGCCGACCGGCTCGAGCACAAGCCGAACCAGCTCTCCGGCGGCCAGCAGCAGCGCGTCTCGATCGCGCGCGCGCTCATGAACGGCGGCCAGATCATCCTCGCCGACGAGCCGACGGGCGCGCTCGACAGCAAGAGCGGCGCCGAGGTCCTCGCCCTGCTCGAGGATCTCTCACGCCAGGGCCACACGGTGATCGTGATCACGCACTCCGCCGACGTGGCCGCGCACGCGCGGCGCGTGATCGAGATCGGCGACGGCGTGGTCGTGAGCGACCCGGGCCCGAAGCCTGCCGACGGTGCCTCGTGGCATCGGAATGCGGAGGGTCAGCCGCGCGCGCCGTTCCTCGGCTGGATCGAAGCGATGAAGGCGGCCGGGCGCGCGCTGCGCTCGAACCCCTTCCGCACCGCGCTCACCCTGCTCGGCATCGTCATCGGCGTGGGCTCGGTCATCGCGA
The DNA here is from genome assembly GCA_035317605.1 of Candidatus Acidiferrum sp. Classification (GTDB taxonomy): domain Bacteria; phylum Methylomirabilota; class Methylomirabilia; order Rokubacteriales; family CSP1-6; genus DATHGT01. The sequence goes on along the minus strand of DATHGT010000279.1, from coordinate 16,366 downwards.
TGCTGGCCGTCGGCAACGGCGCCCGGCAGGCCGTGCTCGATCGCATCAGCGGCATGGGGACCAATCTGTTGCTCGTGCGGCCCGCGACGTTCAGCCGCGGCGCCGCCGGCGGCGGCACCGCGACCATGACTCCCGAGGACGCCGAGGCGATCGCCGCGCTGCCCAACGTGCTGGCCGCGGTCCCCGAGCTCGGCGGCGCGGTGACCGCGCGCTACGGGAACCTCGACTACCAGACGCAAGCGACCTCGACCAGCGCGGACTTCACCCTCGCCCGCAACTGGCCGACCGCGCGCGGCACGTTCTTCTCGCGCGCCGACGTGCGCAGCTACGCGCCGGTCGTGGTGCTGGGCCAGACCGTCGTGCGCAACGTGTTCCCCGACGGGACGGACCCGGTCGGCACGCACCTCGTGCTCAACAACGTCCTGTTCCAGGTGATCGGGGTGATGAGCGAGCGCGGAGCGTCGCCGACGGGCCAGGACCAGGACGACGCGGTGTTCGTGCCCTACACGACCGGCAGCCTGCGACTGTTCGGGCAGCGGTACCTGCGCAACATCACGGTCGCCGTGGACGACGTCGCGCGCATCGACGAGGCCGAGGACGCGGTGACCCGCCTCCTCACGAGCCGCCACGGCAAGGCGGACGTCCAGATCCGCAACATGGCCTCGCTCATCGACACCGCCACGGAAACCCAGAACACGCTCACGATCCTGCTCGGCTCCATCGCCGCCATCTCGCTGCTGGTGGGCGGGATCGGCGTGATGAACATCATGCTGGTCAACGTGACCGAGCGGACCCGCGAGATCGGCGTGCGCATGGCCACCGGCGCGCGCATGCACGACATCATGCAGCAGTTCCTGACCGAGGCCCTCGCGGTGTCCGGTCTCGGCGGACTGATCGGCGTGATGGGCGGGCTCGGAAGCGCCCTCATCATCGGCATGCTCGGGACGCCGATCAAGATCTCCCCCGGACCGGTCGCGCTCGCCTTCGGGTGCGCGTTCCTGACCGGTCTCGTCTTCGGCTACATGCCGGCCCGGAAAGCCGCGGCTCTCGACCCGGTCGTGGCCCTGGCCTCGGAGTGACGCGATGTCTTGGAGGAATGCCGTGCCTCGGACCGACGCTTTACGCGGGAGTGACGCGATGAACAACGTGTTTCGACAGTCAGTGGCCGTGGTGCTCGCCCTCAGCCTCACGGGCTGCGCGATCGTGAGTCCCAAGCTGAAGCCCGACGTGCCCGTGGCCGGCGCGTGGAACGAAGCGGCGCCCGCGAGCGCCGCGGTGGTGTCGCCGACCTGGTGGAGGAGCTTCGAATCCGTCGAGCTGTCGTCGCTCGTCGATGAAGCGCTCGACGGCAGCCCGGACCTCGCCATCGCCACCGAGCGTGTGCACCAGGCCGAGGCCCAGGTGCGCGTGGTCGGCGCCTCCCTCTTTCCGATGCTGAGCGCGGGCGGTGACACGTCGACCCACCGCACCAGCGGCGCCGGCGGCGCGGTGACCAGCAACGCCACCGGCCTCAGCCTCACCGCCAGCTACGAGCTGGACCTGTGGGGAAAGAATCGCGCGGGCAAGCGGTCGGCGGAGTCCTCGCTGGCGGCCAGCCAGTTCGATCGCGACACCGCCCGGCTCACCCTGATCTCCGGCGTCGCCACCAGCTACTTCGACGTGCTGGCCCTGCGCACTCGCCTGGGGATCGCGCGCGAGAACCTCGCCATCGCCGAGCGCGTGCTCGAGCTGGTGTCGGCGCGCGCGCGCAACGGCGCGGCCTCCGCGCTCGACGTCTCTCGTCAGGAAGCGACCGTGCTGTCCCAGCGCGCGGCGCTGCTGCCCCTCGAGCAGCTCGAGCGGCAGACGCTGGCCGCCCTCGCGGTGCTGCTGGGCCGGCCACCGGAGGGCTTCGACGTCCAGGCGGCCGGCGTCGTCGACCTCGCGGTGCCGGCGGTCGATCCGGGACTGCCCGCGGAGCTCCTCGTCCGCCGCCCGGATCTCGCGAGCGCCGAAGCTCAGCTCGCCGCGTCCAACGCCGACGTCGCGGCGGCGCGGGCCGCGCTGTTGCCGAGCATCAAGCTCACGGGCACGGCCGGTCTGGCGAGCGGCGCGCTGCTCTCGCTGGTCTCGGGCGGGACGACCAGCGCGATCGGGATCGCCGCCTCGCTGCTGCAGCCGATCTTCGACGGCGGCCGACTGCGCGGCCAGAAGGCCATCGCCGAATCGCGCGAGCGTGAGCTGGTGGAGACGTATCGCAAGACGATCCTGTCCGCGTTCGTGGACGTCGAGCAAGCGTTGGCCGGCGCCTCGCGCCAGGGTCAGCAGGAGCAGCTGCAGGACGCCGTGCAGGCGCGCGCGCGCGAATCGCTGCGCCTGGCCGAGGTGCGCTATCGCTCGGGCGCCGACGACCTGCTCACGGTCCTCGACGCTCAGCGCACGCTGTTCGCCGCGCAGGACCAGCTGGCGCAGGTCCGACTCAACCGCCTGCAGTCCGCGGTCGGCCTGTACAAGGCGCTGGGCGGCGGCTGGAGCGGGCCGGAGGCGACGGCGGCCGCGAACCCGTCCTGACGGTTTGCCGGCCCGCGCCCGGTTCCGGTATCCTGCGCGCCGTGACAGATGCAGCGCCCGAGATCGCCGTGGTCGGCGCCGGCATCGGCGGCCTCACCGCCGCCGTGGCGCTGCGCCAGGCCGGCTTCGACGTCCACGTCTACGAGCAGGCGCCGGAGCTGACCGAGGTCGGCGGCGGCATCAACATCGGACCGAACGCCGCGCGCATCCTCTACCAGCTCGGACTCGGCGCGGCGCTCGACCGCGAGGCCGTGCGTCCCATCAGCACGCACCAGCGCCGCTGGCAGGACGGCCGCACGCTGCAGCGGGCGCCGCTGAACCCGCGCTCCGAAGAGCTGTACGGCGCCCCGCACTTGACCGTCCACCGCGCCGACCTGCTGTCGATCGTCGCCTCCGGCTTCCCGTCCGAGCGCGTGCACCTCGGCCATCGCCTCGCCGGCCTCGCCGACAAGGGCGACCACGTGGAAACCTGGTTCGAGAACGGCGCGCGAGTCACCAGCGACGTCCTCGTCGGCGCCGACGGCATCCACTCGACCGTGCGCGCCGCGTTGCTGGGCGAGGAAGCGCCGCGCTTCGCCGGCTGCGTGGCCTATCGCGGCCTGGTGCCGGTCGAGCGCATCGCCGACCTCGGACTGGAGCTCGGCTCGCAGTCGTGGGTCGGCCCCGGCGGACACCTGGTGCACTACTTCGTCTCCCGCGGCCGCTTGCTGAACTTCGTCGGCTGGACCGAGCACGACACCTGGAACCGCGAGGACTGGACCGATCGCGCGACCATCGGCCGCGCGCTCGCCACCTTCGAGGGCTGGCACCCACAGGTGCGTCGCATCATCGGCGCTGCCGACACCTGCTTCATCTGGGCCCTGTTCGATCGCGAGCCGTTGCCGCGCTGGTCGTTCGGGCGCACCACGCTGCTCGGCGACGCCTGCCACCCGATGTACCCGTTCATGGGCCAGGGCGCCGCCCAGGCCATCGAGGATGGCGCGACGCTGGCGGCGTGCCTCGCTGCCGGCGGCGCCGACGACCCGGCGGTGGCGCTACAACGCTACGAGCGCCTGCGCCTGCCCCGCGTCAGTCGACTTCAAGACCTGTCGCGCGCCAACAAGACGCGCTTCCATCTGTCGGACGGCCCCGCGCAGGAAGCGCGGGATGCCGAATGGGCCAGGGCCGGCGACCGCTCGCCCGAGTCCCTCCGCTGGCTCTACGACTTCGACCCCGGCGCGCTTCCCGCTTGATCGGCTGATTCGCGTCAGCGCCGCCGGGACGTGGTTGGCCCGTCCACCTCGGGGCGCTCCAGGGTGAGCGGTCCCCACCGGCCGTCGCGCAGGGCTTTGAGCAGAAACAGGACGGCGCGGCGGTCGTCGAGCTCGCCGCCGGGCTGAAGAAAACCCCGAGCCCGGCAGAGCGCCTGGAGCCACTCGTGCCAGGGGGCGCCGTGAGGAGGCGGGGGGTGGCTCCCGAACGCGTGTGAGCCAAGGCCTCGAGCTTGGATCAATTCCACCAGGCCGGGGGCCAGCTCCTGCAGCGGCAGCACTTCCTCCTTGATCGTCCCTGTCACGGCGAGCGAGAGCAGGCGCTCGGGTTCCAGCCGGCCGGGCAGCATCACACCCGCGGTGTCGAGAAGCTCGATGCCGTCGGCGAGGCGGACCCACTGCGGTCCGCGGGTGACCCCGGGATGCTTGCCGGTTTTCGCCCGCGCCGAGCCGGCCAGCTTGTTGATCAGCGTGGACTTCCCCGCGTTGGGAACGCCCACGACCATGCAGCGGAGCACGACGTGCTGGATGCCGCGGCGTCGCGCCGCCTCCAGCAGCTCCTTGTGGCGCGCCTGGAGGGCCTGCAACAGAACGCCACGCCCCGCGCCGGTCTTCCCCGAGACCGCGACGGCGTCGTGCCTGTCTCTCCGGAGATCGCGTACCCACGCCTGAGTGACGGCCGGGTCGGCCATGTCGGCCTTGCTGAGCACGAAGACCAGTCGCTTGCCCTGCCTCAGGAGCGTCTGTTCGAGGGTGGCATTGCGGGACGTGGCAGGCGTGCGAGCGTCCAGGACCAGCAGCACCAAGTCGACCAGGCGGGCGTCGGCCTCGATCCGGCGCAGGGCCTTCTGCATGTGGCCGGGGAACCAGGTGAACGCCATCTCAGCGCCTCCCGGCCAGCGCCCGCGGCGGCCACATGATGCGGGATCGTAGTGGACCAAGGTCCACTACCCCGGTGAGGGCGAGGGTCAGAGAATAGATATTCGTCACGAGTGCGACCCGAGGAGGGACCTTATGAAAGTGCCAGCGTCGATCAAACCAGCGGTCTGGGGCGCCATCTTCGGCGCGGTTGCAACCATGATTATCGGATTCTCCTGGATGGGATGGACGCTCGGCCACACCACCACGAGGCTGGTGGCGGAAGGCAAGGAGTCAGCCGTGGTCGCCGCGCTCACTCCGTTCTGCGTCTCAAGTTACCTCAAGCAGCCCGACGTCGCCAAGAAGCTGGCCGTGCTCCGAGAGGACACCTCGGACTACACCCAGCGTGACCTCGTCGAGAAGGCGGGATTCGCCACGATGCCTGGCAATCCCGAACCGAGCTCAGGCCTCGCGTCAGCCTGCGTGAAAGCACTCCGGACCGTCAGCCTTGCTCCAGCGCAGATCGTGCCGACCAACGGAGTCGCGGCGGCAACCCGATAGTCTGCGCGTCCGTTCGACTCGCGCCGCTCGATACATCGAGATATTGAGCGGCGCGACGACGGGCGGGCCCCCCAGCTGTCGACTCCTCCGGGCACTCTAGTCATATATAATTAATATAAGTTATATAAGTTATATTGTGATACGGTAGGGGTCAGGTGAGAAGGCCACGATCACGAAGGCCACCCGACACACACCACGACGAGGGCCGTCTTTCACGCTTCTGGCCCGCCGCCGTCGAGAAGAGCGACCCGCACACACCCGGGTGACGAGTCGAGCCGCCCCCCCGGAGAAGATCGACACAGGAGAATGCCATGAACGCCATGATTCGCTGGTCTCCGTCTGCTTCGCAATTGCATCATCATCACCACCATCACCGCGACATCGACGACTGGTTCCGGAGGTTCTTCGACGGCCGCGCGGACCAGGTCGCTCAGGATGACCGGTCGTGGCACCCTGCCGTCGAGGGGTGGGTCGAGAACGGCACGTACGTCATCCAGTTCGCGCTGCCGGGCGTGGATCCGAAGGGCATCGAGGTGTCCTGGATGGGCAACGTCCTCACCGTCAAGGGCGAGCGCAAGGCCGATCCCGACGCCACGGGCAAGGATTACTTCGTCCGCGAGGTCGAGTACGGCGCCTTCCAGCGGAGTTTCGATCTCCCCGAAGGCGTCGACGCCGCCAAGGTGGAGGCGAAGTACACGAACGGCGTGCTCGAGGTGCGGGTTCCCGCGCCGCGCGTGGCCACATCGAGGACGATCGAAGTCAAGGCCGCCTGATCCAGGGCGGATCGCGCGCCGGGGCCACCCGGCGCGCGCTTCGACGCCCCCCATGACCGCGTAGACCGTTTGAATCCCCTATGCCGTCGAGCGCCCTTCAGCTCGCCGGCGGGCTGAGGGCGCGACGATACTCAGGCGGCCGTGGCCGGAGAAGGTCGCGGCATCGGCAGTCTGTCGGCGTGGAGAGACGCGCGAGGAGACGTAGCTCGAGCGTGGCCGCGACCTCGGGGAGCGTTTCCAGGTAGAGGACGTCCAGCGAGCTGGTGAGGTTCTGCGGCCGTAGGCCTTCGGCCCAATTCGATGGGACGTGGTAGTAGCCGAGGTGCATGCCGCAGACGCGGGCGAGGACCGGGCTCACGCAGTCGCCGGTGATCACCGGGCAGCCGATGCTGCGGCCGTACTCCCTGAGAAAGAGCGAGTGGCCGGCGGACTCGAAAGCGGCGCCGTACTGCCAGCGGTTGAGGACGACGCGCGCGTCTTGACCGTGGATCCGGCGGAAGCGCGCGGTCTCCAGCGCACCGACCTCGCCGATGATCTCGCGGGAGAGCGACGGACAGAAGGGCTCGTCCATCAGCGCGACCCGCTCGGCCAGCGCGTTCTCGAGCTCGGTGCCCGGAAGCCCGGACGGAATCGCATCGAGGCTGAAGTACGTCCACGGCAGCACGAGATCTCCGGGACGCACGGAGTCTTCTCCCTCGCGCCAGTCGCAGGTGCCGCTGGTGCCGCCGACGAGCACGACGTCCACGCCGGCCTTCCAGAGGATCCAGAACACCTTCCATTCGGCGGCGCGAAGCGACCAGTCCTCGCCGGCGACCATGCCGTAGCTCGGGATCCGCAGAACCGGCGCGCCGGACGGCGCCTCGTAGGCTTCGACTTGCGGGCCGAGGCCGTACGGTGTCATCGGCCGATGGATACCGCCCAGGCGATAGCCGTGGCGCTCGGCGAAGGCGGCGAAGCGATCGCCGAGGCCCCAGACCGGGCTGCCCGTCAGCGTGGCGATCCGCGCCCGCGGGCCAGCGTAGACGACGCTCGAGTCGATCCTTCCCTCAAGCATTACGACCCCGGTGCGCGAGACGCCCGCGCACGAGTAGCCGGCGCGGGAGAAGCCCACGCATCGTGAACGCGACGCGCCAGCTCGCGTTTCGCGTCGGCCGGCGCGAACGTCGCCTCCGCAGCGAGTGTTGTCGCGCGAGCCAGTTCTGCCCAGGAGAGGCCGAGCGCGTCGGCGGCCAGCGCGTATTCGTCAGAGAGCGTGGTACCGGAGATCGTCCGGTTGTCGGTGTTCAATCCCACGCTGACTCCCTCGCGTAGCAGCATCGCGAACGGATGGCGTGACGGCTCCGCCACCGCGCCCGTCTGCACGTTGCTGCGGATCGCCATCTCCAGATGGATCTGACGATCGCGTAGCTCGGCGACCAGCGCGGGATCGACCGCGGCACCGACGCCGTGGGCAATACGGTCGGGGGCCAGCAGCGTGAGGGCTTCTCGTACCGCGGCGGCGCCGCCGGTCTCGCCGGCGTGAGTGGCGATGGCGAGGCCGGCCTCGCGGGCGATGCGCGTCGCTCCGGCCAGCGTCGCAAAGTCGCTCACCGCTTCGTCTCCCGCGATGTCGAGCGCGACCACGCCACGGCCGGCCCGCGCCGCCGCGCGGCGGGCTTCGCGTTCGGCGCGTTCAGAGCTCCAGCCGCGGAGCATCACCGCGATGAACACGAGCGCCGGCGTGGTCGCCGCGCGCGCCGCTTGAATCGCCGCCTCCATCATCGCGTGCCAGAGACCGTCGTCGTCGGTGGGCGGCCGCAGCCTCACCTCCGCGTAGACGACGCCGTCGGCCTTCAGGTCGGCGGAAAGCTCCGCGGTCACGCGCGCGAGACGGTCGGGGCTCTGCACGGTCGCGTCCCAGGCGGCGAAGCGCGTGAGGTACGCCGGTAACCCCTCGCCCGCCGCGGCCGGCGCGTAGTCGTCCGCGAGCGCCGACGGCAGACCGTCGGCGGAAACGAACTCACGCATGGTCGCGGGACGCACCGAGCCCGCGGCGTGCAGGTGAAGCTCGACCTTGGGTACCGCGCGAAAACGCTCAGCGCCGGACATCGGCAAGCTGTCCCCCGGCCTGCGCCGCATCGGCGAGAATGCGGTCGGGGTCGAGATACACCGGCCGGCCGTTCCGCACCAATTGACGGCCGTCGACGAAGACCGCGGCCACGTCGGAGCCACGCGCGGCGTAGACGAGATTGGCGATGGGATCGAGCCAGGGCTGCAGACGCGGGCTCCGCGTGCGCACCGCGATGATGTCGGCGCGTTTGCCCGGCTCGAGCGACCCGACGAGGTGGTCGATGCCGAGGACGCGGGCGGCCTCGGACGTCGCCATGCGAAGCACGTCGAGGGCCGGGAACGCGGCGGGGTCGTCGGCCGCGACCTTGTTGAGGAGCGCGGCGACCTTCATCTCCTCGAACAGGTCCATGCCGTTGTTGCAGCACGCGGCGTCGGTGCCGAGCCCGACGACGGCGCCAGCCCGCCGCATGCGCGCGATGGGGGCGATGCGCCCCTCGAGCTTGGCGTTGCTCGACGGGCAGTGCGCGACCGCCGTGCCGCGCCGCCCGAGGAGGTCGGCTTCGCCGTCAGTCAGGTAGGTGCCGTGAGCGGCGACGACGTCCGGCGCGAGCAGGCCGAGGGCATCGAGATAGCTCGCGCAGCCGGCGGCGCCGCGCGCGATCACGGTCGCGACCTCCTCTTCCGACTGGGCCACGTGGATGAACACGCGCGCGCCGCTGCGATCGGCCAGCCGCCTGACCCGGCCCAGCAGGTCGGCGCCGCACGTGTCGGTCGCGTGCGGGGCGAGGCCGGCCCAGACGCGAGAGCGAGCGGGATCGGTTCCGAAGCGCTCGATGAGCCGCTCGGACGCCGCGAGATCAGCGTCCGCGGTGCGATCGAACAGCGAATGGCCGACCACCGCGCGCAGACCGCTCGCCTCCACCGCGCTCGCCACCGCGTCCATGTGACCGTAGCGATCCGCGATCGTCGTCACCCCGTTCTGGAGCAGCTCGAGACAGCCCGCCATCGCACTGCATCGCAGATCGTCCGGACCGAGGCGCCGCTCCAGCGGAAGCAATCGGCCCGTCAGCCATTCGCCGCGCGGCACGTCTTCGGTGAGGCCGCGGAAGACCCACATCGGTGAATGCGTGTGGGTGTTGACGAGGCCGGGGAGCAGGACCGAGCCGCGGAGGTCGACGATCTGGCCGGTCGGGCGCTCGGGCGGCGGCCCGACCGCGCGGATCTCCGCGCCCTCGATGGTGACCGCGCCGGGCGCGTAGATCGTCGCCGTCGCGTCGAGCGTGACGACCTGATCGGCGAGCAGCACGATCGGACTCACGGCGGGAGCGTCGCGGGCTTCCAGCGGACCACGGCTTTCTCGAGGATCACCACGGCCAGGAAGAACCCGAGGGCCAGGAACGAGCCCACCGCGGTGGTCGCGTAGAGCAGGCCGGTGCGGAACTCGAAGGTGGCCACGATGATGAGATAGCCGAGGCCGGTGTCGGCGCCCACCCACTCGGCGACGATGGCGCCGATCACGCACGACGCGGTGGCGATCTTGAGGGCCGAGAAGAGGAAGGGCAGCGAGGAGGGCAGCCGCAGCTTGAAGAAGATCTGCCGGCGGTTGGCCGAGAGCACGCGCATCAGCTCGAGGGCCGAGGGCTCCACCGCTTCGAGGCCGCGCACCATGTTGACGAGGGTCGGAAAGAACGAGATCAGCGCGGCGATGACGACCTTGGGCGCGTAGCCGTTGCCGAGCAGCAGGACCAGAATGGGCGCGATCGCGATGATGGGCACGGTGCGGATGGCCACGGCCACCGGATAGAAGACGCGCTGCATGGCCGGGCTGTGAACGAACACGATGGCCAGGCCGACCGCGACCCCGTTGCCGAGCACGAAGCCGCCCACGGCCTCGACCAGCGTGCGTCCCACGTTGCGACGGATCGTCGGCCATTCCTCGACCAGGGTTCGCCCGATGACCGACGGCGCGGGGACGAGATAGTGCGGCACCTTGAAGACGCGGATGTACAGCTCCCAGGCGAGCAGGATGGCGAGGATGCCGGCCGCCGACATCGCGTAGCGGCGGACCATCACTCCGGCGTCGTCTCCCCCGCCAGCGCCCGGCGCAGCGCGGCGGTGTAACGGGCGAACTCGACCGTCTCCTTCACCGCGGGATCGCGCGGGCGCTCCAGCTCGATCGGCAGCTCGAGCTTCACCCGCCCCGGCCGGGCTCCCAGCACCAGCACCCGGTCGGAGAGGAACACCGCCTCGGGAGAGCTATGCGTGACGAACAGGATCGTCGTCCCCGTGGCCTGCCAGATCCGCAGCAGCTCCTGATTCATGTGCTCGCGGGTGATCTCGTCGAGCGCGCCGAACGGCTCGTCCATGAGCAAGACTTGCGGCCGGGTGATCAGCGCCCGCGCGATGGCCACGCGCTGCCGCATCCCGCCCGAGAGCTGCCAGGGATGCGCCGCCTCGAACCCGCGCAGCCCCACCAGCTCGAGCAGCTGGAGCGCGTCGGCTCGCCCGCGGCGCGCGGACCCGCCGATCTCGAGCGGCAGCAACACGTTCTGAAGCGTGCTCCGCCACGGCAGCAGCGTCGAGTCCTGAAACACGAACCCGAACACCCGCCGGCGGCGCGCCACGCCGGGCGACTCGCCGCCGACCTCGATTCGTCCTTCGGTCGGCACCAGGATGTCGGCCACCAATCGCAGCAGCGTCGACTTGCCGCAACCCGACGGGCCGAGGAGAGAGACGAACTCGCGCGGCTGAATCGCGAGGGTGGCACCGGCGAGAGCCTTCACCGGACCGGAAGGCGTGGAGAACGTCATCGCGACGTCCTCCACGAGAATGCCGGCGCCGCTAGCGCTTGGGCCGGCCGTCGACACGCTTCAGGATGTCCTGCGTCATCGTGTCCTTCGAGGTGACCGGTGTCTTCAGCAGTCCGAGGTCGGCGTAGACCTTGATCGCGTCGTCCCAGATCTGTGCTTCCATCCAGCCCCAGCCCAGCTCCTTCGTCTTGTCGGACCAGAGGAACGGCGTCTGCCGCTTCCACGTGGAGATCTCGAGGTCGCGCTTGAGGTCGCGCGCGTACTTGAGCACGATGTCGACGGCCTCTTCGGGATGATCGGCGGCCCAGTCCCATCCCTTGGCGCTCGCGCCGAGGAAATCGGCCAGCATGTCCGAGCGCGTCTTCAGCACCTCGTCGGTGGTGAAATACGTGAACGCGTAGAGCCGGATGCCCATGTCCCACAGCAGCAGCGCCTTGGCCTCGGGACCGACCGCGGCCATCTGCGGCGCGTCGATGACCCAGCCCGTGATCACGTCGACCTGGCCCGTCTTGAGCGGCAGCGTGTCCGAGCCGATCACCTGCACCTGCACCTGCTCGCGCGGGAGCTGGTACTTGGCGATGACCGCGTTGATGAGCGGGCGCGCGGTAGCCTGGATGCCGATCTTCTTGCCGACGAAGTCCTTCGGCGAGTTGATGCGCTTGTCGAGGGTGATGAAGGCGAACGGGTGACGCTGGAGCGCGGTGGCGAAGGCCTTCACGGGCAGGCCGTTGGAGCGAGCCAGGAGCATGGCGGCGATGGAAGCCACGTTGCCGATCGTGCTGGAGCCGCCCGCGGTCAGCGAGATGGGATCGATGCTCGGCCCGCCGGGATCGATCTTCAGCTCGATCCCGCGCTCCTTGAACCAGCCTTTGTCGAGGGCCACGAAGTCGCCCGCGTACTGGGCGTTGGCCAGCCAGCCCAGACGCATGTTCACGGCCGCCGCGTGGGCCGTCCGCGGGACGGCGCCTCCGAGGGCCAGCGTCACCACGCCGGCCCGACCGATGAACGCGCGACGAGAGATCGAATCCATGGTGTCCTCCCCGGCGATGGTCAGGTCAGCCGATCGGTCGCGGAGCCGCTCAGCTCCGGGTACCACGTGGACTTGCCGCGCGCCGCCGTCTCCGCGTCCCAGCTCTGGAGAATGCGCACGGCGTGATTGGCCACGTCGATGGCGGTCTCGACGCCTTCCTTCGACATGGTGTCGGTCACCCGGTTGGCGGCCACCGCGCACACGCTGCCGCCCCGCAGCCCGTAGAGCCCGAGCATCGTGAAGATCGTGGCCGCTTCCATCTCGAAGGTCAGCACGCCGGCGCGCTGGAGATCGGGCACGACCTGTTCGATGAAGCTCTGCGTGTACGCGCTCCAGCCGGGCCGGCCCTGTCCCGTGTAGAAGGCGGCGGTGGACGCGGACACGCCCAGGTGATAGCGCACGCCGAGCCGCTCGGCGGCCTGGACCAGCGCGAGCACGACCAGATGGTGAGCGGCGGCCGGATACTCCATGCGCACGTACTGCGGGCTCGTCCCGTCCAGGCGCACGGCGCCGGTGTGAATGACCACGTCGCCGCACTCGATGTCACGCTGGATGGCGCCGCAGGTGCCCACCCGGACGAACGTGTCGGCGCCGATGGCGATCAGCTCCTCGAGCGCGCTGGCCGTGGAGGGTCCGCCCGCGCCGGTCGAGCATGCGGAGATCGGTCCGCCGTCGCGCAGCGTGCCCGTGAAGGTGACGTGCTCGCGCTCCGCGGCGATCTCGCGACCGGCCGCCCAGCGTTCGGCGATGAGGGCCACCCGCGCGGGATCGCCGGGCAGCAGCACGTAGCGGGCGACGTCACCGGGTCGACAGCGGATGTGGTACTGGAGCCCGTCCTGCTCGGGCCGGCTGGCGCCGGAAGTCCAGGTCGTCACGGCGTAGACGGTACCATGCGCACCTTGCGCGGCGCTCGGTCGCGACGTCAGCTCAGGGCGCCACCGTTCGGAAGCCGGCGAAGATGTTGCGGCGATGGCGCATGTAGAAGTTCCGCCACGTGCTGCGGATCAACCGCGATCGGGTCGCCCAGCAGCCCCCGCGCAGGACTTTCTTCTGACCGAAGTACGGCTGCGAGTACTCGCGATAGGGATCGCAGACGAACCCGGGATAAGGCTCGAAGGTGTCCTCCACCCACTCCCACACGTTGCCGATCATCTGGCGGCAGCCGAGGGGACTGTCGCCCGCGCTGAACGCGCGCACGTCGGCGGTGCCGCCCGCGCGGAAGTCGAGGTTCGCGAGCTGCGAGGTGGGCGGCTCGTCGCCCCAGGGAAACCGCCGCTTGCGTCCGGTCGCGGGATCGAGCGTCGCCGCCATCTCCCATTCGGCTTCGGTCGGGAGCCTGCGGCCAGCCCACCGGCAGTAGGCCTGCGCTTCGTACCAGTTGACGTGGACGACCGGGTGCCAGGGATCGAGGGCCGTCACCGCCTCGAAGCGCCGCTCGTACCATCGTCCTTCGCCGTCGCGCACCCAGAAGATCGGCCCCTCGGCCCGCTCGCGGCGGCGCCAGTCCCAGCCTCGACGTCCCCACAACTCGCGCCGCCGATAGCCGTCGTCCTCCACGAAGGCCCGGAACTCGCCGTTGGTCACGGGGGTGGCAGCGATGCGGAACGGCGCCACCTCGACGGGATGGGCCCACTTTTCGTTGTCGAACACGAACGGCTCATCCGGAGCGGCGCCCAGCGCGAAGGTGCCGCCGGGGACGGCGACGTCGGGCGGCAGCTCGGCGGCCACCGGTGGCGCGGCCGGGCGGGCGCGGACGAGGGCCGGTCGCGGGTAGCCGAGGGTCTGGAGGATCAGCGTGAGGTTCTCGGCGTGCATGTCCTCGTGCTGCGCGGCCAGCGTGTAGAAGTACGCCTCGTCCGCGGTGGGCGTCCCCATCTTCAGCCGGGCCAGGCTGCGCTGGAGGATCTCGGTGACGTAGTCGAGGGTCTGCCGCCGCGACGGGTAGCGGTGGTCCCAGCGGCGGGCATAGGAGACGTTGAAGGAATCATAGATCCCGTCGAACCCCTTCCCCAGCGGCTCGTCGCCGTCGAGGTGGCGCTCGATCCAGTACTCCTGGAACCAGCCGACGTGCCCCATCTCCCAGATCGGCGGCTCCAGAAAGTGCGCCCGCGTCCCCAGCATCTGATCGTCGCTGAGACCGTCGAGCAGCTCGAGCTCGACGCGCCGCGCATCCAGCAGCGCGTCGATCAGGGCGTCCGTCGTCGTGAGTCCCCGTGAGAAGAGGTCGATCATCGCGTCGGCCTTCGGTGTCTGAGTATACCAAATGCCGATGCTTTCACAGCATACGATCGGTTCAGCCGATTCGACTTCGCTTGATTTCTTGACCGACAACCGTCACGCTTCGCGCGGGAGTCAGTCTCGACCTTCGAAGGAGGCACGCGTGGGGGCGCTCGACGGTGTGCGAGTGGTCGACTTCGGCCAGTGGATCGCCGGCCCGTTGGCCGCGATGCTGCTCGGCGATCAGGGCGCCGAGGTCATTCACGTCGACCCGCCCGGCGGGCCGCGGTGGAAGACGCCGGCCAACGCCACGTTCAATCGAGGCAAGAGGCGCGTCGCCCTCGATCTCGCGGCTGACCACGATCGCGACCACGCCCGGCGACTGATCGACTCCGCCGACGTGGTCGTCGAGAATTTCCGGCCGGGCGTGATGGATCGCCTCGGCGTCGGTGCGCGCGAGGCGACCGAGCGCAACCCGCGGCTCATCTACTGCTCACTGCCTGGCTTCGCATCAGACGACCCGCGCGCGCCGGTGCCGGCGTGGGAAGGCGTGCTCGGCGCGGCCACCGGCGTCTATTTCCAGGCCGGCGACGCGCGCTTCACGTCGGTCCCCATCTCGTCCACGTTCGGGGCGATCGCCGCCGCGGTCTCGATCGTCATGGCGCTGATCGCTCGCGAGCGCGATGGTCTCGGCCAACGGATCGAGGTGCCGCTGTTCGACGCCACGTTCCTCGCCATCGGGTCCACCGGTCTGCTCGTGAACGGCAAGCCCGAGGGCGGGCGGCCGGACGATCCGTGGGCCGGCATCTTTCCCTGCGCCGACGGTCGATGGATCAGGCTCAGCCTGGCGACGTTTCGCTTCCTCGAACGCTTCGTGGCCACGGTCGGAGCGTCGGACTGGATCGCGAAGGGTTACGTGCAACGCGAGCGCCCCGGCCCGCTCGCGCGCGGCACCGCGCTCCGCGAGCGCCAGCAGGCCGAGCTGGCCGAGCTGTTCCGGAGCCGGCCCGCCGCCGAATGGGAGGAGATCGGGCGCCGGGCCGACGTTCCGCTCACCCTGATCCGCACGACGGCCGAGTGGCTCGCCACCGACCACGCGACAAGCGCGGCGATCGTCGCCGACGTCGTCGACCCCGATCTCGGCCCCGTGACCCAGCCCGGATTGGCCGTGGGGCTGACGGGTACGCCCGGCGCGGTTCGGCCTCGGTCCGGCGACTCGTCGGGCGGCACGTGGCGGTCAGGTGGAGGGCAGGACGGCGCGCTCTCCGCTCGCGCGCACACGGAAACGACGGCGCGTCTGAACGCCGCGCTCGAGGGCATCCGCGTGGTGGATCTCACCCAGGTGCTCGCGGGGCCGACCGCCACCCGCACGCTCGCCGAGTTCGGCGCCGACGTCGTGAAGGTCAACAATCCGCGCGAGGAAGGCGCCGGCTATCGCTGGCAGGTGCATCGCTATCACACCGACGTGAACCGCGGCAAGCGCACGATGCTCGTCGACCTCAAGACGCCCGAGGGAGGCGACGTGCTCTGGCGGCTCATCGAGGGCGCCGACGTCGTCATGCAGAACTTCCGGCTCGGCGTGGCGGAACGGCTCGGCATCGGATACGAGCAGGTGAAGACACGCCGCCCGGACGTGGTGTACGGCTCGGTGAGCTTCGCGGGCTATGGCGGACCCTGGGAGCGCGTGCCGGGTTACGAGCCCAACGCGCAGGCGGCGACCGGGATGGCCGAGCGGATGGGCGGTGACGCCGGCCCGCCCGGGCCACAACCGTTCGCGCCCAATGACTATGCGACCGGCTTGCTCGGCGCGTTCGCGGTCGGCCTCGCCCTCTTCCACCGGCAGCGCGGCGGAACGGGGCAGCACGTGCAGACGTCACTCGTCGCCGCCGCGACGGTCCTGCAAGCCGCGCTGATCCCCGCGAGCGACACCCGAGTTCAGAACGCGTCGCGAGTCCAGGACGCCTTGAGGGTCCCGAGCGCGTCGACTGGACCCGAGGCTCTCGGCTGGAGCCCGCTCCAGCGCCTGTACCGCGCGAGCGACGGCTGGTTCTTCCTCGGCGCCGCGGATTCGCAACGCGCTCGACTCGACGCGCTGGATGTCCTCCACGGCATCGCGGGGCTGAACGGCCGCGCGCTCGAGAGCGCGCTCCAGGATCGCTTCGCCAAACGACCGGCGATGGAATGGGTGAGCGCACTGACCGCGGCGGGAATCGGCGCGCATCGCCTCGTCTCGGCGCCCACGCTCATGAGCGATCCCTGGGTGGTCGC
>DATHGT010000278.1:0-9644 GCA_035317605.1 Candidatus Acidiferrum sp. | reverse complement strand
CGTCGCTGAACAGCGTCGGAGATAGCCAGATCATCACGACCTTCGACGCGATCATCATGGCCAGCGCGACGCTCGTCGTCAGCCAGGCGAGCTTCGACGAGGTGATTCTGACTCATCGGCGCGAAGCGCGTGACGCCGGGGACGTACAACGTTCGAGCGCGATGCGTTTCCGGGCTCCCGGAAGGTTGCTCGTGCGCCGAGTTCCCGCAGTTCCGGAGCGGCTATCTCAACGTCTGGGCGACCGCCGCGTCCTGTAACCCTCCGGGCGGCCGCCCGTGCCCCTGACTACAGGTACTGCCCGGTCGTCACCACCCGGTCGACGGGCTTGGGCTTCTCGGTCACCGAGGACATGATGGGCTTGATGTAGACGATGCGTTCGCCCTTCTTGCCCGCGATCTTGGCCCAATCGTCGGGGTTCGAGGTATTCGGCAGGTCTTCGTTCTCCTTGAACTCCTCGCGGATGGCGGTGAGGAGGTCGTCGGCGGCCAGGCCCTTGTCGCCGCCGCCGATGAGGCGCTTGAGGGCGAGCTTCTTGGCCCGGCGCGCGACCGACTCGATCATCGCCCCCGAGGCGAAGTCCTTGAAGTAGAGGACCTCCTTCTCGCCGTTGGCGTAGGTGACCTCGAGGAAGCGGTTCTCCTCGCTGACGCTGTACATCGCGGCGACGGACTTCTCGATCATCTGATCGATCGCCTTCTGCGAGTCGCCGTCGTGGGCCGAGGTCTCACTGGCCGCGATGGGCAGGTCAGCGCTGATGTACTTGCGTAGGATCTCGGCCGCGCCCGTCTGATCCGGGCGCTCGATCTTGATCTTGACGTCGAGGCGGCCCGGACGCAGCACCGCGGGGTCGATGAGGTCCTGGCGGTTGCTGGCTCCGATCACGATCACGTTCTTGAGGCCCTCGACGCCGTCGATCTCGGCCAGGAGCTGCGGCACGATGGTCATCTCGACGTCGGACGAGATGCCGGTGCCGCGCGTGCGGAACAGCGCGTCCATCTCGTCGAAGAAGACGACAACCGGCACGTCCTCGTTGGCCTTCTCCTTGGCCTTGATGAAGATCTCGCGGATCTTGCGCTCGGTCTCGCCCACGTACTTGTTGAGCAGCTCGGGGCCCTTGATGTTCAAGAAATACCCTTTGATTTTCTCACCGCGTTTTTCGGAGATTTTCTCCGCCAGGTTGGCGGCCACGGCCTTGGCGATCATCGTTTTGCCGCATCCGGGAGGGCCGTAGAGCAGCACGCCCTTGGGCGGCGCGAGCTGATGCTCCTTGTAGTAGTCGGCGTAGAGATACGGCAGCTCGACCGCGTCCCGGATGGCCTCGATCTGCGGCCCGAGCCCGCCGATCTCGGCGTATCCGACGTCGGGCACCTCTTCCAGCGCGAGGTCCTCGACCTCGTTCTTGGGCAGCTTCTCCAGCAGATAGCCGGATTTCGGGTCGAGCAGCAGATGATCGCCGGCCTTCAGGCGATGGGCGCGGAGCGGATCGGCGATGATGCCGACCCGGTCCTCGTCCGCGCGCAGCGTGATCAGCGCGCGCTCGTCGTCGAGCCGGTCCTTGAGGATCACGACCTCGCCCTGCACTTCGTAGCCGGCGGCCTCGACCACGTTGAGGCCTTCGTTGAGGATGACTTCCTGGCCCGGCCGCAGGGACTGCATCTCGAGGGTGGGCCGCATGTTCACCTTCATCTTGCGGCCTTGCGCCAGCACGTTGACGGTCCCGTCCTTGTTGGCGGCCAGGTACACGCCGTAGGTCGAGGGCGGCGCGCTGAGCTTGTCGATCTCCTCCCGGAGGGTCGCGATCTCTTCGCGCGCGGTGGACAGCGCCTGAACGAGTCTCTGGGTGTGCTCGCTGGTCCCGGTCGGCGGCTCGAGCGCGCCGGCGCGCCCGGAAAAGTCTCTCTGCATGTCGGACGCTGCCCGGCTCTTCATGGTGGCCTCGCTCTCTCGCATCGTTCGCTCTCCACCGCGCCTCGCGCGGCGCATTCTCTTGTCGCGGGGAGATTGCAACTTGAGAGCCAGTCCACTCAATCGCGTCTTGACGCCGATTTAGCTCACTCCACCCCTCCGACACACATCACCCTTGAAGTTCCTACTAGGAACGCCACGCCAACTCGGTGTGAACACTGCTACCCACACCCAGCCACGAGGAGCCCCCCCCTCCGAGGTTATGAAGGCAGCTTCTCGTACATCCCGTAGACGTCGGAGGCGTGGAAGCGCGCGACGTGGTTGGTCGGGGGCAGCGGCTCGTCGTAGAAGAACTTGGGCAGCTCGTCGTCCTTCTCGGTGAAGCCCGCCCGCTTGTTGAACTCCCACTCCAGCCGCAGCGCTTCGCGCCCGAGCGGCTCGAAGAACTCCTTGGTCAGCTCGGTCCCGTGGGCGGCGTTGAGCGCGTTGGCCAGGAACTCGGTGTTCGGGTTGGTCACGCTCATGCCGAAGATGCAGAGCCCGAGTGAATCGTTGGCCGCGATCCGCGCCTGATGGGCGAGGCTCTGCTCGATGATCTGAGCGATGTCCATCTCGCGGGTCTTCAGACGCGGCAGGTTGCCGGCCGTGTGGTCGGCGCCCTGGGCCGTCGCCATCATCGCGATCCCGGTCGCCTCGACCACCCGCGGATCGTAGGCGCTGATCGCCTGCTTCTTGATGACCGGCACCCGGCGGACGTTGTAGTGCTCACCCACCCGCGCGGTGCCCTGCGCCCACAGCCGGCCCTTCTCGGTCCCCTGACGGATCTCGGCGAGGCAGTCGGCCATGAACTTGACGTCGCCGAACTGGCCCAGCCCGGCTTCCATCAGGACCGCGAGCGTGGCGCCGGTCTCGATCGTGTCCACGCCGAGGTCGTTGGCGATGTAGTTGAGCTGGGCCAGCTCGTCGGGATCGCCGATGCCGCAGTTGGTGCCGAGCAGCCCCAGCGTCTCGTACTCGACCGGCGAGACCACTTCCTTGCCGTTGGCGTCGGCGTAGACGTTGCTGCACTGGATCACGCAGCCGGGCATGCAGGCGTGGGTGTGCTCGCCGCCGCGCGAGACGTTGAGCTGGCTGATGTGCTGGCCGCCCATCTTGAACGTCTCGCCGGTCGAGACGTCGACCATCTGGCCGGCGCTGAAGTTCCTCACGGGCAGCCCGCCCAGGGTGTTTTGAAGATCCGCCATCCCCATGGTCCCGATCTTCTGGTAGAAGCTCGTGACCATCGAGTCGGCCAGGAGCATCTTGGCGTAGTCCTTCACGGCCGCGTTGACCTTCTTGGGCTCGCTGAACGGCGGAATCTTGTCGAGGTCGACGACCACGGCCTTGACCTTCTTGCTGCCCATGACGGCCCCCACGCCACCGCGCGCGGACAGCCGGGCGGGCCGGCCGTCCTTGTCGCTGAACGCGATGCCGGCGAGCAGTCCCTGGTATTCGCCCACGGGTCCGCA
The DNA here is from genome assembly GCA_035317605.1 of Candidatus Acidiferrum sp. GTDB lineage: Bacteria > Methylomirabilota > Methylomirabilia > Rokubacteriales > CSP1-6 > DATHGT01. The sequence goes on along the minus strand of DATHGT010000278.1, from coordinate 6,231 downwards.
GAGCCCGATCGTCACCTTCTTGCCGTACTTCTTGTGCAGCATGGCCTGGGCCTCGAAGTTGCCCTTGCCCAGATACGGCGCGGCGTCGTCGAACTCGATGGTGCCGTCCTTCTTGAAGTGGATGACCACCCACTCGCGTGCTGCGCCGTGCAGGGTGAAGCCGGCGATCTTGAGCTGGCCGAGGCCGTAGGAGAAGCTGCCCCCGCCGTTGGCTTCCTTGATGCCGCCGGTGAGCGGGCTCTTGCAGCCGACGCTGGTCCGGTTGGCGTTGGAGAAGCTGGTGCCGGCGAACGGCCCGGCCGAGAAGATCAGCGGGTTCGCGGGCGACAGCGGATCGACCGTGGCCGCGCCGGCCTCGAGCAGGGTCCTGGCGATGAAGTACCGGCCGGCCCGGATGATCTCTTCGCCGTGCAGCTCGCGGGTGCCGATCGTCCGGTCGTCGAGATTGATGTCATAGTACGTGCGCATGTGGTCGCTCCCCCTGCTCTCAGGCTTCGTGGCGGCTCGTGGCCCGTCCAGAATCCTGCCACGCGCGCGAGCCAGCGTCAAAGCATCAGATGTCCATCGGGTCACGCTCCGGCGACTGCCCGCGGCGGTCACGCTGGTGTTGCTTGCGTTGGGCGCTTCCGCGTGCGCGCCTTACGCTTCGCCGTCGGCCCCTCCCCGGCTGATCCGGATCGCGACCCAGAGTCCGATTTCCGAGCGTTACGTGGCCGAGGGGCAAGCGTTGATGCTGGCGGTGAGGCTCGCGGTCGACGAGCTGGGCGGCGCGCTGAGCAAGCACGGCCTCGCGGTCGAGGTGGCGAACTACGACGACCGCGCCAGCGTCGAGGCCGGGGTCGCCGACGCCCGCCAGATCGTCGCCGACCCCTCCATCATGGCCGTCGTCGGCCCGCTGACTTCCGACGTCGCGCTCGAGGTCGCGCCGATCTATCGCGACGCCGGGCTCGCGATGGTCTCGCCGAGCAGCACCCACCCCGACCTCACCGATCGCGGCATGCCGAACGTGTTTCGCGTGTGCGGCCGCGACGACATCCAGACCGACCTCGCCGCGCGATTCATCGGGCAGAGCCTGCGGGCCAAGCGCGTCCACGTCGTTCACGACGGGACGGTCTACGGCCGCGGCAACGCGGAGTCGTTTCGCGGCGCGGCGACACGGCGCGCGCTGGCCCTCGTGGCCTTCGACGCGGCGGAGACTCCCGAGGACGTGCCGAAGGTGGCGGCGGCCATCGCGGGGGCGGCGCCGGACGTGCTCTATTTCGCCGGGGGGTCGGATATCGGGGGACCCTTGTTCAGAGAGACGCGGCGGGCCGGGGCCACGGCCAGGTTCGTCGGCTCCGACGGTATCGATTCGTCGACGCTGCTGCGGGACTCGGGCGGTGCCGCGGTCGGCGCGTACTACACGTCGGTGGCCGGCTCCGTGGCCGTCCACCCGCAGGCCAAGGGCTTCACGTACCAATATCGGAGGACGTTCGACAGGGATCCCGAACCGTTCGCGGCCCAGGCCTCCGACGCGGCGGCCGTCGTGCTCGAGGCCATCGCCAGGGCCGCGCGCGAGCCCGGGGGCGTGTCGCGAGAGACGGTCGTGGCCGCGCTGCGCCGGACCCGCTTCCTCGGCTACAGCGGTCCCATCGTCTTCGACGAGCGCGGCGACCTGCGACGGGCGCTCTACCTGGTCATGGAAGTCAGCGCGCGTGACCCGGACCGGTGGGACGACAATCGCGAGCTCAAGCGGCTGGGACTCGCGCCGCCCCCGCACCCATGAAGCGGACCGCTCGCGTCGCGCTGCTCGTCGCGCTTCCGTTGTCGACGTTCTCCGGCACCGTCCACGCGCAGGACAAGACGTTGACCGAGGGCCGCCCGCTCACGCGTTTGGGCGACGCGTTTCCCATCGGTCCCGGTGAGGGCGCTCTCTACGTGGGCGTCACCGGCATGTTCCAGCGCTCGAGCGCCAATCGGGCGGACGTGCCCATTCAGATCGTGTACGGACCGTTTCCCCAGACCCAGCTCGGGCTCGGCACGACGCTGTCCTCGCGTCCGCACGATCCGGACGATCCTCACGCCGGCGATCTCACCGGCAGCCTGCGCGTGAACTTCGGGAGGGAGACGTTCTTCGTGCCGTCGCTCGCGGCCGCGTTCTCGGTCACGGTTCCCACCGGCGTCGACGCCAAGGCCACGATCTACGAGCTGAAGGGCTACGCGTCCAAGACGCTGGGATTCTCGCTCTACGGTCACTTCAACGTGGCTATCGACGTCGCCGACCGTGTCGGGCGCGGCGAACGCCGCGCCCGCTACAGCCTTGCCCTCGGCGTCAACCATCCATTGCCGGAATTCGCCTCGCTGGTGCTCGCGGCCGACGTGTTCTCCGACCAGTCGTCGACGATCGGCCAGCCCAACACGACCGGCGTGGAAGCCGGCGTGCGCTATCGACTGACTCCCGATCTCTACTGGGACGTCGGCGTGGGCTCGGAGCTGATCGGCCCCCGCGACCGGTCCGCGTTCTTCGTGACCACCGGATTCACGTGGGGGTTCACGCTGGGCGGTGGACCCTAGCGCGTGACACCATGAGCGTGAGATCCATAATGCGTGCTCTCATCGTGATCGTCGGCCTCCTCGTCCTCCTCCCGCTCGATGCGGTGGCCGGGGGTCGGAGGGACAAGATCGCGATCGTCGACGCGAACGGCAGGCAGGTCGGCACCGTGGTCGGAGCCAGGATCGCCGACTTTACCATCGCGCTCAGCGTGAACGGTCGACACGCGTTGCTCGACGTGGTCTCCTCGGAATCGATAGTCTTCCCGGGCCTGGGTGCCTTCGCGCCCATTCAGGGAGTCGACGCCGCGTTGCTGTTGACGTTCGAGAGTCGGGATTGCTCGGGCACTCCCTTCTTGTATCAGCCTCCGGATCGACTGTTCGACTGGGCGGTCGTCGCGCCACCGGGAATGACTCTCTACCTCCCCGAAACGGCGGGAATGGCCCCGAGAACGATCCAGGTGGGGAGCTTCTTGGGGGCCTTGGGTGGCTGCCAGATACCCGGCCCGCTGACGACGCCCGCCGACCCCGAGTCGACGGCCTACTTCGTTCCCGCGGCCGCGGTCGTCGACCTCCTCACGCTCTTCACTCCGCCGTTCCGGCTGGCGTTCACGGACTAGCCGGCATGCGTGCCCTCATCGTGCTCACCGGCCTCCTCTTACTCCTTCCCCTCGACGCCTCGCCCGGGGGTCGACCGGATGCGCCCGACAAGCTCGTGGTCGTCGACGTCAACGGCAAGCAGGTCGGCACCGTGGTCGGATCCAGGGTGAACCGGGTGACGATCGCGCTCAGCGTGAATGGCCGGCAGGCCCTGCTCGAGGTCGCTTCGGCCGTCGATACTCCGGTCTTCCCGGGCGCCGTTCTCTTCCTCGTGCCTCCTATTCGCGGAGCCGGGGGGGTGAGCTTCGAGAGCCGGGATTGCTCGGGCCCACCGTTCTTGTTCCAATTCGGGTATCGGCTTCTCGATGTGGGATTCATCGCGCCCCCGGGAATGACGCTCTACCTTCCCACGGTTCCGGGAGCGGGCGCCAAGCGGATCGCGTGGAGCAGCTCCTGGGAATACGGTGGATGCCGGACGCAGGACCCGCCGGTCTCGAGCGATGCCTACGTTCCCGCGGTGGCGATCGTCGACCTCCTCACCCTCTTCACCCCGCCGTTCCGCTTGCTGATCGTGGACTAGAGGACGATCATGCGTGCGCTCATCGTCCTCGCCGGCCTCCTCGTGCTCCTTCCACTCGACGCCCCGGCCCGGGATCGAGGGGGCGTCACGGAGCCGCATTCGCCGAGAGGGATCGCGGTCGTGGACGCGAACGGCAAGCGCGTCGGTACCGTGGTCGAGGCCCGGCTGCGCGAGGTGACGATTGCGCTCATCGTGAACGGTCGTCGCGTGTTGCTCGACGTGATCTCGCCGGTCAGCACCGAGTACTACCCGCCCTTTCGCGGAGCCACGTTTGTGGCTTTCGAGAGTCGGGATTGCTCCGGCCCGCCCTTCCTGTTCGAGAACTCAGATCGACTTCTCGATGCGGGAGCCGTCGCGTCGCCGGGAATGACGCTCTACCTCCCCGCGACTCCTGGAGCAGCGCCGGTGACGATCGCATCGGGTAGCTCCCCGGGCGTCGCCGGTTGCCACGCGGTCGAGCACCCAATCTTGGAGCGCTCCTACGTTCCCGCGGTGGCGGTCGTCGACCTCCTCACCCTCTTCACTCCTCCGTTCCGCGTGATCTTCGTGGAGTAGCCGGCTCCGCCAAGGCGGAGGGCTCGTCGCCCCTCGACGAGCGTCACGTGTGATAATGCGCTCCGACAATTTCGACCGGAGGAGAGACACCATGGCCAAGAAGCTGCTGTTCGTGGGGGCGGGGGCGATCGGGAGTTACCTGGGCTCGTTCCTGTCGCGGGCCGGGCACGACGTGACGATCGTCGATCCGTGGGCCGAGCAGGTCGACACCATCAACCAGCGCGGGATCTCGGTGACAGGTCCGCACGATCCGTTCGTGGCGCGGCCCAAGGCCGTGCACCTCAATGATGCCGCCAAGCTGCCGCGCGACTTCGACATCGCGTTCGTGGCCATGAAGGTCTACGACACCGCGTGGGCGACCCAGCTCGCCGTCCGCCATCTCGGCCCGAACGGTTACGTCGTGGCCTCGGAGAACTGCTGGCCCGATCCCATCGTGGCGAGCATCGCGGGCGCGGACCGCTCGGTCGGTCTCATCATGTCGAAGATCGGGGTGGCGTGCTGGAAGCCGGGCGAGGTCGAGCGCGGCATGGAGCGCGGCGGCAACAAGGGCCACGACGTCTTCCGCGCCGGAGAGCACGATCTGAAGATCACCCCGCGCGTGAACGAGCTGGCCGAAATGATGAAGGCCGTCGACGGCTCCTTCGCCACCGACAACCTCTGGGGCGAGCGCTGGTGCAAGCTCTCCGCGAACGCGATGGGCAATCCCGTCCAGGGCATGTCCGGGCTCGGCTCGCTCGACATCCAGTCCAGCGAGGTCGGCCGGGCGATCACGATCCACCTCGGCGCCGAGTGCGCGCGCGTGGGCCAGGCCCTCGGCTTCAACATTCCGAAATACAACGGGGCCGAGGCCGCGGAGTGGGCGGCGGCCAGCACCCGCGAGGGATGGAACAAGCTCGACGCGATGCTCACGCCCACGAGCACGAGCGGCCGCAACTGGCGCGCCTCGATGGCCCAGGACGTGGCGAAGGGCCGCCCGACCGAGATCGACTACATGAACGGCCACGTGCTGGCCCAGGGCCGCGCCAAGGGCGTTCCCACGCCGGTCACGGCGGCCACCATCGAGATGATCCACGAGATCGAGCGCGGGACGGCCAAGCAGTCCGCCCAGAACATCGCCCAGACGTTGAAGCGCGCCGGGGTGTGAGCGCGATGGCGGCGAAGATCACGGTCCTGAATCCGCTCGGGTTTCCGCCGGTCGTCACGCGCAAGGAGATGGCGCCGAGGCTGGACACGCTGGCGGGGAAGACCGTCTACCTCGTCGACTGCCGGTTCGACGACTCCGACGTGTTCCTCGAGCAGGTGCGCGGGTGGTTCGCCGAGCACATGCCGGCGGTCAGGACCGTGATCAAGCCGCTGTCGAGTGTCTATCTGCGCGACGATCCGACCACGTGGGAGGAGATCAAGGCCCGGGGACATGCGGCGATCCTCGGCGTCGGCCACTGAAGCACCTGCGCGCCGGCGGTCGCCGCGCACGCGATGACGATCGAAGCCAAGTACGGCGTCCCCACCGTCGCCATGCACACGGACAAGTTCGACCGGGTCGTCCGCTCGGTCGCGGCCGTCAACGGCATGTCCGCGCTGCGTCAGGTCTTCGTCCCCCAGCCCATCATGGGCAAGACGCCGGCGCAACTTCGCGCCTACGTCGACGGCACCGATCCGCTCACCGGCCGACCGGTCATGCAGGAAGTCATCGAAGGCCTCACCCGTCCGTTCGACGCCGCCGAGCTGGGAGGAGTGATCTTCGACCGCTCGACGCCGTGGATCTGCGAGCCCGACACCGACGAGAACTTGCACCGGCTGTTCCTCGAGAACCGCTGGACCGACATGCTGCCGATCGTGCTGCCGACCGAGGAGCGCGTGGCCGCGATGCTCGCGCATACACGTCGTAAGCCGGACGAGATCGTCGGCCACATGCGCTCGACCCACTTCCGCGAGCACTGGGAGTACACGGTCGAGAAGGTCGCGGT
>DATHGT010000277.1:0-45470 GCA_035317605.1 Candidatus Acidiferrum sp. | reverse complement strand
GGGGGCGCGTTTACTGGCCAAGGCGATCCTGGGCGCTCGTTCGCGCTGACGGCCCTCACCGTCTCGTGTCCGTCCACCCACGGGAGAGTATCAGCGAGGTGACGCGCTCCAGCGCGTCGCGGGCTTCAAAGCAGAACGGTTGGCAGCCGCGATTGGCATACTTACTGCCCGCGACTGCACGGAAAGGGGGAAGCACGCGATGAGGACATGGATGGTGATCGGCCTCGCGCTGGTCGGCCTCACGACCGCCGGGTGCGGCACCATGACCGGCAGCGCCGTGGGCGCGGGAGCGGGCGCGATCTACGACATCACCAATCACAGCAAGTGAGGAGACGCTGATGAGGACGCGGCGCAACCTGTCGGCGATAGCACTCCTCGGGACGCTCGTGGGGAGTCCGTTCGCTCTGGCCCAGACCAAGGCCGACTGCCCGAAGCCGGAGATGGTCTCGGGGCAGATCGTGAGAGTCGACGCCGATCAGGGCAAGATCACCCTCCGTGCATCCGATGGACAGACGCATGAATTCAGCGCATCGAAGGAGGTGCTGCACGACAAGAAGGTAGGGGATCGTCTTGAGATCACTAAGCGCATGCCCGAAGGCTGCAAGTAGGAGGTCCCTGGTGAGATTCCTGGTCCAACTCGTGTTGCTCGTGGTGCTTCTCGCGGGGTGTGCCGCCGATCAGTGGAAACACCCCTGGCAGACCGATCCATTCCTGATGGTCGCCGGGCCTCCCGGTCCTCCAGGACCCGCGGGTCCTCCCGGCCCGGGCGGCCCTCCTGGCCCTCCTGGCTCCGTCACGCAGGGGCCGCCAGGTCCCGCGGGACCTCCCGGCCCTCCTGGCGGTCCAGGTGATCCGGGTCCCCCCGGAGGTCCCGGTCCTGCTGGTCCCGCTGGTCCGGCCGGTTCTCCTGGCGCCGCCGCGAAGGTGGAGCGGTTCCAGAGCATTCTGTTCGACTTCGACAAGTCGAACATCCGCCCGTCGGAGACCGCGAAGATCGACGCGATCATCGCCTGGGCCAAGGACAAGGAGAACGATGGCCTCGAGCTGGTGCTGAACGGCAACGCGGACGAACGCGGCACGAATGCCTACAACAAGAAGCTCAGCGATCGCCGCGTCAAGACCGTGCGTGACGCGCTGGTCAAGGGCGGCGTCGAAGCCGGCCGCATGAAGACGTTCGCGCTCGGCGAGGACGCCCCGGTGTGCGACGCGAAGTCCGAGGACTGCTGGCAGCAAAACCGGCGCGTGGACGTGTTCACGCGGCCGCGGAGCTAATCATGCGAGCCCTGGGGCTGATCGCCTCGTCGCTCGTGTTGCTGGCGGGATGCGCCACGGCGAAGCCCTTTCCGGGCACCGCCACGCTACCGCCGCTGTACACGTTCGGGGATCGGTACGTCGAAGCGGTGCCGTCGGGGAATTACGTGGAGTCGGAGACCAGAGACAGGAATACGACCAGTGATTTCCCACCGGTCCCCTGCTATCCGAAAGCCAGATACATCATCGCCGCCGGGCCTCCCGGACCTTCCGGTCCGCCTGGACCTGGCGGTATCGCGGGTCCGCCAGGTCCTCCAGGCCAACCTGGACCTCCTGGCTCACCCACTTCAGGGGTAGGACCTCCCGGTCCGCCCGGACCTCCTGGTCCCAAGGGACCTGCAGGCCCAGCGGGACCGCCCGGACCTCCCGGCCCGGCCGGCCCTCCTGGCCCGCCAGGACCACCCGGTGGTAGGGGTGCGCCAGGGCGGAGTGGGTCGATCACCGCACCAGTCCAGCAGGTTGCGGCCGCGCCCATGGTGGTCGAGCGCTGGGAATCGGCCGAAGACATCTCGTTCCAGTTGAACCGGGTCGAGATCCAGGCGAAGTGCGCGTCGAAGATCGCTCGCCTGGCCACGTGGGTGAATCGCAATCCCCTCGTGATCGTCGCCCTCGATCCGCACAGTGACCAGGCCTCGGCGTTCACCGGCGAGACCGATTCCAGGATTTCCGAGCGGCGCGTGCGGTCGGTTCGTGACGCCCTCGTCGCTGCTGGAATCGCGTCGGACCGGATTCGCATGGGCCCCGTCGGTGACCGCAGTCCGCTCTGTCGTCAGGCCACCGCGGAATGCCGTGAACTCAACCGCCGCGTGGAAGTGCTCGTGGCGACTCCAAAGGTGACGGCCGAACGTCACTGACCCGGACCCATGAAGGGGGAGGCTCCTTCCGAGCCTCCCCCTTTCCGGAGACCCACCGTCATGTTCAAGGACTTCAAAGCCTTCCTGATGCGCGGTAACGTCCTCGATCTCGCGGTCGCGGTCATCATCGGCGCGAGCTTCGGGGCCGTGGTGACGTCGTTCGTGAACGACGTGCTCATGCCCCCCATCGGCCGCCTCCTCGGAGGGGTCAGCTTCGCCGACCTGTTCGTGAGCCTCTCCGGCCAGTCCTATCCCACCCTGGCCGCGGCCAAGGCCGCGGGCGCCCCCACGCTGAACTATGGGGTGTTCATCAACACCGTGATCAATTTCGTCATCGTGGCCTTCGTGGTGTTCCTGCTCATGCGCGGGGTCCAGCGGATGACGGACCGGCCGGGGGCCCCGGCGGCGCCGACCACCAGGGAGTGCCCGTTCTGCGCGTCGACGATTTCCATCAAGGCCCGCCGCTGCCCGCAGTGCACCTCGGACCTGACCAAGGGGTGATGCATGAAAACGAGACGGATGATCGCGCGCAGTGTCCTGACCGCCGTGATCCTGACCGCGTTCGGCCTGGGCTACGTGTGCGGCTCGATCGGCCAGCGTCGCGCCGACGCCCAGGGGCTCGGCAACGTCCTCGAGCAGGCCGGGAAAGCCGGCGGCTCGCTGGGCTCCATCAGCGAGCTCGGCACGTCCATCGTCGAGATGGACAAGCACGTGAGCGGGCTGCAGAAGAACCTCGACGTCCTCCGCAAGGTGCAGTCCGCGCTGACCGGGAAGTGAGCCGGCGCCCCTGGTCAATCGACCACCGCCGCTGCTCAGGGTGAACACCGGTCACCCCGGCGGCGGTCGCTAAATAGGCACAATTGTTCTCGACACCGATCGGCACGGCCCTTGCGCGGGCGACCACGGTATCTCATCGCCCAGGAGGGGCCCATGGACAACGGACGCGACACCAGAACGCTCGACCTTCCCGTCTCCTTCGTGCCGGCGCCGACCGACGCCTTTCGGCGTCACCGGAAGATGCTCCAGACCCTCGTCCAACCCGGCCGACCGAAGGCCGCGACGGCGACCCCGACGGTGCCGGTGCGCGGCTGCCGGGCCCTGATCTGGAAACAAGACCCATCGGTGGGCGAGATCGGCGTGCGCAAGGTCTTCTTGCCGGGCGCCGTGCTGGCCGGGCCGCGAGACGGCCGCATCGTCAGCGGCGCGCCGGGCTTGCCCGCCGTGACCCCCAACGCCTTCGGCGATTTCATCCAGACGCCGAACACGGACGCCTTCGACGCGGTGCACACCTACGGCGTCGTTCGCGAGACCCTGACGATGTACCAGCGGGCGCTCGCCTCCGGGGGCAGCCCGGCGCCCCTCCCCTGGCAGTGGAACAGCGCGACCAACATCGACCCGCTGAGCGTCTTCCCCCACGGCCTCCCGGACGTGATCAACGCGTTCTACAGCCGCAGCCAGAAGGCGCTCAGGTTCGGCGACTTCGTTCCCGCGGGGACCACGGCGCGGGTGTTCACGTGCCGCTCGCTCGACATCGTCTCGCACGAGACCGGACACGCCGTCCTCGACGGCCTGAAGCCGACCTGGATCCAGCTCGGCCAGCCCCCGCAGACGGGGGGCCTGCACGAGTCGTTCGGCGACCTGACCGCGATCTTCCTGACCCTGTCACAGCTGGACCAGGTCGAGGCGATCATCGCGCAGACCAAGGCCAACCTCCACGACAAGACGTTCCTGGCCGATATGGCCGAGCAGTTCGGCCTGGCCCTGGGCCGACCCAACGGCCTGCGGAACGCCGACAACAATCTCAAGCTGTCCGAGGTCGGCACGGAAGTCCACGCGATCTCCCAGGTATTCACGGGCGCCATCTACGACGTCGTGGCCGACATCTTCGCCTTCGAGCGCAAGACGGCCGTCAAGGACGACGCGGTCACGCTGTACGAGGTCGGCCGCTACCTCTGCGGGCTCGTGCTGCGGGCCATCATCGCGTCCCCCGGCTCCGGCGCGACGTTCGCCGCCGTCGCCAACGCCATGCTCCAGATCGCCGCGGCCGACGGCAAGCCCGTGGAGTACCGCAACTCCATCCGGAGTCAGTTCACGCTGCGCGAGGTGGTCGTGTCACCGACGCCGATCGCCGAACCTCAGGCGCACGCCGCCGCCACCCGTTCCGAGTCGGCCGGGACGCCCCAGGACCGCAGCTCGTGCTGTGGCACGATGAACAGCCTGGAGTACCTGGGGGTCGAGCAAGAGATCGCCGCCGAGCTCGAGGCGCTGAGAAAGGCGCTCAAGTAGTCGGCTCGGAGTCACCCTGAACTCGCCCGCGCCGGCCAGCCCGGGTGGCCGGCGCGATGGAGCAGAGCATGAGAATACGCGTCAGACAGTTGGGAGGCTTCGCGGGCGAACCGCTGGAGCTGGGCCGCGTCGACACCGCCACCCTGCCGGCTGACGTCGCGGCCGCCTTGCACCAGACGGTCGACCAGGCCCACTTCTTCGACCTGCCCGCGGTGGTACCGTCCGACTCCGTGGGCGCCGATCTCCTCGTCTACGAGATCACCGTCGAAGACGGCGACCGGCGGCACTCCGTGTCGTTCGTCGAGGACGGGTCCGAGGCCGCCTCGCCGCTGCGCGGGCTGAAGACGCAACTCGTGCGCGCCGCTCGCTGAAGCGAGCTCGCCGCACACACATGGTGCCGGATTCACGGCGAGTCCGGTAGAATGACGCGCGCTCATGTCCAGGTACGACGCTGCGGCCCCGACCTACGATGCGCACCGCGGGCTGCCCCGCCCCGTCGTCGAGGCGGTCCGCGCCGCGGTCCTCGGCGCCCTCGCGCCGTCACGTCCCCGACTCCTCGACCTCGGCGCGGGCAGCGGGCGGATCGGCCGGGCGTTCGTGGCGGCCGGCGACGACTACGTCGGCGTCGACCTGTCGTTCGGCATGCTGCACCAGTTCGCCCGGCGTGGCGACACCGACGGCCGCGTCCCCCGGCTGCTTCGAGCGGACGGCGAACGACTACCCTTCGCCGACGCGGCGTTCGACGCCGTGCTGTTGATCCAGGTCTTCGGGGGACTCGACGAGTGGCGCCCGTTTCTCGCCGAGGCGCGGCGCGTGCTCCGGTCACGCGGGGCCCTCGTGCTCGGCCGCACCGCGATGCCCGAGGACGGCGTCGACGCGCGGATGAAGGAGCGGCTCGACGCCATCCTCGCGGATCTGGCGGCCGCCCACGAGCGCACCAACGCACGCGAGCACGTCCAGCGCTGGCTGGGATCGACCGCGCGCGGCGGCGTCCCCACCGTCGCCGCCGCGTGGGAGGCCGAGCGATCCCCGCGCGGCTTTCTCGAGCGCCATCGGACCGGCGCCCGGTTCTCGCTCCTGCCCGAACCCGTCAAGGACGAAGCGATGCGCCGTCTCTCCGCATGGGCCGCCCGCGAATTCGGTTCGCTCGACGCCCCCTCGACGGAGCGACACGCGTTCGAGCTGAGGACGTTCGCTTTCGAGGAAGAGGTGCCGCGCTGATGCCCGAGCCCCCGCACGACGGCCTGCTCACCGATTTGGGGCGGCGGCTGGTCAGCTCGTCGCTGACCGACGCCGCCATCCAGAAGGCCACCGAGGCCACCCCGAACCTCGCGCTGCTCCCGTGGGTCAACGTGGTCAAGATCGGCGGCCAGAGCATCATGGACCGCGGACGTAGCGCGGTGTGGCCGCTGGTCGACGAGATCGTGGCCAATCTCTCCCGCCACAAAATGATCCTCGGCACCGGCGCGGGCACGCGCGCGCGCCACGTCTACAGCCTGGCCATCGATCTCGGCCTGCCCGTCGGCGTGCTCACCGTGCTCGGCACCGCGGTGGCGTGGCAGAACGCCCAGATGCTGCAGTACCTGCTGGCCAAGCACGGGATCGCCTTTCTCGAGCCCGAGGGCTTCAACTCGCTGCCGCACTATCTGATGGAGCGCGGGGCGGTGATCTGCCAGGGCATGCCGCCTTACAAGCTGTGGGAGTCGAATCCCACCGTGGGCCGCATCCCGCCCGAGCGCACCGACACCGGCTGCTTCCTGATCGCCGAAGTGTTCGGGGCGCGCAAGATGATCTACGTCAAGGACGAGGACGGGCTCTTCACCGCCGATCCCAAGAAGGACCCGACGGCCGTCCACATCCCCCGGATCAGCGTGCAGGAGCTGCTCGCGCGCGACCTGAACGACCTGGTCGTCGAGCGCGCGGTGCTGAACCTCATGCTGAACGCCCGCAACATCAGAGAGATCCAGTTCGTGAACGGGCTCAAGCCCGGCCAGCTCACCGCCGCGCTGGACGGCGAGCCCGTGGGCACGATCATCTATAAAGATGGGGGGCCTCGCACGGGCCCCCCAACCCCCCCGGATAACCCGGGGCCTCCCGCGGGGCTCCGCTCATGAGCTCTCGGCCCACCGCTCAACACGTGGTTTCCTCGTTGATGCGCGAGTCGCTGATGGACAAGCAGGTCATCGCGCGGACGGAGTCGCCGGTGCGCGCGATCCTGCCCAACCTCAACGTGGTCCAGATCGGCGGGCTCTCCATCATGGACCGCGGCCACACCAGCGTGTTGCCGCTGCTCGACGAGATCGTGGCCAACCAGGACCGTCACACGCAGGTCATCGGTGTCGGCCCCGGCGTGCGAGCGCGCCACATTCTCTCGGTCGGCCTCGATCTCGGCCTGCCGACGGGTGCCTTGGCGACGCTCGCCGCGAAATCGTCGGCGCAGAACGCCTACATGGTGTCGTGCCTGCTCGCCAGCCATGGCTTCGTGTATCTCGAAGCGCCGTTCATCGTGCAGCTCTTGCCGGCCATGCTGGCCGCCGCGCGGGGCGCGGTGTTCAACGGGATCCCGCCCTACGATCTCTGGGAGCATCCGCCGGAGATCGGCAAGCTTCCCCCCCACGGCAGCGACGCCGGCGCCTATCTCGTCGGCGAGGTGTTCGGCGCCCGCACGGTGATCCTCCTCAAAGACGTGGACGGCCTCTACACTGCCGATCCCAAGACCGACCCGAACGCCACCTTCATCCCCGACATCAGCGCCGCCGACCTGCTCGCCAAGCAACTCCCCACGCTCCCGATCGAGCCCGCGGTGCTGCACCTGCTGACGCGGGCCAAGCTCGTCAAGAGTGTGCGCATCGTCAACGGCCTCGTCGCGGGAAACCTCACGCGCGCGCTCGACGGCGAACCGGTGGGCACATTCATTCATCATTGACGTTGGTGTGACCTTAGCGTACCGTTCTGATTCTCCCGAGTGGTCGTCATCGTCACGTCGTGGACATACTTATAAATGGAGGATGTAAAACATGCTCGGATTGTTGAAGCTGCGAAGCGTTGGTCTTTCACTTCTTACTCTCGGGGCGGTCCTGGGGCTGGCCGGGGCGGCTTCCGCGGACAGCATCGGCCCGATCACCTTCGAGCCTCCGACTTACTCGCTCGGCAACATCAACGGGCAACACGGGTGGATGAAGACCGGCCCGTACGATGCGGAAGTGTCCTCCGTTGCGGCCTTCCCGGCCGCCGCCGGTTACGGGTTCGGCATCCAGGCCCTGCGCATCTCGGACGCCATCACCAGCGGGAGCTTCGGCGATCAGACCTTTACGCCGGGGCTGGCGAGCCCGGCCGGGGAGTCGACCGGTAACTCGCACTTCGAGGCGAGCTTCTCGATCGGCACTGCGCTGGCCACGGAGCAGGTCGGCCTGCACATGTCGGTCAGCCCGGACGACGGCAACGGCTCGCGCATGAGCTATCTGCGGTTCGAAGATCAGCCCGACGGCGTCCACGTCTTCTTCGACGACGTGACCGATCCGGGCCCGCTGGGTACCGTCGCCACCTTCAACGAGACGGAGATCGCGACACTCTCCCGGGGGTCCGCCCACACGATCACGTTCGTACTCGACCTCAAGCCGGGCCCGGGCAACGACGTGGTGCAGATCTACATCGACGGCGTTCTGGAGATTTCCGGCACGACGTGGGAAGACTACTACCGCTACGACCCGGAGCAGATCGGGAACGGAAACGTGGTCCCCACGGTGAGCAAGGTGCTGTTCCGTGAAAGTGGAACCCCGAATCCGCTCAATCTGGGCAAGGGTTTCCTGATCGACAAAGTCAGCCTTTCCTCGAGCAACCCGCCGGCGGACGCGAACGCCTGCAAGAAGAACGGGTGGATGACCCGCACCCGCACCGATGGCTCGCCCTTCAAGAACCAGGGCGACTGCATCCAGTACGTCAACACCGGAAAGTAGCCACCACCGCAACGGGGGGGACGGGTCGCACCGTCCCCCCCGCCGTTGTTCAGGGTGAGAACGCACCCCGCTTCTTCTTGTGATAGCGAAGGTTCAGCAGCTCGACGAAGAGCGAAAAGGCCATCGCGAAGTAGATGTAGCCCTTGGGGACGTGACTGCCCATGCCCTCGGCGACCAGCATGACGCCGATAAGGAGCAGGAACGCCAGGGCCAGGATCTTCACGCTCGGGTGCCGCTCGACGAAGCCGCCCACCGCGCCCATGGAGACCAGCATCACCAGCATCGCGACCGTCATCGCGACCACCATGATCGGCACGTCGTTGGCCATGCCGACGGCGGTGATGACCGAATCGAGCGAGAACACGATGTCGAGGACGAGGATCTGGAGGATCACCCAGACGAAGGCGGCCCGCGCCGTCCGCCGTGGCCGCTCGACGTGCTCGGCCTCCACCTTGTCGTAGATCTCCCACGTGGCCTTGAAGATCAAGAACAGTCCGCCGCCGAGGAGGATCAGGTCCCGCCCCGAGACCTCCTGACCCCACACCGAGAACAGCGGACGGGTGAGGCCCATCATCCAGGTGATGGCCAGGAGTAGCAGGATGCGGATGCCGAGGGCGAGCACGAGGCCGACCCGGCGCGCATGGAGCTGCTGGCGCGCCGGAAGTCGCCCGGTCAGGATGGCGATGAAGACCACGTTGTCGACGCCGAGCACGATCTCCATCGCGCTCAGCGTGGTCAGGGCCAGCAGACCGTCGGCGGTGAGAAAGCTCTCGATCACGCCTTCATTGTGCCAGCGGTTGTGTTGACAGGCCGCTTGGCGCTTCGGTATCGTGAGCGCGCGATTCCGGTGCGCTGAAGTCCCCTCGCCGAAGGAGGCCGTCATGGGTAGCGACAAACGCGACGTCAAGATCGTCCTGGCCGAGAAGGACATCCCGACCAAGTGGTACAACATCCAGGCCGATCTCAAGACTCCCGCGGCGCCCGTTCTGCATCCGGGCACCGGGCAGCCCATCGGCCCGCAAGACCTCGCTCCGCTCTTTCCCATGGAGCTGATCAAGCAGGAAGTCGGCACAGAACGCTGGGTCGAGATTCCGGAGGAAGTCCGCGACGTGCTGCGGCTGTGGCGGCCCTCGCCGCTCTATCGCGCGCGCCGGCTCGAGAAGGCGCTGGGGACGCCGGCGCGGATCTACTACAAGTACGAGGGCGTGAGCCCGGCCGGCAGCCACAAGCCCAACACCGCGATCGCCCAGGCCTACTACAACAAGCAGGAAGGCGTCGCCCGCATCGCCACCGAGACCGGCGCCGGTCAGTGGGGCTCGGCGCTCGCGATGGCCTGCGCGTTCTTCGGGATCCAGTGCAAGGTCTACATGGTCAAGGTGTCCTACCAGCAGAAGCCGTATCGCCGGATCATGATGGAGACGTGGGGCGCCCAGGTCGTGGCGAGCCCCAGCCCCGACACCCAGGCCGGCAAGAAGGTGCTCGAAGGCGATCCCGACTCGCCCGGCAGTCTCGGCATCGCGATCAGCGAAGCGGTGGAAGACGCGGCCACCCGCGACGACACCAAGTACTCGCTGGGCAGCGTGCTCAACCACGTGCTCATGCACCAGACCGTGATCGGGCTGGAGGCCAAGAAGCAGCTCGAGAAGGCCGACGACGAGGCCGACGTGGTGATCGCCTGCGCGGGCGGCGGCTCGAACTTCGCGGGGCTCAGCTTTCCGTTCGCGGCGGACAAGCTCACGGGCAAGCGCAAGAAGCTCCGCATCGTCGCCGTCGAGCCGTCGGCGTGCCCGAGCCTGACCAAGGGCCAATACGTGTATGACTTCGGTGACACCGTCGGGTTGACGCCGCTGGTCAAGATGCACACGCTCGGTCACGGCTTCGTGCCGGCGCCGCTGCACGCCGGCGGCCTGCGCTATCACGGCATGGCCCCGCTCGTCTGCAAGCTCTACGACGAGGGCGTGATCGAGGCCGTCGCGGTGCCGCAGCTCGCGACGTTCCAGGCCGCGCTCCAGTTCGCGCGGACCGAAGGCATCATCCCGGCCCCGGAGTCGGCGCACGCGATCAAGGTGGCGATCGACGAGGCCGAGCGCGCCAAGCAGGAAGGCAAGAAGCGCGCGATCGTCTTCAACCTGTCCGGCCACGGCAACTTCGACCTCGGGGCCTACGAGGCGTACCTGGGCGGCCGGCTCCAGGACTACGAATACCCGGCGGAGAAGATCGCCGAAGCGCTCCGCGGCGTTCCGCAGGTGAAAGGCTGATCGCATGACCATCGAACGACGGCGGTTCCTGAAGCTGGGCGCGGGGGCGGCGGCGTTGATCGGCGCCCCCGCGATCGCGCGCGCTCAGGGCAAGGGCAAGGTGCGTCTCGCCTACCTGCAGCTCGGCTGGGCGGGGACCGAGATCATCCACAAGGAAGATTTGCTCGGCAAGCAGGGCTGGTCCGCCGAGTACTCGATCGTTCCCGGCTCGCCGGGCCCGCTGCTCAACCAGCTCGCCGCCAAGAACGTCGACGCCATCGACATGAGCTTCGCGCTGGCCGCCAAGGCGTTCGAGGACGGGGTGCCGCTCAAGGTGACGGGCGTCGCCACGGCCGTGCTGGGCGCCATCATCGCCCGCAAGGACGCCGGGCTCAGCAAGGTGGAAGACCTCAAGGGCCGGAAGATCGCCGCGATCGTGGGGACGTCGACCTTCTTCGACATCCGCGCGCTGACCCTCAAGGGCTACGGCCTCGACCTGCAGAAGGACACCCAGATCGTCACCGCCACCGCGCCGCCCGACATGGTGACCATGCTGAGCAAGAAGGACGTCGACGCGATCATCGCCTGGCAGCCGATCACCGATGCCGTGGTCCTGCGCGGCGAAGGCGTGTACCTGGCCAAGCAGATCGACCTCTGGCGCAAGGCGACGGGCCGGCCCACGGGCTTCCCCGTCCACGTGTGCTACCTCGTCCACGCGGATTTCCTCGGCAAGAATCCGTCGATCGCGGCGGATCTGAACGCGGCCCAGAAGGGCGCGGTCGATCTCTGGTACGGCAAGCCCGAGCGCGCGATGGAAATCGTGGGCGAGGTGACGAAGCTGCCCAAGGACGTGATCCAGGTCGCCTACAAGGAAACCGTGCGCATGCTCTCCGGTCTCCCCGACGAGCAGGTCGACACGCTGATCGCCCAGCTCAAGATCAACAAGGAGTTCGGCTTCCTCAAGTCCGACCTCTGGGACAACCCCGAGCGCATCCGCAAAGAGTTCTTCTATCGCGGCTGACCGTCTGCATCTGCCCACGCTGGCCGCGGCGGCGCTGGTCGTCGTCGTGTGGTCGCTGCTGTCGTGGCGCTACGGGGCCTACGTGCTCCCCTCGCCTCGCTCCGTCGTCGTCGGGCTCGGAGAGATCGTGCGGAGCGGCGACGTCTGGAAGCACACGGGAGCCTCGCTCTTTCGGATCGTGATCGGGTTCGGCACGGCCGTCGTGGTCTCGGTGCTGATGGGGCTGGGGGCGTTCCTGTGGCGGCCGGTGCGAACGGTCGTGCAGGACCTGCTGGCCGTGCTGAACTCCACCTCGGTGTTCGTGTGGATCGTGATCTCGCTGATCTGGTTCGGGCTGTCGAACTGGGCGCCGATCTTCACCACGTTCATGATCACGCTGCCGGTGGTGGCCTCGAACCTGATCGAGGGCGTGGGGGGCGTCGACCGGCGACTGCTCGAGATGGGCGACGTCTACCGGCTCTCGGGGAGCACGAAGTTCACGGCGATCGTGGTGCCTTCGACAGTCCCCTACCTGATCGCGGGCATGAAAGTCGGCTTCGGCCTGGCCCTCAAGGTCTCGGTGGTGGCCGAGATCTTCGGCGTGACGTCAGGCATCGGCTACATCATGAACTACAGCCGCGAGATCCTGGCCACCCAGATGGTCTTCGCGTGGGCGCTGGTGATGATCGTGGTCATGATGCTGACCGACAAGCTCGTCTTCGACGCGGCCTCGCGACGGCTCACGCGATGGCGGTGAGCCTCGAGATCGCGGACGTCGGAAAGGACTTCCTGATCCCGGTCATCGACCGCGTCTCATTCACGGTCGCCGCCGGCGACTTCGTCTGCCTGCTCGGCCCCAACGGCTGCGGCAAGACCACCCTGCTCCGCATCATCGGGGGGCTGGAAGCACCCACGCGCGGCAGCGTGCTGCTCGGCGGTAAGCCCGTCATCGGCAGCGAGCGTCACGGGCGCACCGTGGGCGTCGTGTTCCAGGAAGATCGCTTGCTCCCCTGGATGACCGTGAGCGACAACGTCGAGCTGGTGCTCAAGCCGCGTGGACTGGGCGCGCGCGACCGGCGCGAGGTCGCCGGACGTTACCTGCGCCTGGTTGGCCTGGCCGGCTTCGAGGACTACTACCCGGGGCGCGTGAGCGGCGGCATGCGCCAGCGCGCGGCGATCGCGCGGGCGCTGGCCGTCGAGCCCGACGTGCTGCTCATGGACGAGCCGTTCGGAGCCCTCGACGCCCAGAACCGCCGGATCATGCAGAAGGAAGTACGCCGCATCTGGCGGGAGACCGGTCGTACGATCGTGTTCGTCACCCACTCGATCGAGGAGGCCGTCGACATCGGCACCGTGCTCGTGATGCTCTCCGCCCGCCCGGCGCGAATCCGCACGCTCCTCCGCAACGACGGTCACGTCGAGCGCGCCACGCTGACCGACGACCTCAACACCATGATCATGGAAGAAGTCGAGCGGCAACAGGGGTCGGCACCGGCGTGAGGACGTTGGTGGCGGCGATCGTCGCGTTCGCGCTCGTGGCCTCGGCGAGCCCCGCCGGCGCACAGCCGAGGGTGTGGCGCGTCGGGATGCTGTCTCCGGTGGGCAGCAGGGACGCGAACGTGCAGGACTTCTTCGTTCACGCTCTCCGCGACCTGGGCTACGTCGAGGGACAGAACCTCGTCCTCGATCAGCGCTCCTCCGAGGGCCATCCCGAGCGCCTCGGTCCGCTCGGAGCCGAGATCGTCCGCGGCCGGCCGGACGTGCTGTTCGCGGTGAGTCCGCCCGCCGTCCACGCACTGCGCAAGCTCACGACGACGATTCCCATCGTCGCCCTCGATCTGGAGAGCGATCCCCTTCGCGCCGGCGTCGCGGCGAGCCTCGGCCGGCCCGCGGGCAACGTCACCGGCATCTACCTCGACGTGCCCGAGATCCAGGGAAAGTGGATCGAGCTGCTCCGTGAGGCCGTGCCGCGGCTCTCGACGCTCGCCATGATGGCGGACCCGGCGGCCCACGACCTTCAGGTGAAGGCCACGCAGGCCGCCGCGCGGAGGTTCGGAATCGCCGTGCACGTCCACCCTGTTCGCAACCCCGACGAACTCTCCCGCGCCTTCGACGCGATTCCTCGGCAGCGTGAGGGCGCGCTCGTCGTCCTCGCCGCGCCCCTGACCTATCGCGAGACGCCGCGGATCGTGGACTTTGCCCTCAAGCAGCGACTACCCGCGATCTCGCTGTTCCGGAATTTCCCGGACGCGGGCGGCTTGATGTCGTATGGCGTCGTCCTGCCCGAGTTGTTCGCCCGGTGCGCGCGCTTCGTCGACCGCATCCTCAAGGGCGCGCGCGCCGGTGACGTGCCGATCGAGCGTCCGGAGCGTTTCGAGCTGGTGGTCAACGACAAGACCGCCGCCGCCTTCGGGCTCAAGCTCCCGCAGTCGCTCCTGCTGCGCGCCAACGAGGTCCTCCAGTGACGGCGGTGGCGTGACGGCGACGGCGATCGTCCGGCAGCTGCGGCTCGTCTCCGGGCTCGTGCTGCTCGCCTACCTGACCACGCACTTCGCCAATCACGCCCTGGGACTGATCTCGCTCGACCGGATGGAGGACGGGCGCGAGTGGTTCCTCTGGCTCTGGCGCAATCGCGTGGGGACGGCGGCGCTCTACGGCGCGCTGGTGATCCACGCGCTGCTGGCGTTCTGGGCGCTGTACCGGCGGCGCCATCTGCGCATGCCCCCGTGGGAGGCGGCCCAGCTCGTGCTCGGGCTGGCCATTCCCCCGCTCCTGGTCTCGCACATCGTGGGCACCCGGCTCGCCCACACGATGTTCGACGTCACCGACTCCTATACGCGCACGGTGCTCTCGCTGTGGGTCCTCGACCCCTGGGGCGGCGCGCGCCAGGCGCTGGTCCTGCTGATCGCGTGGACGCACGGGTGCATCGGCATCCACTTCTGGCTGCGGCTCCGCCCGTGGTACCGGCCGGCCGCGCTCACGCTCTACTCGGTAGCGCTGCTCCTGCCCGCGCTCGCGCTGCTCGGCTTCGCCAACGCCGGGCGCGAGGCCGCCGTACTCGCCCAGACCGCGGGATTCACCGACTCGGTGATCGCGACGTCGGCCGAGCAGCGCGCCATCCTCGGGCGCCTCGCGACGCGGTTGCGCTGGGGCTACTTGATCGCGCTCGCTGCCGTGCTGGTGGCCCGTCAGGCGCGGCTGCGACTCCTGCGGGGCGCTCAGGTGCGCATCTCGTATCCCTCCGGGCGAACCGTCAGCGCCCCCGCCGGCCTCACCGTGCTCGAGGCGAGCCGGCTCGGCGGCATTCCCCACGCCTCCGTCTGCGGAGGGCGCGGGCGGTGCTCGACGTGCCGGGTGCGGGTCGAGGGCGGGATCGAGGCGCTGCCGGCGGCGCGGCCCGAGGAACAACGGGTGCTCGAGCGCGTCGGGGCGCCGCCGGGCGTTCGGCTGGCCTGCCAGGTCCGTCCCGTGCGCGACGTGGCGGTGGCGCCGCTCCTGCCGGCCACCGCGGGTCCCGCCCAAGCGGCGCCGCGGGGCGACGGGCGCGGCGGCCGCGAGCAGGAGATCGCGGTGCTGTTCGCCGACCTCCGGGGCTTCACGGGGATGGCCGAGCGCAAGCTGCCCTACGACGTCGTGTTCGTGCTCAACCGGTACTGCGACGTGATCGGCGCCGCCATCAGTGGCGCGGGCGGCGTGCCCAACCAGTTCTCCGGCGACGGCGTGATGGCCCTCTTCGGCGTCGACCACGGCCCCGAGGACGGCTGCCGGCGCGCGCTGGCCGCGGCCCGCGCCATGGTCGCCGGCATCGCCACCCTGAACGCCGAGCTGGCGGTCGAGCTGCCCACGCCGCTCAAGATCGGCATCGGGATCCACACCGGCCCCGCCATCGTCGGGCGCATGGGCTACGGCGAGAGCGCCCAGCTCACCGCCATCGGCGACACCGTCAACGTCGCCGCGCGTCTGGAGCAGCTCACCAAGGACTACCAGTGCGCGCTCGTGATGTCCGAGGACGTGGGCACGCGCGCCGGCATCGACGTGTCGGCGTTGCCCCGCCACGAGCTGACGGTCAGAAACCGCGCCGCCGTGCTCGCCGTGCGAACGGTCGACGACGTGACGACGCTGGCGCCGGCGGCGCGCGCATGAACACATCGCAACCACGGAGGACGGCCATGAGTCGACTCGTCGGATCACTCACGCGCTTCGCGTGTGCCTTCGGTGTGCTCGCCGCGCTGGTCGCGCCCGCGCACGCGGCGCCCGAAGGCCAGATGACGTGGGCGGTGCACACCACGCTGGTCCCGACCTGGTTCGATCCGGCCGAGACCATCCAGGGCACACCGTTCATGGTGCTCTCGGCCACCCACGACGCGCTCGTGAAGCCCATGCCCGGCAAGAGCATGGCCCCCAGCCTCGCGGAGGGGTGGACGATGTCCCCCGACGGGCTCGTCTACGACTTCGTGCTCCGCAAGGGCGTCAAGTTCCACAACGGCGACCCCGTGACCGCCGAGGACGTCAAGTTCTCGTTCGAGCGCTACAAGGGCGTCTTCGCCAAGACCCTGAAGGAGCACGTGGCCGCGGTGGAGACGCCCGATCCCGGCCGCGTCCGCTTCCGCCTCAAGCAGCCCTGGCCCGACTTCATGACCTTCTACGGGACCCGCGCCACCGGGGCCGGGTGGATCGTCCCCAAGAAGTACGTGGAAAAAGTCGGCCTCGACGGCTACAAGAAGGCCCCGATCGGGGCCGGTCCCTATAAGTTCGTCTCGTTCACCCCCGGCGTCGAGCTGGTGCTGGAGGCGTTCGAGGGGTACTGGCGCAAGACCCCGCACGTCAAGCGCATCGTCCTCCGGGTGATCCCCGACCACACCACCCGCGTGGCCGCCCTCAAGCGCGGCGAGGCCGACGTGGCCTTCCTCATCAGCGGCGAGATGGCCGAGGACGTCAAGCGCACGCCCGGCCTTGCCATCAAGACCGTGTTCCCCTCGAACCACTGGCTGATCTTCGCCGACCAGTTCGATCCGAAATCGCCGTGGGCCGACAAGCGGGTGCGGCTGGCCGCGAACCTCGCCCTCGATCGGACCGCGATCAACGACGCGGCCACGCTCGGGCTCTCGAAGGTCACCGGCAGCATCGTGCCCTCGACCTTCGACTTCTACTGGCCGGCGCCGCCGTATCCCCACGATGCGGCGCGGGCCAAACGGCTGCTCGCCGAGGCCGGCCACCCCAACGGGTTCGACGCCGGCGATTTCTTCTGCGACCTTCAGGTCTGCCCGTGGGGCGAGGCCATGCTCACCCACTTCAAGGCCGTGGGCATTCGTCTGAGGCTGCGCCCCATGGAGCGCGCCGCGTTCTTCGGCGGGGTCGCCGAGAAGAAGTACCGGAACGTCGTGTATCTGTTCATGGGCGCCTCGGGCAACGCCGCCACCTGGCTGGAGTCGCTGGCCGTCGCGGGCGGAGCGTACGCCTACGGCAGTTACCCGGACATCGACGGCCTCTTCCGCGAGCAGGCCGTGGAGCTGGACCGCGGCAAGCGCGAGGCGCTCCTGCACCGGATCCAGCAGATGATCCACGAGCGCGCGATGTTCGCCCCCATCTGGGACTTCGCGTTCCTCCACGGCGTGGGCCCGCGGGTCGAAGAATCCGGCGTCGGCCTCATGCCCAACTACGGCTTCTCCGCCCCCTACGAGGACGTGAAGCTCAAGGCCAAGTGAGATCGAGGAAGGAGACCGCTATGACCCAAAGGATCATGTGCGCCCTGACGGTGACCCTGTTGATCGCGTTCGCGAGTGTCGCCGCAGCTCAGCCGAAGGCCGCCGAGGAGAAGGCCGTGGACAAGAAGGTGGACGCCAAGATGTCCACTCCGGTGGTGACCGGCAAGGTGACTGAGGTCAGCGCCGCCGCCAAGACATTCACGGTCACCACTAAGGGCAAGGCCACGACGTTCAGCGCGGCCGACCTGAAGGTTCTGCCCAAAATCGGCGACGTCGTCGACGTCACCTACACCAGCGGCCCCGGCGGCGGCCAGATGAAGGCGACGACGGTGAAGAGCTCGAAGAGCAACACGTCGGACTAGCGGGAGAGACGCCGCCGGGGAAGTTCCGGGGCTTCCCGGTCGAACATCAGGTTCCAGTACGCCCACGAGCGCGGATCGAACACACCGGCCGGTGGATCTTCAAGGACGGCCCGGAACGCCTCCGGCGGAAAGTGACCGCGCACGCAGCGCACTTCGTCGAACGTCCCCGCCGCCATCACGCGCGCCAGGAAGTGGCGACGATCCACGAGAGTCTGGGCCGGCCGCTTCCACCAGTTGACGCGTTCGGCGACGGCTTCTAGTGTGAGACTCACGGAACGATTCCCCCACGCGGCGGCAGCGGGTGAACCGCTTCCACCGGCGTCTCCCGAACGGCTCGCTGCAGGGCTTCGCGGGTCTCCTTCGGCAAACCCGGAAGATCGCCGTCTCCGAAGTAGGCCAACGCCTTGAGCGAGAGGAGCGGGTTGAAGGCTGATCCGTACACCGCCAGCGCCGCGGCCAGAGCTTCCCGGAGCGAGATCCCTTCGGCCAGCAGGCGTGCCACGTCGAGGTAGTCCTTCGCCTCGGCGCGATCCTGGACGACCTTGGCCTTCGTCGCGGCAAGGTCTAGGAGTGACGCGACGAGCGGCCCGTCGGCCCCTGCCGATGCAGGGCTAGCCACTCGCGACAGCGGCAGGCCCCCGAAGAACGACACGGTCACCGGGCCGTCCCGTTCCACGACCGCGACGAGCGTATCGGGCTCCGAACGGGATCGGACGGCGCCTCGCAGCAAGGGCATCGCGCGTTCCAGGGCATCAGGCTGGAAATGATCGTTCGAGAACAGGTCGAAATCGAGAGACACCCGGTGGCTCAGCCGTAGGGTGATCGCCGTTCCGCCGTAGAGAACGAACCGGCGCGGGACGCCGCCAAGTTCCCGGAATACCCGGTGTTGCGCCGGAGGGAAAAGCGTCAACATGGGCTCGAACGCGGCCTCTGAGCTCACACCCGCGATGGTAGCGCGGAATCACGCAAATTCGGCCTGAGCGCTCATCGCGACGGTGCCCCCGGGTGTCACGGCCCAGAGCTCGCAGCCGGTCGCGGTCGGCCGTCCGCGAAGCTCGAACGGCGCGCCTTCGAAGAGGGGGGCGCGCGCCTGCGTGGTGTAGCTCCGGAACGCCCGGCCGGGGTTGTGATCGCGCGCGAAGTCGAGGAGCAGCGTGGAGGTCAGCGGGCCGTGCACGACCAGCGCGGGGTAGCCCTCCGTCTCCATCGCCCAGCGGTGGTCGTAGTGGATGCGGTGGCTGTTGAAGGTCAGCGCGGAGAAGCGGAAGAGGAGGACCGGCTCAGGGGTGATCACGCGGCGCCACGGCACGTCGTCCGGTGCCGGATCTCTCCGCGGGGCCTGGTTGCGGTCCCCTGCCCTGACTTCCTCGCGAAACACTCCGCGGCGCTCGTCCTCCACCGCGAGCCCGTCGGGTCCGGAGATACGGCTCACCACGGTGGTGAAGACCAGCGTGCCGGTGCCGCCGCGCTTCACCGAGATGTCGGTCAGCTCGGTTTCCTGCGACAACGCCTCCCCGATGCGGATGGGACGATGGAAGCGGAAGGTCTGGCCGGCGAACATGCGACGCGGCAGCGGCATCGCGGGGACGACGCCGGTATTCGCGGGAGCGCCGTCGGCCCTCAGCTCGTGGGGGAGAAAGCGCGGCAGGAAGTAGAGGATCGTCCAGCCCGGCGGCAACGCGTCGCCGTCCTTGAGCTCGGGCTCAGGTCGGGCAAAGGTCAGGCGCAGGAGATTCGCGGGGGTGGCGGTCACGACGTCGGTCGCGACCTGTCGCCGTCCCACGTGCTGCTTCAACGCGTCGAGATCCAGCTCGATCGTGGCCATGGGTCACCTCTGGGCCGCACGCGGCCCGCTCGGAGCTACACTACCTGAACGCGAGCCCGGGTTGGAGCGACACCGACCGCGACCGCGATTCGCGATGACGACTCGGAGGGGGCTTGATCGGCCGGTGAGATTGGCGGTCGGGGGATTGATCGCGATGGCGGCGGCGGTTGGGGTCGGCCGGTTCGTGTACACGCCGATCCTGCCGCTGATGGTCGACGATCTGGGCATGACGAAGTCGACGGCGGGGCTGCTGGCGTCCGCCAACTTCGCGGGCTATCTGGCCGGCGCGCTGCTGGCGGCGACGTCCGCGGTGAGGGGCTCGGGCCGTCGCTGGCTGCTCGCGGGATTGACGGCGAGCGCGCTCACCACGGGGGCGATGGGTGTGGCCTCGTCGACCCCGGCGTTCATGGTCCTCCGCTTCGTCGGCGGCGCGGCGAGCGCGTTCGGGCTGGTCTTCGCCTCCGCGCTCGTGCTCGACGGTCTCGCCGCGGCCGCGCGCTCGGAGCTGTCCGCGGTGCACTTCGCCGGCGTGGGCGTCGGCATCGCGATCTCCGCCGTGCTCTCTTCTGCTCTGTCGACGTTCGGGGGCGACTGGCGCTCGATCTGGCTGGCCGGGGGCGCGATCAGCCTCGTCGCGGTCGTGCTCGTGGCGATCCTGATTCCCGATCGTGGCGGCCCCGCGCCCGCGGCGACGACGCGCGGCAGTCGGATCGATCGCCGCCTGGCCGCCTTCGTGACCGCGTACGGGCTGTTCGGCTTCGGCTACATCATCACCGCCACCTTTCTCGTCGCGATCGTGCGGGACGCGCGCCACGATCGCGCGCTCGAGCCCGTCGTGTGGCTGGTCGTCGGGCTGACCGCCGCGCCCTCGGTCGCCTTCTGGACGTGGGTCGCGCGCCGCACCGGCATCGAGCGCGCGTTCGCGCTCGCGTGCGTGGCCGAGGCGATCGGCGTCGCCGCCAGCGTGATGCACACCACGGCCGCGGTGCTGCTCGGCGCCGCGCTGCTCGGGGGGACCTTCATGGGACTCACCGCGCTCGGGCTGATCGGCGCCCGCCGCCTGTCGGCGGGCGATCCCCGCAGCACGCTCGCCCTCATGACCGCGGCCTTCGGCCTGGGCCAGATCGTCGGGCCCGCGTTCGCGGGCCTCGTCCACGACGCCACCGGCAGCTTCGTGCTTCCGTCGCTCACCGCGGTCGCGGGGCTGCTCCTCGGTGGGCTGCTGGCCCTGGCCATGTCGAAATAGCCCTCGCTCGGCCGTCATTGTCACGACACACCATTTCGAGCGTGACGGAGGAGACGCGATGATCTACACGATCCTCATCTACGAGACCCAGGACGAATTCGGCGCCCGCACCGACGCCAAGCGCAAGGACGCGTACTGGGGCGCCTACCACGCCTACACCGTGGCCCTGAGAGAAGCCGGCGTGATGGTGGGCGGCCACGGGCTCCAGCCGGCGGCGGTGGCGACGACCGTGCGCCAGCGCGACGGCAAGCGCCAGGTGCAGGACGGCCCCTACGCCGAGGCCAAGGAGCAGCTCGGCGGCTATTACGTGATCGACGTGCCGGACCTCGACAAGGCGCTCGAGTGGGCCGCGCGCTGTCCCGCGGCCTCGACCGGCGCCGTCGAGGTCCGGCCGAACCTCTCGATGTGAGCGAAGCCCGGCGAGCGGCCGAGCTGGCGGCGAGAGCGTCCTATGGCCGACTCGTCGCCTACCTCGCCGCTCGCGCGCGCGACGTGGCCGCCGCGGAAGACGCGCTCGGCGACGCCCTCGCGGCCGCGCTCGAGACCTGGCCGCGCGTCGGAGTGCCCGACAATCCCGACGCGTGGCTGCTCGTCGCCGCGCGCCGCCGCCTGGTCGACCGCGCGCGTCACGGCAGCGTCGAGGCGAGCGCCGCCGCGACCCTGCGCCTGGCCGCGGAGACCGCCGAGGTGACCGCCTCGCGCGAGTCGATCTTTCCGGACGAGCGGCTCGAGCTGCTCTTCGTCTGCGTCCACCCGGCGATCGACGAAGCGGCGCGGACGCCGTTGATGCTGCAGGCGGTGCTCGGCCTCGACGCCGCCCGCATCGCCTCGGCCTTCCTGGTGGCTCCGGCCGCGATGAGCCAGCGCCTCGTGCGCGTGAAGGCCAAGATCCGTGACGCCGGCATCGGCTTCGAGATTCCCGGGCCGGAAGCATTGCCCGAGCGACTGCACGCGGTGCTCGAGGCGATCTACGCGGCGTACGGCACGGGGTGGGAAGACGTGGCCGGCGCCGATCCGCGCCGCCGTGGACTCGCCGAGGAAGCGATCTGGCTCGGCCGGCTCGTCGTCGCGCTGCTGCCCGACGAGCCCGAGGCCGGCGGCCTGCTCGCGCTGATGCTGTGCTGCGAGGCCCGGCGATCGGCGCGCCGCGACGCGAGCGGCGCCTACGTCCCCCTCAGCGGCCAGGACGTCGCCCGATGGTCGCGACCGATGACATCGGCGCGCGCGTGGCCCAGGCCGCCGCGCTGGCCGAGGCGCGCGGCGCCGGTGCCGGCCTCGACGCGCTCGACGCGCTGCCGACGGACGCGGTGGCCACGTACCAGCCCTACTGGGCGCTGAGAGCGCACCTGCTGCGGCGGCTGGGGCGAACCACCGAGGCGCGCGACGCCTACGCGCGAGCGATCGGGCTCAGCGAAGATCCGGCGGTGCGGGAGTTCCTCTCGGGCCAATCGCCTTCCTGACGGAGCCTCCTCTTCGTGCTACATAGTGCCCATGCTGGTGGCGCGGAACCTCGGCAAGACCTTCGGTCGCATCGCGGCCGTCGACGGCGTGTCGCTCAAGCTCGCGCCGGGAGAGCTCCTCGGACTGCTCGGCCCGAACGGCGCCGGTAAATCCACGACGGTGGCCCTGCTCGCCGGCCTGCTCCGGCCCGATCGGGGCGAGGTGCTGGTCGACGACCACCGGCTCGTCGGCGACGCCGATCCCGTCAAGCGCCGGATCGGGCTCGTCCCCCAGGAAGTGGCGCTCTACGACGAGCTGACCGCGCGCGACAATCTGCGCTTCTTCGGCGGCCTCTACGGCTTCCGGGGCGCCGTCCTCGAGCGGGTGATCGCCTCCGGGCTGGAGCTGGTCGGCCTGGCCGATCGCGCCCGCGATCGGGTGGCCACCTACAGCGGAGGGATGAAGCGGCGCCTGAACCTGGCCGCCGGGCTCCTGCACGACCCCGACATCCTGCTCCTCGACGAGCCCACCGTGGGCGTCGATCCCCAGAGCCGTCACGCGATCTTCGAGAACCTCCAGGCCCTCAAGCGGCGGGGCAAGGCCATCCTCTACACCACGCATTACATGGAAGAGGCCGAGCGGCTCTCCGACCGCATCGTGGTCATGGATCACGGCCAGGTGATCGCGGCCGACACCCTGGCCGGCCTCCAGCGCGATCACCCCGGCGCCCGCGACCTCGAGGGCGTGTTCCTGGCCCTCACCGGCCGCATGTTGCGCGATTGATGTCCCTCACCCCGCTCGTCGCCATGGTCGCCAAGGACCTTCGATTGTTCCTGACCGACCGCCGGGCCCTCATCATGGCGTTCGCCGCCCCCATCGTCATCGCGTCCTTCTTCGGGGCCATCTTCACGAGCGTGCCCCGCTTGGCCGACCGCGCGCGCACCGCCGTCTACGTGGTCGATCGCGACCGCAGCCCCATCGCGCGGGCCATCGTGGCCGCGGTGCAGGACGACCGCAACCTCAACGTTACCGTGAGCAACGCCGACGAGGCGTGGATGGCCGTGCGCCGGGGCGCGGTGGTCGCCGCGGTGATCATTCCGCCGGGCTTCGGCGACGACGCCGGCCGCGCGTTCTTCGGCAACCAGAACCGGCCGGAGCTGAAGTTCCTGTACGACCCCAGCCGCTCGGCCGAGCTGGCGATGGTGCGCGGGATCGTCACCGAGCACGTGATGCGCACGATCGCCCGCGAGCTGTGGGCGGGCCGCCTCACCCTGCCCTACGAGATCCACGAGCAGGCGATCACCGCGGGCGAGCGCACGCCCTACAACAGCTACGCCCACGCCTTCGCCGGCATGGGCGTGCAGTTCCTGCTCTTCGCGGCCGTCGACCTCGGCATCGGCATCCTCATCGACCGGCAGCGCGGGGTGTGGAAGCGGATACGCAGCGCGCCGCTCTCGCGGGCCACCGTGCTTGGGGGCAAGGCCGCGAGCGGCGCCATCATCACGCTCCTCACCCTGCTCGTCTCCTTCGCGTTCGCGATGCTCGTGTTCAGGGTGCGCATCGAGGGCAGCGTGCTCGGCTTCTTCGCGGTGAGCGTGGCCTGCGCGCTGATGGCCACCACCTTCGGGCTTCTGCTCGCCACCGTCGGCGGCACCCCCGCGGCCACGCGCGGCGTCGCCACCTTCGCGGTGCTGGTCGTGGTGATGCTCGGCGGCGCCTGGGTGCCCACGTTCATCTTCCCGGCCTGGCTCCAGCAATTGACCATGGTCGTCCCGGTCCGCTGGGCCATGGACGGCCTCGACGGCATGACCTGGCGGGGACTGCCGCTGGCCGCCGCCGTCACCCCGACCGTGGTGCTGCTCGGCTTCGCCCTCCTGTTCGGAGCTCTCGCCCTCGCGAGGTTCCGCTGGAACGAGCCGTGACGTAGGGGGCACTGTGCCCCGCGAAGGCCAAGGTGGTGTTCCGTCGGCACGTGCCATGCACATCTTGTCAGGAACGATGACGGATCAGTCCACCACGATTCGGAACGAACCCGCCTCGCCGCAGCCCAGCCGTCCCACGCACGAGAACATCCAGGCGATCGCCCGGCTGGAGGAGCAGGTGCGCCAGCGCCGGACCGGGGCCGATCGCGTCGCCGCCGGGATCACCAGAGCGGCCGGGAGCATGGCCTTCGCGTGGGTGCACGTCGCGTGGTACGCGGGCTGGGTATGCGTGAACCTGGGCCTCGTTCCCAACGTCCCCGCCTTCGATCCGTACCCATTCAACTTCCTGACGCTGGTGGTCTCACTCGAGGCGATCTTCCTCTCGCTGTTCGTCTTGAACAGTCAGAACCGCATGAGCCGCGAGGCGGACCGGCGCGGCCAGCTCGAATTTCAGGTGAATCTCCTCGCCGAGCAGGAGAACACGAAGACGCTCGAGATGCTCCAGCGGATCTGCGAGCACCTTGGACTTCCCATCACGGCGGACGACGAGCTCCACAAGCTCAGCGAGCGAACCGACGTCGATCAGCTCGCCACCGAGCTCGCCCGACAGCTGCCCGGCGAGCAGCCGTGATACGAACCCGACGGTCGTCCCTGAAGATCCTGGGCGCCATCCTCAAGGACCGGACGGTCCCAGACCTCTGCGCCGCCTGTGGCATCACGAAGAAGACGGTCTCGCTCGGCCGACCGTCCGCGTGACTTTCGGAACGCTCCTCCCCGACGCGATCCTCTGATCGTCGCCGTCACCTCGGATCGCCCGCTCGAGCCCGTGGGAGCGCCGAACCACCGATGGCGCCGCGTTTGCTCTCAGTTGTCCGTGGGAGGAACCACCGAATGAAAGCGACGGATCTGTTGAAGAAGCAGCATCGTGAAGTGAAGGCGATGTTCAAGAAAGTGGAGAAGACCAGCGACGCCCGCGGCCGCCGAAGCCTGATGGAGCAGATCGGCCAGGCGCTCGCGATGCACACGCGGATTGAGGAAGAGATCTTCTACCCGGCCGTCCGCGGCCTCGAGACCACGAAGGCCGAGGAGATGGTCGCGGAGGCGTTCGAGGAGCATCACGTCGTGAAGCTCGTCCTGAAGGAGCTCCCCCAGGTCGATCCCGGGGACGAGCGTTTCGAAGCCAAGATGACGGTGCTGTCCGAGCTCGTCGAACACCACGCCGACGAGGAAGAGGAGGAGATGTTCCCCCTGGCCGAAAAGCTCGGCGCCGATGAACTGCGGGCCTTGGGCGAACGGATGGAAGTCAGTGTCGCCGATCGACGCAACCCACGAGGACGACGGGCCGCTTAGCCGCGCCGCCCGGTTCTGGCGTCGGCGGCTGAACGCCGCCGCCGCCCGCTCTCCGAAGAAGCGGAACGACGTGTCGACCTGGAGCAGCACGGCGGCCCCGGCCGCGTCGGCCGCGGGCCCGTCGCTGAAGATCTCCTCGAGGCGAGCCCGTGAGACCACAGCGCTACGCCTGTACTTGAACAGCAGCCAGACGGGTCGCGCTAGCGGGCGATATGACGCGGCTGGAGCGAAAGCATCATGAGCGCCGCGCGAGCGGCGGGCTCACGCCGAGCGGCGCTTGGTGGTCCCCGTCCCGCGTCGGCTCCGGGTCGCGGCTCCTCGTCGACCCCGAGCCGCGCGCTTGATCCCGCGCGCGGCGGAGTCACCCGACGCTCGCGTGGTCTTCGATGGTGACTCCACGGCGTCGCGGGCCGGTGCGCCCAGCTCGCGTGCGGCCCCCGCGATGCCTTTGGCCACGCCGCGAGCGACCGCCACGACGAACTGGACGGCCTGGGTCCCGGCGGTTGTCGCCATCTCCGTCAGATTCTCGGTCCCACGCTCGGACACGTGCCGGCTGTCATCACGGTCGGGCCGTGCCCTGGTGGAGCTGACCCTCTTCGCGCGCTTTTGCTTGGCCATGTCGCCCTCCGCTTTGAGTGAGAGCAACCGGGGTGCCAGCGGTTCTCGGAGGTGCCCGCGCGCGATCAGCTCGTGAGCTTGCGCTCCAGATCCTTGACGCTTTCGGCGACGACGCCGACGAGCTGATCGACTTC
Organism: Candidatus Acidiferrum sp.; assembly: GCA_035317605.1. GTDB lineage: Bacteria > Methylomirabilota > Methylomirabilia > Rokubacteriales > CSP1-6 > DATHGT01. The sequence goes on along the minus strand of DATHGT010000277.1, from coordinate 19,224 downwards.
GGACGGCGTGATGCAGAGCGGCGGGGCAAGACGCAGGACCGTGCCGCGCGCGTAGACGATGGCGCCGCGGTCCCAGGCGAGACGGTCCAGCTCGGCCACGTGATCGCCGTCCAGTGCGTTGCCGGAACCGTCAGGCTTCACGAAATCGACGCAGACCATGAGGCCGCGCCCGCGCACTTCGCCGACGATCGGGTGGCCGGCGAGCGCGCGCGTCAGACCATCGAGGAGCCTGCGCCCCATCGCCTCCGAGTTCTCCACCAGCTTGTCCTGCTCCATGATCTTGAGATTGGCGAGCGCGGCCGCGCAGGCCACCGGGTGAGCGGCGTACGTGTTGGGATGAACGTTTTCTTCCTTGCGATCGTCGGCGAAGACGTCGGCCAGGTGGCGGCGCACGATGCTCGCGGAGAGCGGGATGTAACCGGACGTGATGCCCTTGGCCACCGACATCAGATCCGGAACGACGTCCTCGTGATCGCAGCCGAACCAGCGGCCGGTGCGCCCGAAGCCCGTGATGACCTCGTCGGCGATCATCAGGACGTCCAGCTCGTCGCACACCGCGCGCACGGCGGCGAGCCAGCCGAGCGGCGGGATGATGAAGCCGCCGGAGGAGATCACCGGCTCGAGGATCACCGCCGAGACCGTCTCCGGTCCCTCGGCGACGATGGCCGCTCTCAGCTCGGCGGCCCGGCGCGCGATCAGCTCAGCATCGGTGCCCGCGCCTCGATCGCGGAAGGAGTGCGGCGGGGCGACCTTGGCGAAGCCGGGAACGAACAGCGGCGCATACGGGCGCGCGAGATGCGGCAGGCCGCAGAGCGCGAGCGTTCCCGCGGTGGCCCCGTGATAGCCGCCCTGGAACGAGATGACCTTGTGCTTGTCGGGCTTGCCCTTGGCCAGCCAGTACTGCCGCGCGATCTGCATCGAGCGCTCGTTGGCCTCCGATCCGCTGACCGCGAACATCGTGTACGTGAGATCGCCGGGGGTGAGCTCGGCGAGCTTGGCCGATAGCTCGGCGGCGGGGCGGTTCGAGAACTGGCGCGTGGTCGGATAGTAGGCGAGGCGCACGGTCTGCTCGGCGACCGCTTCGGCGATCTCGCGCCGGCCGTGGCCGACGTTGACGACCGCGAGCCCGGCGAACGCGTCCATCAGCTTCTGGCCGCGCTGGGTCCACACCCACACGCCCTCGCCGCGATCGATGACCAGCTCCTCGTCGGAGAGCCAGGGATGATCCTGCGTCTTGTGCGTCCACAGATGCCGGATGGTCTCGCGGTCGATCATCGTCGCCTCCAGATGTCGGGTCGCCGTCATGGTCAGCGCATCGTCGAGCGATGTCAATGATGCCCTCCCCGTCGGACGGGGCGGGCGGACGTCGTTGACACGGCCCACGTGTTTCGACATAGTCGGCGACCGACACGATGGATCTCACGCCGCTCATGAAGCCGCGCAGCATCGCGGTCGTCGGCGCCTCGTCGCGGATGAACCGCGCGACGCGGGTGATCACGAACCTCCAGCGCTTCGGCTACCGCGGGCGCGTGTTTCCCATCAACCCGCGCTACCCGGAGATCCTCGGGCTCCCGTGCTATCCCGACCTCGCCTCGACGCCGGAGCCCCCCGACACCGTGGTCGTCGCGATTCCCGCCCCTGAGGTGCCGGCCGTGCTGACGAGCGCGGTCGAGCGCGGGGTGCGCGGCGCGGTCGTGCTGTCGAGCGGCTTCGGCGAAGCCGGGCCGGCGGGGCACGCGCGCCAGGCCGTCCTCGACCGTCTCGCCGCCGAGCGTGGCCTGCTCGTGTGCGGGCCCAACTGCTACGGCGTCTTCAACGTCCGGCTCGGCGCCGCCGCCTTCAGCGCCGACATGCGCGATCCGCTGGCCGGCCCGGTGGCCGTGGTCTCGCAGAGCGGCGGCTTCAGCCACGCGATCTCCGAGCACCTGATGCTGCAGCGGCGCGTCGGCGTCGGCTACATCGTCTCCTGCGGCAACCAGGGCGGCGTCACCGTCGAGGACTACGTCGAGTTCCTCGTGGAGGATCCCGACACCACGGTGATCGGCGTCTACGTGGAAGGATTCAAGCAGCCGGCGAAGCTCAGAGCGGTCGCGGCGCGGGCGCGCGAGCTGAGAAAGGCCATCGTCGCGCTCAAGGTCGGCCGCTCGGAGAACGCGCGCCAGGCGGCGCTGGCCCACACCGGGTCCCTCGCCGGCACCCCCGAGGTCGTCGAGGCCCTGCTGCGCGAGAGCGGGATCATCCAGGTGACGAGCCTCGACGAGATGATCGACACGCTCGCGCTCTTGCCCGCGACGCTCGAGGTGCGACGGGCGGGCTGGCGCACCGCCGTGCTCAGCGGCCTCGGCGGCGAATGTGGACGGGCGGCCGACGCCGCCGAGGGCGAGGGCGTGGAGCTGCCGCCGCTCTCCGCCGAGTCCCTCGTGGCCCTGCGCAAGGTCATGCCGGATTTCGGCAATCCGCGGAACCCCCTCGACGGCACCGGCGCCATGTACGAGAACGCCGAGATCTTCCCCGGGCTCGTCGACACGCTGCTCCGCGACGCGGCCATCGACGTGCTCGCCGTGAACCTGCGCGCCAACGTCCCCCGCCCCGGCGGCTGGGCGCCGTCGCGCGAGTTCGCCCGCGTGCTCGTGACCGCGGTGAACGCCGGGACCGACCGGCTCGTGTTCTGCTACGGATCGCACGCCGCGGGCGATCTCGATCAAGACGTCATCGCGCCGCTCGCCGAGGCCGGCGTGCCGTTTCTCGAGTCGACCGAAACCGCCATGCGGGCGCTCCGTCACGCGCGCGAGCATCACCGGTTCCTTTCACGGACTCACGAGGAGACGAGGCCATGAACTACGAGACGATCCTCTACGAGACGACCGGCCCGGTGGCCACGATCACGCTGAACCGGCCGCAGTCCCTCAACGCGATCAGCCCCCAGATGACCGCGGAGCTGCACACGGCCCTCGACGAGGCGGACGCAGACGCGGCGGTCCGCGCGATCATCATCACCGGGGCGGGCCGTGGATTCTCCGCCGGCTACGACATCGCGCGGCGTCCGGACGGCCGCTCGTCACTCGATCCCACCGGCGTCGAGGTCGCGGACTTTCTCAAGCGCTGGTGGACGACCGACAGCAACTCGGTCCGCCACCTCCTGCACCTCTGGCAGCTCGGCACCCCGGTGATCGCGGCCGTCCACGGCTGGGTCATGGGCGGCGGCTTCTGGTATTCGCTCGCCTGCGACATCACGATCGCCGCCGACAACGCGGTGTTCGCCCAGCCCGAGGTCCGCCACATCTCCAACACCACGTTCCTGTTCGCCGCGCTGGCCGGCTGGAAGGCCGCGCACCGCTACAGCCTCACCGGCGATCACTTCGACGCCGCCGAGGCGCTGCGGCTCGGCATCGTCAACGAAGTGGTGCCGGCGGCCGAGCTGATGACGAAGGCCCGCGCGCTCGCCGAGCGCATCGCGAAGGTCCCCGAGCCGTCGGTCCGCCTCAACAAGGCCATCACCTGCCACGGCATGCTGGCCATGGGCCTGGGCGCGGGCATGCTCGCCAACATCCCGCTCTCCGCCCTCGCCCACTCGTCGTTCAACTCCGACCGCGCCGATCTCCTCGCCGCCATGCAGCAGGGTGGCCTCCACGCCTTCCTCGACGCCCGCGACGGCAAATTCATCCCCGAGCCCTTCGGCCCCAAGTCCGCGCCCAAGGCCTGATCGCGCGCCGGTGGCATCGCGGTTGCCTGTTCTGTGATGCATGCCACGCGCGATGTGGAAGGGGTCCATTGCTTTCGGGCTCGTGACGGTGCCCGTCAGTCTCTACGCGGCGACCGAGCGGACTGAGAAGCTGTCGTTTCATCTCCTGCACGAGAAGGACGGGAGCCGGATCGACTACAAGCGGTTCTGCGTGAAGGAAGACGAGGAAGTGCCCTGGGACGAGATCGTCAAGGGCTACGAGCACCGGAAGGGCCAGTACGTGGTCCTCACCGACAAGGACTTCGAGAAGGCCAAGACGCCGGCGACGGAAGCCTTCGACATCCGCGCGTTCGTGAGCGCGAACGACATCGACTCCCGCTACTTCGACACGCCGTACTACCTGGCGCCGTCCGGCAAGGCGGGCGTCAAGGCGTATGCGCTGCTGCGCGACGCGCTGGAGGAAACGGGGCGCGTCGGCGTCGGCACGATCGTGCTGAGACAGCGCGAGCACCTCGCGGCCCTCGAGCCTTCCGGCGAAGCGCTGGTGCTGACGACCATGCGCTTCGCCCACGAGATCCGATCACCCAGGTCGCTCGATCTGCCCAGGGCCAAGCACGGGTATCAGCCCCGGGAGATGAAGCTCGCCCACCAGCTCATCGACACGCTGACCGCGAAGTGGGACCCGACGGAGTTCAAGGACACCTACACCGACGTGCTCAAGAAGATCATCGCGCAGAAGGTCAAGGGCGAAGAGATCACGGTCCCCGAGGTTCCGGAGCGACCGAAGGTCACCGACCTCGCCAAAGCCCTCCGCGAGAGTCTCGAGCAGGGGCGACGACCGGCGGCGAAGCTAGAAAGCCGCCGCGCGGCCGGAGCGCGGCGCGCCGACGCCCGACACCGAAAGGCGGCCTAGCTCCGACCCCCGAGCGGCCTCACCGTCCGGCCGCCCTCGCGATGGCCAGGCAGAGCACCTCGGGATCCACCGGTTTCGGCAGCAGGTCGTTGAACCCGCCGGCGACGGCGCGCGCCCGCGAGTGCTCCCGGCCGTAGGCGGTGGTGGCCAGCACGGGGACCGTCCCCCGATCGGGGAGGCCGCGGATCTCGCGCACGAGCCAGTAGCCGTCCTGCCCTACCATCGCGATGTCGCTGAGCACGACGTGGGGACCACGCTCCAGGACCAGCCCGAGCGCGTCAACGGCCGTCGACGCCGTCGTCACCGTGGCCCCGCACGCGCGGAGCGCAGCCGCGAAGTACTCGAGACTGTCCTCGTCGTCGTCGACCACGACGACGTGGAGCCCGACGAGGTTCCGAGGCAGCTCCGGAGGTCTCGACGTCGACGCTTCGCCCGGCCGGCCCACGCGGACGTCGCGGAACGGGTGGTCGCCGCCGGCGGCCCGGACGGGCCGGCGCCGTTGGTGAGAACGTGTGGGCAGCGCTTCGGAGCGAAGGGAGTTCACTGTCGTCACCTCGTGCGTGTCTCGCGATTCCCCGACCGCTCGGACGCGAGCGGAAAGCTGACCGTGAAGGTCGCGCCCTGGCCCTTGCCCGGACTCTCGGCCTTCACGCCGCCGCCGTGCAGCTCGACCAGGTGCTTGACGAGGGCCAGGCCGAGTCCCAGGCCGCCGTGGGCCCGCGTGCTCGAGCTGTCCTCCTGGCGGAACTGCTCGAAGACGTGGGGCAGGACCGACGGGCTGATGCCGACGCCGTTGTCGGCGACCACGATGCTGGCGCTCCCCTCGTCCCGCGCGGCCGCGATCTCGACCCGTCCTCCGGACGGCGTGAACTTGATGGCGTTCATGGCGAGGTTCCACACCACCTGCCGCAACCGATCGGGCGAGCCGGAGATCGTGCCGGCGTCCGGCCCCGGCACGGTGACGAGCGCGACGCCCTTGGCGTCGGCGGCCGGCCGCACCGCGTCGACCGCGTCGGTGACCAGCGAGCCCAGCTCGCAGGGCTCGAAGGTGAGCCGCATGCGGCCGGTCACGACGCGTGAGAGGTCGAGCAGGTCCTCGACGAGCTGCGTCTGGGTCGAGGTGTTGCGGATGATGACCTCCACCGCGCGCGCCCGCGCCGCGTCGTCGAGTCCGCCGGCCTGGAGCAGCCGCGCCCATCCCTGGATCGAGTTGAGCGGCGTGCGCAGCTCGTGGGAGACGATGGCCAGGAACTGGTCCTTCATCCGGTTCGAGGCCTCCGCCTCCTCGCGGGCCTCCTGGGCGATCACGAGCAGGCGGTCGCGCTCGGCTTCGAAGCGCCGGCGCTCGCTGACGTCACGGGCGATCTTCGACGCCCCCACGATGCGGCCGGTGGCGTCGCGCAGGGGCGAGACGGTCAGCGAGATGTCGAGCAGCTGCCCGTCCTTGGTGACGCGGACGGTCTCGTAGTGGTCGACCCGCTCGCCGCGCCGGACACGGCCCAGCACGTCGGCCTCTTCCGGCCAGCGTTCACGGGGAATGACGAGCGTGATGTGACGGCCGACCGCTTCCGCCGCCGTCCACCCGAAGAGGCGCTCGGCCCCGCGGTTCCACGAGGTGATGACGCCGTCGAGCGTCTTGCTCACGATCGCGTCGTCGGACGAGTCGACGATGGCGGCCAGACGCCCACGCAGATCGTCGAGGCTCGGTTCATCCGGCACGGACTCGCGCGGATGCGGCATACGAGCCGGAGTATCGCACGGCCCCACGCGTCAAAGGTGTGAGCGCGCATTCGGCAGGGAAAACTTTTGCGCAGTCGTCGCCGATCTCCGCGTTCGCGACGGCGGCGAGGGGCAAGGGCACGCGCGATTGCTGGCATAATGCGGGACGTCACCACCCTGAGGAGCATGCCGCATGGCACATCCGATTCGTCTGGGGTTCGTTGGCGCCAACGTGCGCTCGACCTGGGCCTCCCAGTCGCACTTCCCGGCCCTGCTGGCCAGTCCGGATCTCGAGCTGACGGCGGTGTGTACCACCAGGCCCGAGAGCGCGGAAGAAGCGCGCCGCGCGTTTGGAGCGCAGCGCGCCTTCCACGACTACCGAGCGATGGTGGCCTCGCCGGAGATCGACGCGGTGGCCGTGGTGGTGAAGGTTCCGGAGCACTATGGGCCGACCAAGGCCGCCCTGGAAGCCGGCAAGCACGTCTATACCGAGTGGCCGCTGGGACGGACCACCGCCGAGGCCGAAGAACTGGCGACGCTGGCCCGGTCCAAGGGAGTGCAAACGGCGGTCGGGCTGCAATCGCGCGTCAGCCCCACGCTCATGTACATGAAGGAGCAGATCGAGTCCGGGTACGTGGGCGAGGTGCTGTCCTGTCACGTCACCACCATGCGTGACGGCGCGCTGGAGCGCCCGTCGAGCCGCACCTGGCAGCGCGATGCCCGCCTCGGAGCGAACACCCTCACCATCGCCAACGGGCACGTCATCGACGCCCTGCGCTTCGTCGCGGGCGATTTCGCGCGGGTGGCGTGCATGGTCACGACCCAGGCCCGGCAATGGTACGAGACCGACACCCGGCGAATGGTGGACGTCACCTCGCCCGACAACGTGCTCGTCAGCGGACGACTGGTGAGCGGTGCGGTGGCGTCGGTCCACGTCGGCGCGGTCCCCTGGGCCGGAAGCGGCTTTCGGATGGAGATCTACGGGCGCGAAGGCACGCTGGTCGCCACCGGCACGGTCTCGTCACAGCGCGGCGAAACGCCGCGGCTGCAAGGCGCGCACGGCAACCACGAGCTCAGCGACCTGGCTGTACCCGAGCGCTTCGTGTATGTCCCGGCCGATTTCCCTCGCGGCGATCCGTTCAACGTCGGCCAGATGTACGCGCTGTTCGCCGAGGCCATCCGCACCGGGCAGAGCCGCTTGCCCACGTTCGACACGGCGGTCGAGCTGCACCGCTTCCTCGACGCCATCCAGCAGGCGTCGGATGCGGGCCGCGAGATGCCGGTCGCTGAGCGCCGGTGATCAGTCCTCGCTGAGCCACACGTCCTGGAGCTTCTGGTTCGAGTAGTGGTTCGGCGGCGCCACGTAGTTCTTCACCTTCGCCCAGTGCACCACGCTCCGCGCCCACCAGATGCCCGGGATGTAGTACACGTGTCCGAGCACGAGCTTCTCGACCTCGTGGATGAGCTTCTTGCGTTCGGTGGGATCGAGCGCCCTCGACTGGCGCGTGAAGAGATCGTCGATCCGCGGATCGGAGAATCGCCCCCAGTTGTTGCTGTCGCGGGTGGTGTGCCGCTCGAGGAACTGGTCGGGGTCGTCCATGAAGTTGAACGAGGGGCTGACGATCAGCTCGAAGTTGCCGGTGTCCCGGCCATCCGCGAACCACGACGCCGACTCGAGAAGCCGGTGCTCGGCCTCGACGCCGATCTTGCGCCACTCCTGGATCACGAACACGCCGAAGTCGACGTACGGGACTCGGACGTTGCGGTTCTTCAGCACCGTCTTGAATCCGTTGGGGTATCCGGCCTCGGCCAGGAGGCGCTTGGCCTCGGCCCGATTCTTCTCCATGTCCTTCCCGAAGCCCGGAAATTTTTGCAGCTCGGCGTCCGACATCGCCCAGTCCGTCGCAGGACGCATCAGCCCGCCGACGTCCTTGAGGCTCGCGAGGGGGTAGAGGACACGGCTCGCGGTGTACCGATCGAGCCCGAGGGTCAGCGCCTTACGGACGCGCTCGTCGTTGAAGGGCTTGATCGTCTGGTTCACCGCGATGCCGAAGATGCCGGTGGCCGGCGTATCTTGCACGACCACCTTGTCGCCGAGCTGCTTGCGAATGGCCTCGACCTCGGACTGCGGCATGGTGCGGAACTCGATGTGCACGCGCCCGGAGCGAAGGGCCGCCGCCCGCACCGACGTCTCCGTGCTGACGAAGAACTTGTAGCCGTCGAGGTACGGCCGGTCCTTGATGAAGTAATCGGGGTTCCGCTCGCCCTCGAACGTGGACCCGCGCGTGTGGTTCTTGAACTTGAAGGGCCCCGACCCGACGACGTTCGTCTTGAAGTAGTTCGGATCCTTGTCGAGGTACTTCTTCGGATAGATCACGTTCCACGGCGAGGCCAGGTTGTCCAGGAGCGACGCCGACGGGTGCTTGAGCTTGAACACGATGGTATTCGCGTCGGGAGTCTCGATGCTCGTGATCGCGGCATACGAGTTCTTGCGGATGCTGCGGACGCCCGCCGGTGGAAACACGATCTTCTCGTAGGTCGCCTTGACGTCCGCCGCCGTCAACGGCGAGCCGTCGTGAAATCGAATCCCCTGCCGCAGCTTGAACGTGTACGTGAGTCCATCCGGGGCGATCTTCCACTCGGTCGCCACGTCGCCGATGACCTTGGGGTAATGGTAGGGATCGATCTGGAGCAAGGTGCTGTAGCACGGCGCCACGAGCTCGATCGTGGCGAACGTCTGCTCCTGGTGCGGATCGAGACTGGGCGCGTCGGCGGCGATGGCGGCGAGCAGCACCCCGCCGCGTCGTGGCGTCTCCGCCGCGCGCGCCGGAGAAGCCGTCGCCACGAGGACAACGATCGAGAGGGCGGCCGTGAAGACGACGAGCGTGCGAAGACTCCTCATGATCTCACTCCTCGCGAGACGCGCAGGGCCTCACGGGATGTCCCGTGAGGCCCTGTCGAGTTGGAGCGGCCGACCGGATTCGAACCGGCGACGTCCAGCTTGGGAAGCTGGCATTCTGCCACTGAATTACGGCCGCCCGTGTCCCTGCAGTTTACTACGTGACGATCAGCTGCCCTCTTTGAACGACATGTCGTAGGCCTTGATCAGCTCGTCGCTGCGCGCCTTCCAGTTGAGCCTGCGGCTGGCCCCGTAGAGGTCGATCTGCTGGTAGAGCGGTACCGCCGCCTGGTCGTCGATCCAGAGCTTGTTGATCCGGTGGTACTGCTCCAGGCGCTTCTTCTCGTCCATGATCGTCTGCGCCTCGTCCACCATCCGGTCGAAGTCGGTGTTGTGATAGTTCGACATCAGGTTGCCCGAGCGGAACAGCGGCACGTAGATGCCCTCGGCGTCCATCGACCCCTGGCCCCAGCCGATCAGCCACACCGGCCCGGCCTTGTGGACGTAGACCATGTTGTTCAGGTAGTTGACGAACTCGTACGTCCGGACCTGGGTCTTGATGCCGGCCTTGGTGAGCTGGCCGCCGATGGCCTCCAGCACTTCCTTGTCGCGCACGTAGCGTCCCTGCGGTCCGTGCACGGTCAGCTCGAGCCCGTTGGCGAAGCCGGCCTCGGCGAGCAGCTTCTTGGTACGGGCGAGATCCTGCTTCGGCGGCTTGAGCGAGGCGTCGAAGCCGAAGTGCATGCTCGGCAGCATGGTGGCCACCCGCTGTCCCTTGCCGTCGAGCACGCCCTTGATGATCTCGTCGGCGTCGACGGCCGAGGTGATGGCCTGGCGGATGCGCTTGTCGGACGACGGGCCCTGGTAGGGGCCGACCAGCTTGTTGTCCTTGTCGTACTGGTGCGTGTAGAACATCAGCTGGATGGTGCGGATCGACGGCGCCGTCGACAGGAAGATCTTCGGGTGCTTGTCGATGATCGCCGCCAGGTGCGGCGGGATGTTCACGGCCACGTCGATCTCTCCGTTCTGGAGCGCGGCCACCCGCACGGCGTCGTCGGGAATCGGCTTGAACACCACGGTCTTGATCTTCGGCACGCCCCGCCAGAAGCTCGGGTTGGCCTCCAGCACGATCTCTTCGTCCTTCGACCAGCGCACGAACTTGTACGGCCCCGTGCCGATGGGATTCTTGGAGATGTCCGCGCTCTCCTTGCCGGCGTAGGCCTTGGGCGGATACATGGCGGACTGCGGCGCGTTCATCATCACCGTGAAGATCGGCCAGGGCTTGCTCGTGTGGACGCGGACCGTGTACGGATCGACGATCTCCACTCGATCGATGGGCCGGAAGTTCGACGCCCCGCGCATCTTGCTGTCCTTGGCGCGCTCCAGGCTGAACTTCGCGGAGTCGGCGTTGAAGTCCTCTCCGTTGTGGAACTTCACGCCGCGGCGGAGCTTGACCTCCCACACCTGCGGCGAGACCAGCCTGGGCAGCTCGGCGGCCAGCGCGGGGACGATCTTGAGGCTCTGATCGCGCTCGACGAGCTTTTCGAAGATGTGCTGCCCGATCACCGAGGCGGGCGTTTCCTGCTGGTTCATGATGTCGAGCGTCGTGGGGTCGACGCCCTGCGCGATCACGACCTTCCCTGCCGGGGCGGCCAGCGCCGCGGCCGGCATCACGAGCAGAAGGCACAGCGCCAACCAGGTCCATCGAATCATGGAAACCTCCTCGGGCGAGGGAGTGAGCGTCGGGTACGGTGCGACGTACTTTATGAGTCGTCGCGCGGGGAGTCAAGGTAGGCCAGCGCCTCGTCCCGCGTCCCCACGAGGCCGAGATCCTGCGCCTCGCGGGCGCGGGCGAGCAGGCGGCCCACCTCGGGCCCGGGGGCCAGGCCGAAGCGCGCCATCACGTCGCCGCCGCGCAGGAGCGGCGCGCTCCGGAGGCTCTCGCGCTGCTCTTCCCAGCCCGCGAGCAGCTCGCGCACCAGCGGCATCCGCGACCACAGAAAGAACGGCGACTCCCCGCGCACGCCCGAGGCGTCGGAGAGCACCAGCAACAGCAGGTCGCGGGTCTCGGCGCCGAGGTCACGGAAGAAGCGATAGCGCGCGCGCGCCGTCAACTCGCCGGCCGCGCCCAGGTGCATGGGACGCAGGTGGTGGCGCACCAGCCGCTCCAGCACGGCGATGGCCCGCTCGGGCAGGCGCAGCCGCTCACCGATCGCGCGCGCTTTCGCCGCCCCGATCACGTCGTGCTCGAAGAACCGGACGCGTCCGGCCACCGCCCGCCGCGTCTCGGGCTTGGAGACGTCGTGCAGGAGCGTGGCGAGCTTGAGGATCTGTCGGCGCGTGATCCCGCCACCGAGCGGCTCGGCCACGTGGGCCGCCAGCTCGGCGCCGAGGGGCCGGAGCGCGGGCAAGCGAGCGAGCAGGCGATCGCAGGCGTCGACCGCGCGCAGCGTGTGCTCGAGCACGTCGAAGCGATGGGGCTCGGGCTGCGACGTCACGCGCATCGGCTCGATCTCCGGGAACACCGCGGTGAGCACGCCGAGGCGATCGGCCAGCCGGAGCGCGCGGGCCGTGGCCGGCGCGGCCAGCAGCGCGAGAACTTCGTCCCTCACCCGCTCCGCCGAGACGGCGGTGCACGTGGGGGCGGCGCGTCGAATGGCCGCGCGCGTCGCCGGCGTCAGACGAAAGCCGAGCGTGAGCGAGAGCCTGACGCCGCGCAGGACCCGGACGGGATCGTCGGCGAGCACGCCGGGTCCCGCCAGGCGCAGACGCCGCGCGCCGAGATCCGCGAGACCACCGAGCGGATCCTCGATGGGCGCGCGGCCCTCGCGGAGCAACGCGCGCAGGGGGACGGCCAGCGCGTTCACCGTGAAGTCGCGGGCCGCGAGGTCTCCGGCCAGGGTCGGCGCGCGGAAGTCGGCGAGGTCGACGCGATAGCCCGGCGCCACCACGCGGGCCGCCCCGCGCTCGGTGTCGAGCGGCACGAAGGCCACGCCGAGCGCGTCGGCCAGTCGCCGGCCGGTGTCGAGGGCGCCGGAGGCGAGGGCGACGTCGAGATCGATCGCGGGTGGCCGCCCGAGCAGCGCGTCGCGGACGGCGCCGCCGACGAGCACGGGCGCCGAGCCGCGGGGCGCCGCGCGCACCACCGCGCGCAGCAATTCGATCTGGGGTCGGGTCAGTCGGGAGAGGGCGAACGTTCGGAGGCGGGTCGCCCCCACGTCACGAAATCTCGATCCCCTGGCCGGTGATCTTGTACTCGACGATCTCGTCGCTCATCGCGCTGCCGCGGTGCTTGACCACGCAGAGCATGCGGCCGAGCCGATTGCCCACGCGCTCGCTGCCCATGACGAGGATGGTGTTGGCGGTGGCGCCGATGTCGCCGGTGGCGACCTTGCGCGCGATGAGGTCCTCCAGCCGCGTCTCCTCGGTGGTCACCAGCAGCAGCGTGGTGATCGCCCGGTGATCGTAGAGGTGGGACTCGATGAACTCACGGTGCTTCCACACGGGCAGGCAGATCTCCATCCCGAGCGTCTCGGCGTCGCGATGGATCACCGTGCGGTACACCTCGTTGAACAGGTGGAACTGGATCGAGTCGGCCGGCGAGTCCATGGGCTCGACGCCGTCGACGACCACGCGGCGGCTGCCCGCCGCGAAGTGAAAGTACATGAACGGGCGGACCGTGTAGAACGCGTGGTTGGTCTGGGCCTTCCAGTTCCAGTCGAACTCCCAGCCGCCGTCGCCGGTGGGCGCCTGGAAATCTCTGACCCGGCCGACCCACTTGAGCGCGTTCGAGTAGAACGCCTCCATCTGGCCGGCCGGCGGATAGGGATCGGCCATCGGCGTCACCGTGTGCGTCCACGGCGAGAGCGACCACTCGAACAGCCGCGCCGCGTACTCGTCGTGCTGCTGGGAATCGCCCCGGCCGTTCATGTCGAGCACGATGCCGCGCGCGCCGTCGTGGTCGCGCCGGCCGGTGTCCGCGAAGGTGAGGCCGAGGTGCGTCTTGCCGATGCCGGTGGCGCCGTAGACCACCGTGAGCGTGCCCGGCAGCAGGCCGCCGCCCAGCATGTCGTCGAGTTTTCCTAGACCGGTCGAGACGCGCGCGTTCATAGAGGCGGATTCTACACTGCGCGGCCTTTGACGCTGAACTGGCGCTCGTAGAGGGCGCGCAGCTCCTCCAGCGTGGTGGCCTGCGCCGGCGCCTTGTCCTCGCGGATTCGCGCGATGCGGGCGAAGCGCAGCGCGAGGCCCGAGCGATAGGTCGGGCTCTTCTGGATCTCGTTGTATTCCACCTCGACCACGGTCTCGGGACGCACGCGCACGGTGTACCCGTCGTCGGCCACGGCGAGCGCGGTCAGCCGCGCGGTCATCTCGGCGAACTCACGGTCGGTGAGCCCCTTGAACGTCTTGCCGATCTCCGCGTAGCCGTCGCCGTCGCGCACGGCCAGGTGATAGTTCGACAGCCACCCCACGCGGCGGCCGGAGCCGCGGTCGGCGGCGACGATCACGCAATCGATGGTTTCGGCGGCCTTCACCTTGAACCACCGCTTGCCGCGGCCGCCCGGCTCGTAGGCGCTCGCCAGATCCTTGGCCATCACGCCCTCGTGACCGGCGGCGAGCGCCCGCGACCGAAACTCTTCCGCCTCGTCCGCGCTCGTGACGATCAGGCGCTCGGCGAGAGAGCGGCCGCCGGTGACCGCGGTCAACGCGTCCCAGCGGCGCTCGTAGGGCGCGTCGATGAGCGAGCGGCCCTCCGCCATCAGACAATCGAAGAAGTGAACGGCCAGCGGCATCTCCCCGGCCAGGGCCTCGACGCCGTGCACGCGCCGGAAGCGCCGCATCAGCTCCTGGAACGGCAGCGGGCGACCGGCGTGGTCGAGCGCGACCACCTCGCCGTCGAGGATGAAGGGCGCGCCGGTGAGATCGCGCCGGGCCAGCGCGGCCACGTCGGGCAGGCTCGCGGTGACGTCGGAGAGACGGCGCGTCCAGATGGCCACGCGGTCGCCCTCGCGATGCAGCTGGATGCGCGCGCCGTCGTACTTGAACTCCAGCGCGGTGCGCCCGCCGTGAGCGCGCAGCACCTCGGCGAAGTCGTCCGCGATCTCAGCCAGCATCGGCAGCAGCGGCACGAAGACCCGCGGCGCGGTGCGCGCGAGGGCCTCGGCGCCGGCCTCACGCGCGAGCGTGGCCACGCGCGAGAGATCGCCGAGGAACAGCGCCGCGCGGCGCACGGTCGCGAGATCGGCGCCCGCGGCCTCGGCGATGGCCTCGAGCACGAGACCGTCGGAGACGCCGGTGCGCATCTCGCCGCCGATGATGCGCGCGATGATCTCGCGCTCGTCCGGCGACGCGCGCGCGGCCAGGAGCGCCAGCCGCTCCTCGCGCGCGCGCCGCGAGCCCGCGCCCGACGTGGCGGCCACGTCCGCGAACGCGCTCGCCACGTCGGTGAGCATGAGCGGCGGCCCGATCGGCTCCGGCGGCGCGGCCGGCAACCCGCGCACGTTGAGCGTGCGCGCGTCGGTGGCCGGAAACGCGCGACCGGTCAGGAAGTCGACGGCCGGCGCCACCTCGTCCGCGTCGAGAACGCGCAGGTATTCCGCGGTGAGACGGCGCTTGTCGAGACGCCCGGCGGTCCTGGCCAGTCGGCGACAGAGCTCGGCGAACTCCGAGAACCCACGCACCGGCTCATTATGAGCCGAGCAGGATCGCGACCGCGCCCCACGCGCACGCGGCGGCCAGCGCCAGCAGCGCCCGCACGACCTCGCGCGCCGCTTCCCCGCTCCGCACGTGTTGAGCGGTACGAAGCAAAAAAAGGGCGCGGGTTCTGCGATGAGGAACGAATCCTGAATACGTCGACGTGTGATGCATCGCTCTCTCCTCCTGAGTGGCGGCTCCGGAGAAATTGCGGCCCACTCGGGCCGCGCACACTGAATCAGCTAGAAACCGCGAAGCACTCCGATGACCTTGCCGAGCACCCTGACCTCGCGCTCGCGAGGGTCGACGACGATCGGGGCCATCGTGGGGTGCTCGGGCTTGAGCACGACGCGCTCGCCGTCGCGAAAGAAGCGCTTGACCGTTGCTTCGCTCTCGCCGCCGGTGCCGAGCAGCGCGACCACGATGTCGGCGGGCTGCGCGCTGTCCTGCTTGCGCACGAGCACGAGATCGCCGTCGCAGATGTGGGCGTCGATCATCGACTCGCCGCGAACGCGGAGCGCGAACACGTCCTCGCCCCCGCCGGGAAGCGCCGCCGCGGCCACGGGCAGCTCGCCCTCGCGATTTTCCTCGGCGAGCAGCGGCAGACCCGCGGCAATGCGGCCGAGGATCGGCACCGATCGATAATCGGTCGGCGAGCTACCCACGAGCGTCAGGGCGCGTGACGTGCGCCCGGCGCTGGCGCGGCGTTGCAGCGCGCCCTTGCGCTCGAGCGCGCGCAGATGATCGAAGGCCGCGCGCGGGGTGACCCGAAACTGCGAGCCGATCTCTCGCACCGTCGGCGGCACACCGTGACGCGCGGTAAAGGTTCGGATGAAGCTCAACACCTCGCGCTGCCGATCCGTCAGCTCACGCATCCCCACAACCTCCTGAGACGGCCAATGTACTCAACGGGTGTTGAGGGCGTCAAGCAAAAAAAGAGCGGCGCCTCACGCCGGTTCCCACGGCTCGCAGACCGGGCATTCCTTGAAGCCTTGATCGCGAGCGTCGCTGATCTGCTTCAACTCGACGCGCTCGGCCTCGGGGATGCGACGCACCCACGTGCACTCGCGGCGGTGGAACAAGCGCGATCCGCGCTGGGCGCAGTACGGCTCGCCGATCTCGGTGGTGACCGACGCGGGCGCGGGTGCGCTCTCGGCCGGAGCGACTTCCGACTCCGAGGGCAGCGAAGAGGTCGCGGAGGATTCGCTCGACACCGGCGAGGGCGGCGCCATGTACGGCTCGGGATCGTTGATGTGCAGGTTCGTCTCGACCGTGCTGCGGAACTCGTCGCTCGCGCGCCGGAACTCGCGCATCGCCCGGCCGAACATCCGTCCCAGCTCGGGCAGCTTCGAAGGACCGAAGACCAGCAGGGCGATGACGCCGATGATGAGCATCTCCTGCAGCCCGATGTCGAACATGGCGCTAGAGTATCACGCGGTCGTGGCGGGCTTGGTCGTGAGCCGGATACTCTGACGTGGAAATGCTTTTCCCTCGCCCGAATCGGAGCGTCTGACGCGGATCAGCGTGTTCGCGGAGTTAGGGAAGATGCCACGTGGGGCACGACGCTTGCTCTTCTCACCTGCTGACATGATCGCGTTCCGAGTCGCGCTCTACCTCGTGATGCTCACCGCGGTCGCCGCGCGCGAGCGCTTCCACGCCATCCTGCGCGGTGCTCATTCGTGATGTCGCGAGGGCGCCACGGCTACGCCGCGGCGCCCCGAGCATCAGGCGGGGAAGGGGGGCCCGTGGCCAGGCCCCCCATCTCGGTCAAGACGCGATGACTTCGGCCATCGCGACGTTGTTGCGCTCGACCTTGTCGCGTTCCTTTTCCTCGGGCGTCACGAGGCCACACTGCACGATCTTGTAGAGCAGCGCCTTGTAGCTGATCTGCAGCAGGCGCGCGGCCTTGGCGCGGTTCCAGTGCACGCGGTCGAGCACTTCCTTGATCGCCACGCGCTCGGCGTCGCGTGCGGCCTGGCGCGCGATGTCCTTGAGGCTGATCGGCCCCTCGGAGCTGACGGTGGCGGCCAGCGCGGCGGCGCCGTTCCCGTTTCCGTTTCCATTCCCGTTGCCGTTGCCGTGGCTGAGGTTGGCGAGCATCTCCTGCTGGACCGAGCGCGCGCTGCCGAGCACCACGATGCGCTTGATGGCGTTTTCCAGCTCCCGAAGATTGCCCGGCCAGTGATACTCCATGAAGACGCGCACGGTCTCCTGGGGAACCTCCACCGTGCGGGCGAACTGGACGTTGAACTTACGGAGGAAGTAATCGACCATCAGCGGGATCTCCTCACGGCGCTCGCGCAGCGGCGGGATCCGGATCTCGATCACGTTCAACCGATAGTAGAGGTCTTCACGGAACTGATGAGCCCGCAGCGCGCTCTCGAGGTCGCGGTTGGTCGCCGCGATCAATCGCACGTCGGTGTCGATGATCTTCTCGCCGCCGACGCGGGAGAACTCGCCGTCCTGGAGCACGTGGAGCAGCTTGGCCTGAAGCCGCAACGGCATCTCACCGATCTCGTCGAGGAGCAGGGTGCCGCCGTCGGCGGCCTCGAACTTCCCCGGCTTCTGGCGGTAGGCCCCGGTGAACGAGCCCTTCTCGTGGCCGAACAGCTCGGACTCCAGCAGCTCGCCCGGCAGCGCCGCGCAGTTGACCTTGAGGAATTGCTTGGCGGCCCGCGGCGAGCCCGTGTGGAGGGCTCGGGCGACGACCTCTTTGCCGACGCCGCTTTCTCCACGCAGCAGCACGGTGGTGTTCGTGACGGCCACCTTCGCCACCAGGTCGCGGATCGGCTGCATCTTCTTGCTGACACAAAGGCTGAGCCCGTCGCTCATGGTCCCTCCAAGGGAATTTTTGAGAACTGTTGTATGCAGCCAAGTGCAGGTAAAATGCCAAATGTTTCGTCAGGAAACAACGCAATGACTACACGCACTTCCCATTCACGGCCGTCTTGAGTCCTAAGTAAGAATGTAGATCTTGCAAGAAGTGGAGAGCAGCTCTTACAAAAATCGCCGAGGAGGACGCAATGGAAATTCTGATCGTCGATGACGAGCCCCAGGTCGCCGAAGTGCTGGCTCGATCGCTGGCCCGCGAGGGGCACAGCACGCAGATCGCGAACTCGGGCGAGGAGGCGTTGCGGATGCTCGGCACGAGCGAGCCGGACGCGGTGTTCCTCGACGTCTCGATGCCCGGCATGAACGGCCTCGACGTGCTGACCGAGGTGAAGCGGCTGCGGCCGTCGCTGCCGGTCGTGGTCATCACCGGTCACGCCACTGCCGACGAGGTGGCGGAGGTCAAGCGACTGGGCGCCGTCGACGTCATCGCCAAGCCCGCGCCGCTCACGCACTATCAGCAGGCGCTGCGCCGACTGGATTCGCCGCGCACGTGAGAAAGCGCTTTCTTTCAGGTAATCCGGTGTGATAGGAATCGGTCCGTGCTCGGATCCCGCACGCTCGCCGCCTCCTTGCTCGCGCTCGGGGTGTTTCTCGCAGGCGCCCCCGCCTGGGCCCAGTTCCCCGGCCGCACGCCCGGCACGACCATCTTTCCCGAGCTGCCCGTCCGCGGCCCCATCGTCTTCTACCCCACCCTCACCCTGGGCGCCGAGTACAACGACAACGTCTTCCTGACCAACGAGCACAAGCGCTCCGACTACATCGGCAGCGTCACCCCCGGCTTCCAGCTGATCCTCGAGGGCGTCACCTATCGCTGGAGCGTCGGCTACAGCCTCACCGGCGAGAAGTACCTGCACAACGACGAGCTGGACAACGCCGTCCAGCGCCAGAACTTCTTCCTGACCGGATCGCACCGCCTGACGCCCCAGTTCACGCTGACCCTCAACGAGGTGTTCATCGAGGACAAGAACACCAACTTCGTGGGCACCGAGAACATCGCGGTGGGACGGCAGAAGGCGCTCAGCAACGTGTTCGCGCCCGGGTTCATCTGGCGGTTCCTGCCCACGACGGCGCTCCGCATGGAAGCCAGTTACACGCTCCAGCGCTACGACGATCCCGCGTCGGCCGACTCGAACGTCTACCGCCTCACCGCCGACCTCAACCACGACTTCACCCCCCGGGTCGTCGGCATCCTGGGCTACGAGGCGCGGTACCTCGACGTCGAGCGCCAGCTCGGGGTGACCACGCACACGGCGCGCCTGGGCATGACCTATCGGTTCACGCCGCAGACGTTCGCCACCGTGGTCGCCGGCCCCACCGTGCGGGTCACCCGCGGCGAGTCGCCGAGCGTGAGCCCGTTCGTCGACGCCTTGCTCAGCAGCATCTTCTCGTGGGGCGCGGCCTCCGCGTACGCCCAGCATTCGGTGG
>DATHGT010000276.1:0-2038 GCA_035317605.1 Candidatus Acidiferrum sp. | reverse complement strand
AGGCGCTCGTCGATCTGGCCGTGCGGGCGGAGGAGCTGGGGTTCCACTCCGTGTGGGTGCACGACCACGTGTTCAACGTGGGGCACGTGTTCGATCGCATCGGAGGCAAGCCGTACTACGAGCCGCTCACGTTCCTGAGTTACGTGGCGGCGCGGACCCGGCGCATTCGGTTGGGGACGTCCGTGCTCGTGCTGCCGTATCACAATCCCATCAGGCTGGCCAAGACGGCGGCCACGCTCGACGTGCTGAGCGGCGGGCGGCTGATCCTGGGCGTCGGCGTGGGGGCGATCGAGCAGGAGATGCGCGCGCTGGGCACCGCCTTCAAGGAGCGCGGCGCGTTCAGCGACGAGGCCATCGTGGTCATGCGCACGCTGTGGACGCAGGAGGAGCCGAAGTTCGACGGGAAGTACTCGCACTTCTCGGGCATGAAATTCTCACCCAAGCCGATCCAGAAGCCGTCGATCCCGCTCGTGATCGGGGGCGTCAGCCGTGCGGCGGTCCGCCGGGCGGCGCGACTCGGCGACGGGTGGCAGCCGCTCGGGCTGGCGCCCGAAGCGCTGGGCGCGGAGATCGCCTGGCTGCACGAGGAAGCGCTCGGCTACGGACGGAAGCTCTCGCAGATTCCCGTCTCGATCTCGCTGGGGCTCGAAGCTCCGGAGACGCGCCGCCGCTACGCGCTCGGCCGGGACCCGGCCGGAATCCTCAAGAACGCGCAGGCCTACGCCAAGCTCGGCGTGGACACGCTGGTGATTTCGGCCCACACGAGTGACGCTCGCGAAGCCCACTCGACGCTGGAGATGATCGCCCGCGAGGTGCTCGCCGCGTTTCCGGACGGCCGCTCCGGCTGACGCCGCCGCCGGCTTCTACGCCGGCGGCCGGAACGGCGCTGCCGCGCTCACTCCGCATACACGGCGGCCGCCGTCGAGGCCTGGGCGGAGAAAATCGACCGGTAGCCGACCTGGTCCCATCGCGGGGGCAGCTTGCCCGGGTACGGCTCAATGTGGACGTGCGCGGGCTCGGTGCCGCGCACCAGCACCCCGGTGCGCGATGTCGGCGCCGGCGCGGGTGTGAAGGGCAGGGCGTCCGCGGCCGAATACACGTAGAGCAGCAGCGGGCGCATGCGCGACGAGTCGTTGACCGCGGAGCCGTGGACGACGCGGCTGTTGAGGAGCACGACCGTTCCCGCGGGGCCGCACAGCTCGACCGCCTTGTCGGCCGGCAGCGTCGCGACGTCGCGCGCGGCGAGCGCGCCGGTCCAGCGGCCGCCCTCGTCGACGTGGTCGAAGATCGGCCCGCGGTGGGTGTCGGGCAGCGCGATGAGCGGGCCCTGCTCGGGGCCGGTGTCGTCGAGGTACACACCGAAGGTGAGCACCGCGAAGTTCGTGTGCGGCCACGCCGGAATGTCCTGGTGCCACTTCACGGCCTCGCCGCCGTCCGACCACTTGAAGTTCAGCTTCGCGCTGTGGAAGCGGACGTCCGGGCCGAGCAGGTCGGCGACGAGATCGACCACGGCCGGATCCCGAGCGAACGTCCACAGCTCCGCGTGCTGATCGACGGCCTTGCGCAGTCGACGGATGTTCGGCTTCTCGGCGGAGTGATCCGGGGCGAGGTCGAACTGGTCGTCGGACGCGGTGAGCGCGCGCGAGGCCTCGACCTTCTCCGCCACCACCGCGCGCAGTCGCGCCAGCCACGCGGCGCCGACGTGGCCGGGAACGGTGAGAAACCCGTCGGCGAAGTATCGCTCGCGCTCTCGCTGGTCGAGCACCAGCGGGCGATGCCGGAGAACGCCGTCCGGCGTCATTGGGCGAGCGCGCCGCCGTCGATGACGATCTCGCTGCCGGTCATGTAGGACGACTCGTCGGAGGCGAGATAGAGCACGGCGCTGACGATCTCGGCCACGGTGCCCATCCGCCCGAGCGGCACGCGCTGGAGCCGTCGCTCCAGCACCTTCGGGTCGGGCATCGCGGAGTGGATCATGTCCGTGTCGACCGGGCCGGGATGGACGGAGTTGCAGCGGATCTTGTCGCGCGCGTGCTGG
>DATHGT010000275.1:0-4042 GCA_035317605.1 Candidatus Acidiferrum sp. | reverse complement strand
GCGTTGGCGATCGCGGGAATCACCGGCAACAGCGGTCCCTGCCCGGCCTCCTTGGCGCCGAACGGGCCCTCCGGGTCGTCGGTCTCGACCAGGAAGGTGTGGATCTCCGGCGTCTCCAGCGTGGTCGGGCTCTTGTATTCGAGCATCGAGGGCGTCTTGTGCACGCCCTTGCGGAAGACCTGCGCCTCCATAAGCGCCTCGCCGATGCCCATGTAGACCGAGCCCTCGACCTGGCCCTCGACGAGCAGCGGGTTCAGCGCGCGGCCGATGTCGTGGGCGATCCACACGTCGTGCAGCTCGATCTCGCCGGTTTCCGCGTCCACGGTCAGCTCGACCACCGAGGCCGAGTACGAGTAGCACGGCGACGGCCCGACCCCGCCGCCCTTGTACTTGCCCGCGCGCTTGGGCGGCGCGTACGAACCGGCGAACGCGAGCACGCCGTGCATGGACTCGCCGAGCGCCACCGCGTCGGCGAAGGACACCGCCTTGTCCCAGTCGTCGGGCACGCCGACTTTCCGGTCGCGGAAGACCAGCGCGTCGGGAGTCGTCTCGAGCTTCGCGGCGACCGCTTGCGCGATGGCCGACTTCAGTCGCTCGGCGGCCTGGATGGCCGCGATCCCGCACATCAGGGTCACCCGCGATGAGTACGAGCCGAGATCGACCGGCGTGAGATCGGTATCGCCGGGATGGACGCGGATGTCCTTGGGATCGATGCCCAGCACCTCGGCGGGCAGATAGGCGAGGATCGAGTCCGAGCCCTGGCCGATGTCGGTGGCGCCGCACAGCACCGCGACGCCGCCGCTGCGGTCGGCGCGGAGGATCACGCCGGAGTGCGGCATGCTGTTCCAGTAGATCGCGGTCCCCGCCCCCGTCATGTACGCCGAGCACCCGATGCCGATGCCGCGCCGTCGCGCGCCCGGCGTCGACGCGCGCCCGGCCCACGGGCGCCACTTCGTCCGCCAACCCGACGCTTCGACCACCTTGTCGATGCACTCCTCGAGGCCGATCGTGGTCACGGTGAGATGGTTGGCGGTCTTGGTGAAGGGCTCGGCCACGATGCGCCGTCGCATGTCCGCGGGATCGAGGCCGAGCTGCTCGGCGGCCTTGTCGAGCTGGCATTCGAGGGCGAAGCGCGGCTGAGGCGTCCCGTGGCCGCGCTTGGGACCGCACGGCGGCTTGTTGGTGAACACGCGCGCGCCCTCGAACTTGTAGACCGGCATCTTGTACGTCACGGGGTTGATCACGCCCGTGTAGAACGTCGACGCCACCCCGTACGAGCCGTAGGCCCCGCCGTCGAGCCACGTCTTGAGATGGCAGCCCGTGATGTCACCCTCGCGCGTGAACCCGGTCTTGATCCACATCAGCACGGGATGCCGTCCCCGATGGACGTAGAAGACTTCCTCGCGGGTGAGCGCGATCTTCACCGGACGCCCGGTGACCTGAGAGAGCTTGCAGGCCGCGATCTCGTGGGCGAACGGATCGAGCTTGCCGCCGAACCCGCCGCCCACCGCCGCCGCGATCACGCGAATGTGCGCGGCGGGCACGTCGAGGATCTTGGCCAGCAGCCGGTGCACGTAGTGCGGGGTCTGCGTCGACGACCACAGCGTGAGCTTGCCGTCGGGCCCCCAGTGGGCGACCGCCGCGTGCTGCTCCATCGGCAGGTGCGTGTTGCCCTCGAAGAAGAACACGTCCTCGCGCACGAGGTCGGCGCGCGCGAACGCGGCCTCGACGTCGCCGAACTGCAGCGCCACGTTCTTGTGGACGTTGGGCCCGTCGCCGTACTCGTGGATGCGCACCTCGGGATGGGCCAGCGACTCCTCGATCGACATCAGGGCGGGCAGCGGCTCGTAGACCACGTCGATCAGCTCGCACGCGCGCTCCGCCGTCTCCTCGTCGACCGCCGCCACCGCGGCCACCGCGTCGCCCACCATCCGGACCTTCTCGCGGCACAGCGCTTCCTCGTCCTGGGACACGGGCAGGATCCCGAACTTGATCGGCGGCAGGTCGTAGCCGGTGATCACCCCGAGCACGCCGGGCACCGCGCGAGCGCGCGTGGTGTCGACGGAGACGATGCGCGCGTGGGGATGCGGGCTGCGCAGGAGCTTGGCGTACGCCATGCGCGGCATCACGAGATCGTCGGCATACCTCGTCTCACCGGTGACCTTCGCCCAAGCGTCGATCTTGGGCAGCGGCTGGCCGATGACGGTGAAGCGGTCTTTGGTCATTTTTTGAAGTTGGGGGACCCCTTCGGCTTCCCCCAAACCCCCTCGTTTACGTTGCCCGCGGTATTTGCGCTGCCCATCCGGCTGCCCCGCGCATGCGGAGCGCGGCCAGCTCCACCGCATCGAGGATCTTCGTGTAGCCGGTGCAGCGACAGAGGTTGCCGGCGAGGGCTTGCTTGATGGTGTCGCGCGTGGGCGTCGGCGTCTCGGCGAGCAATGCCTGCGCGGTCAGAAGAATACCGGGGGTGCAGTAGCCACACTGCGCGGCGCCCAGCTCCGCGAACGCCTGCTGCAACGGATGCAGCTCGCCGGCCGTCGCCATGCCCTCGACCGTGGCGATCTCGCGGCCCTCGAGCTCGAGCGGCAGCGCCAGGCAGGACAGCACGGGCTCGCCGTCGACCAGGACCGTGCACGTCCCGCACTCGCCCAGCTCGCAGCCGTGCTTGGTGCCGGTCAGCCCGAGGTCCTCGCGCAGGACTTCGAGCAGGGTCTTGTGGACGGCGACGAGGATCTCGTGGGTCTCGCCGTTGACGATCAGGCTGAGCTGCGCTTTCATCGAGACTCCCGGAGCCCGGGTTTACTCATACTTAATGAGGCTTTAAAAATACTGAATCCGACGTCGAGCGTCAAGCGTCCCTCGTACGGCGAGGCGTGCGCCCGGTTCTCGTGGCAGGCGAGCGGCGCGGCGCTCGGCTGGACGCCGGACGGGACCGTCAACCTCGCGGAGACGCTGGTCGAGCGTCACGCCGGCTCGGATCGCCGCGCGCTGAGATGGTTCGGCAAGAGCGGCGCCGAGCGCACGCTCGGCTTCGACGAGCTGGCCCGTCTCGCGAACCGCTTCGCGGGCGTGCTCGTCACCCTCGGCGTCAGCAAGGGCGATCGGGTCGCCGGCTTCCTGCCTCGGGTGCCGGAGACCGTCGCGATCATGCTCGGGACGTGGAAAATCGGCGCGGTGTACGTGCCCATCTTCACCGGCTTCGGCGCCGACGCGGTCGCATTCCGGGTGAAGGCGAGCGGCGCCCGGGTGCTGTGCACGCACCACGAATATCGCGATCGCGTCCCGCCGCTGGCGACGGAGACCACGGTGGTGACGATCGGCGCCCACCCCGGATCGGGCGACGTGGATTTCGACAGCGCGCTGGAGGGACAGCGCGACCGGCGCGCGTCGGTCCCCTGCCGTCGCGACGATCCGGCCGTCCTGCTCTACACCTCGGGATCGACCGGGCCGCCCAAGGGTGTGAAGATCGCCACCAACTTCCCGCTGGCCATTCACCCGTACGTCACGCTCGGCCTCGATCTCCGACTCGACGACGTCTTCTGGCCGACCGGTGATCCGGGCTGGGGATACGGCCTGATCTGCTACGCGCTGGCCCTCGCGCTCGGCATTCCCCTGGTCTTTCACGAAGCCGCGCCGAGCCCGGAGTTCGCGCTGGGCCGGATCGCTGATCTCGGTGTCACCAATCTCGCGACCACGCCGACGCTGCTGCGCGGGATCATGGCCCTCGGTGAGCGCGCGGTGCGCGCGCGGCCCATACGCCTGCGCTGCGTCGGAAGCTGCGGCGAGCCGCTGAACGCCGAGGTCGTCACCTTCTTCCGCGAGCAGTGGGGCGTGACGGTGATGGACCACTACGGATCGAGCGAGCTCGGCCTGCCGATCGGCAACTTCAACGCGATCGACATGGAGGTCAAGCCCGGCTCGGTGGGACGGCCGCTCCCGGGCTGCACGGCGGCGATCGTGGACGACGAGGGGCACGAGGTGGCGGCCGATGTGGTCGGCCACGTCGGCGTGCAGCCGCATCCGGAGGGCTACTACTCGCTCG
>DATHGT010000274.1:0-26919 GCA_035317605.1 Candidatus Acidiferrum sp. | reverse complement strand
AACGGCACCACCACGGCCCACGACGGGCTCCGGCTCGGAGAAACGAGCGGCAGCGTCGTCGGGGTGACCGGGACGGTGACGATCAGCAACAGTAACATCACTGTTAATGCCCACAACGACGTCCACATCCGGAACACGTCGGGCACGATCTCGTCGTTCTCGATAACGAACAGCACCATCGGCGGCTTCAAGACCCCGGGCGCGTCGCCTGCGGCCAACGCGATGGTGTTCGAGGGGAGCGGAACGTCGATCCTGACGGCGGGGAGCATCACGGGAAGCACGTTCTCCAACAATTCGTCCGAGCGGGGGCTGGAAATCCAGGCGCACGACACCGCGACGGTCGGCACGTTCACCGTGTCCGGGAACATGTTCACCAACAACGGCATCGGGGCCAGCTTCACCCAGGACAACTCGGCGAACATCACGTTCAAGTTCCTCAACAACGGGACCGCGGTGAACCCGCTCACCACGAACGTCGCCAACGCGCTGGCCATGGTGAACGTCTTCGCCTCGGCGGCATCGACCGGCGGCACGATCGTCGGCACGATCTCGGGCAATCACATCGGCAACGCCGCGGTCACCGGGTCGGGCTCGACGACGGGCAACGGAATCCGCGTGTTCGGCCAGGGGAAGACCACAGTCACGCTACTAATCGACGGCAATACGATCCGTCAGACGCCGAAGGCGCGCGGCATCGACCTGCAGTTCGTGGGTTCGACGACGGGCGGGCTGGGGATCGTGTCCACCAACGACGTGACGATCACCAACAACGACGTGGCGACGAACGGGACGCCGGCGGACTTCCCGCTGGCCGCGATCTTCCTGGCGGCCGACAACCAGGGGAGCCCGGCGAAGGTGCGCGCCAACATCCACGACAACACGGTCCCCGCGACCGCCAACACCTTCGACTATCCGACGTTCGACGGCTCCGATGCCCAGCTGATCTACGTGGAGCTCGGTGGCGCGACCGCGGAGCTCGTCGACAATGCGCCGGGCAGCGCGACTGCCCTGGCGGAGCTACAGAGCCACAACACCGGGGCGATGTATGCAGATCCCGGTGTCGCGTTGATCGCCGGGCCGATCACGACGCCGCCGTAAGCGCAGGCTGGGCGGCGGTGGGTGATCGCCTGACACGGAACCAGAGCGAGGAAAGGGGAGAATGATGGCCGATCCGTTCATGGGCGAGATCCGGATCATGAGCTTTAATTACGCTCCGCGAGGCTGGGCAATGTGCAATGGTCAGCAGCTGCCGATCAACCAGAATCAGGCGTTGTTCTCGCTGCTCGGCACGACGTACGGCGGCAACGGGCAAACCACGTTCGGCTTGCCCAATCTGCAGGGCCGGACCCCGATCCACTCCGGCAGCGGTCACACGCTGGGCGAGGTCGGCGGTGAGCAGGCGCATACCCTGAGCATCGCCGAGCTGCCGACCCATACCCACGTGCTGGACGCCACCTCGACGAACGCGGCGCAGCCGATCCCCACGGCTAATCTGCTGGGCCGTCAGGCCCCCGCCAATCCCTACATCGGGGCGCAGAACCTGGCGGCGATGAATCCGGGGTCCGTGGCCAACACGGGTGGATCGCAAGCGCATCTCAACATGCAGCCGTTCCTCGTGTTGACGTTCGCCATCGCGTTGCTGGGCATCTTCCCCACTCAGAACTAGGAGAACGCGGCCATGGCTCAACCGTATATCGGTGAAATTCGTATGTTCGCGGGCAACTTCGCCCCCGCCGGGTGGATGTTCTGCCAGGGTCAGCTTCTCCCGATCAGCGAGAACGAGACGCTGTTCAACCTGATCGGCACGACGTACGGCGGCGACGGCCAGTCGACGTTCGCCCTGCCCGACTTGCGTGGACGCATTCCCATTCATCAGGGCAACGGATTCATCCTGGCCGAGACAGGGGGCGCGGAGCAGATTACGCTCACCGTGGCCCAGATTGCCGCGCACACTCATCCCCTGCTGTGCGCGAACGCGGTGGGCAACGATCCCAATCCCAACTCCAACCTGTTGGCGGAATCGTCAGCGACCAGCCTCTACCAATCGGGGAACCCGGCGGCGGCGATGGCGCCGCAATCGATCTCGTCGGTCGGAGGCAGCCAGCCGCACACGAACTTCCAGCCCTATCTCTGCGTGGACTTCATCATCTCGTTGTTCGGGATCTTCCCGTCCCCATCGTGATGCCGGAGATCGGGACTCGGACCCGCGTGGCGAGGGTGGCCGTTCCGTAAGCGATCCAGTCGAACCAACGCGCAAGGAGACAACGATGGCCGATCCGTTTGTCGCCGAAATCAGGATCTTCCCGTACAATTTCGCCCCGAAAGGGTGGGCGTTCTGCAACGGCCAGATACTGCCCATCTCCCAGAACACGGCGTTGTTCTCGTTGCTCGGAACGACGTACGGGGGCAATGGGCAATCCACCTTCGCCTTGCCCGACCTGCAGGGCCGGGCGCCGATGCACCCAGGTCAGGGGCCGGGCCTGAGCCTGCACGACCTCGGCGAGACTGGCGGATCGGAGACGGTGACGCTGCTCGAATCCGAGATTCCCGCCCACAGTCACGCGCTGATGTCCCTGGGGGCACCGGGCAATCGAACCACCCCGGTCGGCAATACGATCGCCCGTCCGAGCGCCGGCAATGCCTTCGTAGTGCCCGCCGGCGCTCCGTTGGTTGCGATGTCCGATCAGGCCCTGCCACCGGCCGGCGGCGATCAGCCACACAACAACATGCAGCCGTACCTGACGCTCAACTTCAACATCGCACTGCAGGGCGTCTTCCCGCCCCGCACCTAGATCGATCGGTTACGCCGGCTCGTGGGCGTCGGTCCGGGCCCCGAGCCGGCGGGCCTAGTGTTGTAAAACCTGCGCGTCAGCATTCCAGCCCAGGATTCACCCATCGGACCCGACCGTAAATCATTTCTTCAAAGGCAACGCTTGACCTGAAACGTTTTTCCTATGCTATAGTGCGAACCCTTGATGAAGCGACGTGATGCGGCGGTAACGACAATCATCGATTGTGTTCGCGTCATCCTCTGCGCTACCGCTGTCCTCTCACTCGCGCTCCTGTCGTCCACCGATGTCGTCCACGCCGCGGGCTCACAATCGGAACCCGATGGCGCTTCCGTCGTTCACGTCGAGGTCAACCGGGGCGAGCTGACGGTCGACGTTCGACAGATTCCCTTGGCGCGGGTGCTCGAGATCGTCGGCGAGCGAGCGGGCCTTGCCATGACAGTGCACGGTGATCTCGGCGCTCCCATCACGGACTCGTTCGTCGGGCTGCCGCTCGAGGAAGGCATCCGACGGCTCGCGCGTGGGCACTCGACGGCGGTCACCTACGGCGTGGTCCCGGACGGGTCGGGGACGGTGAGGCTGGCGGAGGTTCGGGTCATGGCGAACGGATCGGGGACGTCGTCGCCCCCGCCGATTGCGGCACCCCCGCGGCGCCAGCAGCCCGACTCGAGCGTCGAGGATTCACCCGAGGCGTCGTCGCTCGCCCTTCAGATCGATGAGATCCAGCGATTCGTCGGTGACGCCGCCCACGGGAGCGAGGCCGCGCTGACCCGTCTCGCGGAGATCGCGTCTGGCCCGGACGCGGCGCTTCGCGAGCAGGCCGTCGCCGCGCTCGCGCGCCTCGATACGGCGGCCGCCGAGCCCATGCTCGTCGACGCCCTCTCCGACGAGGACGCCTCGGTGCGGGTGCGCGCCATCCGCGGTCTGCGGACGTTCGGCACCGACACCGCGGCTCAGTCGCTCGCCGACGCGCTGATCCGCGACGCGGATCCCCAGGTGCGTTTGACGGCGCTCGCCGCGGTCGGGTCGCTGTCCGGCCCCGGGATGCTGACGATGCTGCAGAAGGCTTCGGCGGATCCAAACGTGACGGTACGCGAAACGGCGCTCCGGTGGCTCGCGTGGTGGAAATCGCGCGGGCCCGCGACGCCTTGATTTCAGGAGACGGTGTGAGGAGATCTCGCATGACGAACGCCCGACGCCCCGAAGTCGCGACGCGGTTGAGCCTTGTGGCCGTCCTCACGCTGGCCGCCATGTTCTCGGTCGGCCTCCTGCCGGCGCACGCGCAGGTCAGCTCACTGCCGATTCAATTCTCGGACGTGAGTATCTTCGCGACCAACAGCGTCCGGATCGACAACGGCGCCCGGGTCACGTCCGGCCACGTCGTCGTCAACAACGCCAGCCCCGGGAACATGCTGGTCCCGAGCTTCGAGCTGGGACTCAACAACAACGCTCGCACCCCGGCCGGCTACGCCGTCGTGGCCGACAGCCTCAAGCTCTCGAACGGGGCGGTGGTGAGCGGCAACGCCTTCTTCAACAACCTCAGCAATTCCGGCACGATCAGCGGCACCCAGAACACGCCGCTGGGGCTGCCCGTCTTTACCCCCCTGCCCACGTTCAAGTCGGCGCCGGCCGGCACCGTCGACGTCACCGTGCCCAATGGCGGTGTGCAGACGATCGCCGCGGGGAACTATCGCGATATCACGGTGTCGACCAACGCGACCCTCCGGATCGATCAGGGCGTGACCAACGTCCGGTCGATCACGGTGTCGACCGGCGGCAAGCTGCTGTTCCTGAACCTCACCTCGGGACCCAGCGAGGTGAGAGTGGCCGAGCAGATGAGCATCGGCAACGGCTTCGTCGTCGGGCCGGTCGATTCCGATCCCCTGAAGGCGGGGAAGATCGTGTTCTACGTCGCTTCACCCTCGACCACGACCGTGGCCGTGGATACCGGCACCGGGGGCACGCTCTACGCCAACGTGTACGCGCCGAACGGCACGCTGGTCCTCGACAACGGCACGACCGCGGTCGGGGCCTTCCTGGCCAAGAACGTCGACGTGCAGAACGGCAGCACCGTCGGCCTGGAGAGCTTCTTCGCCCAGCAGGCACCCGCCATCACCAGCGCCGACGCGACCACGTTCACCGTCGGCCAGGCGGGCACGTTCACGGTGACCACGACGGGGTTCCCGACGCCTTCGATCACCCGCGGCGGCGCCGCGCTCCCGTCGGGCGTGACGTTCACGGACAACGGCAACGGAACGGGCACGCTGAGCGGAACCCCGGCCGCCGGCACCGGCGGCACCTACGCGATCACCTTCACGGCCAGTAACGGGGTTCCGCCGGACGCGGTGCAGAACTTCACGCTCACCATCAAGCAGGCGCCGACCATCACCAGCGCCAACGCCACGACCTTCACGGTGGGGACCGCCGGCAGCTTCACGGTGACGACGGCCGGGTTCCCGGCGCCGTCGATCTCGCGCGGCGGGGCCGCCTTGCCCTCGGGCGTGACGTTCATCGACAACGGCAACGGCACGGGAACCCTGAGCGGGACGCCCGCCGCCGGAACGGGCGGGACCTACGCGATCACGTTCACCGCGACGAACACCAGCGGCTCCTCGCCGACCCAGAGCTTCACGCTGACCGTGAACCAGGCGCCGGCGATCACCAGCGCGAACGCGACCACGTTCATTGTGGGTCAGGCCGGTAGCTTCACGGTGACGACGACCGGCTTCCCCACGCCGTCGATCGCGCAGGGGGGCGCGCTGCCGGCTGGAGTCACGTTCACGAACAACGGCAACGGGACGGGGACGCTGAGCGGCACGCCGGCCGCCGGCTCCGCCGGCACCTACGCGATCACGTTCACCGCGAGCAATGGTGTCTCGCCGAACGCGGTGCAGAACTTCACGCTGACGGTGGCGCAGGCGCCCGTGATCACCAGCGCGAACGCCACCACGTTCACGGTCGGCCAGCTGGGCAGCTTCACGGTCACGACCACGGGCTTCCCGCCGCCGTCGATCGCGCAGGGGGGCACGCTGCCGGCCGGGGTCACGTTCACCAGCAACGGCGACGGGACGGGCACGCTGAGCGGTACGCCGGCGGCGGGGACGGGTGGAGCCTACGCGATCACCTTCACCGCCACCAACGTGGCGGGGAGCTCGCCGACCCAGAACTTCACGCTGACCGTGAACCAGGCGCCGGCCATCACGAGCGCCAACACGACCACGTTCACGGTTGGTCAGCCGGGCAGCTTCACGGTGACGACGACCGGCTTCCCCACGCCGTCGATCGCGCAGGGAGGCGCGCTGCCGGCCGGGGTCACGTTCACCAACAACGGCAACGGGACGGGCACGCTGAGCGGCACGCCGGCGGCGGGAAGTGGTGGCGTCTACCCGCTGACGTTCACGGCCAGCAACGGCGTCCCGCCGAACGCGGTCCAGAACTTTACGCTGGGCGTGAATGCGCCGCCGAGTGCCGTGAATGACGGGCCGTACCTCACCGACGCGAACACGACGTTCAGTCGGGCCACGTCGGATCCGGATGATCTGCTGGACAACGATTCCCTGGGGTTCCCGGTGGCCACGCTGACGTCATTCGGCGGCGGGTCGCTGGGCGGTAGCGTGACCTCGAACGCCGCCGGGGCCACCGCCACCTTCGGGACGGGCGGCAGCTTGACGGTGCAGTCGAACGGCGCCTTCACCTTCACGCCGGAGACCGGCTTCACCGGCGCCTTCACGTTCGAGTACCGCCTCACCAACGCGGGCGGGACCTCGGACGCGACCGTGACCATCCACGTCCGGCCCAAGGCGACGCTCGACGTCTTCCCCGAAAACGTGGTGGGCAACGTGGTCGTGAACACAGCGACGGGGACGGTATTCAGCGTTCTCACGAACGACGTCTACAACGGATCGGTGACCGTCACCGGAGGCGCGTCCAGCACCAACGGCGGGACGGTGACCATCAACCCCAGTACCGGGACCTTCACGTACGATCCACCGGTGGGTTTCCAGGGCTCGGACAGCTTCACCTACACCATCACGGACAGCAGCGGGTTCACGTCGGCTCCGGCGGCGGTTTCGGTGACCGTGAGCGGCATGATCTGGTTCGTGAACAACAACTCCGGCGCGTGCTCGTCTGCGTGCGACGGGCGGATGACGCATCCGTTCACGACGCTCCAGGCCTTCACGGGCGTCAACGACGGCGCCGGGACTCACCCTGCGAACAATCAGAACATCTTCGTGTACGAGAGCGCGACGTCGTACACGTTCGCGAGCGGCACGCTGCTCCGGACCGGGCAGAAGCTGATCGGGCAGGACGCGACGGCGACACTCGCGAGCATCGCGGGGGTGACGCCCCCCAGCGGCAGTAGCTTGCCGGCCATGAACACGGGTGGCAACGCCACCACGATCGGGAGCACGGTCCCGCTGGCCGCGAACAGTACGGTGCGCGGCCTCAGCGTCTCGACGGGGGCCAGCCCCGGCGTGAGCGGCGGAGCGGTCAGCGGGGTCTCGATCAGCGAGACGAGGGTCACCACCACCGTCGGGACTGCGGTCAGCCTCAACGGAACAGGCGGGACGCTCTCGTTCACCAGCGTGTCGTCGAACGGTGCCGTGAACGGCATCAACATCGCCAACACGAGCGGGAGCTTCACGGTCACCGGTGACGGTGGCGGGTCGAACAACGGCTCCGGCGGGGCGATTCAGTCGTCGACCGGCCACGGCGTGACCATCGCCACCGCGGCGAACGTCAGCCTCGGCTACATGAACATTCAGAACAGCGGGGACGCCGGGATCCGTGGCACCGGGATCACCAACTTCACGCTCGACCGCAGCAACGTGACCAACAACGGCAACAGCGCGTCGGACGACGGGGTGCAGCTGGGCGACGTGTCGGGCAGCACGGTGGGCGCGACGGGAACGGTGACCATCAGCAACAGCAACGTCAGTGGTAACGCCCACAACAACGTGCACATCCGGAACACGTCGGGCACGATCTCGTCGCTCGTGGTGAGCAACAGCACGTTCAACAACCTCAACGACACCTTCGGGAACAATTCGTTCCTCTTCGAGGCGAGCGGGACATCGACGGTCACGGGCGGCAGCATCACCGGCAACACGTTCTCCGCGAACTCGCCGCAGCGCGGCCTCGAGGTCCAGGCCCACGACACGGCGACGGTGGGCACGTTGACGGTGTCCGGCAACGCCTTCAACGACAACGGCATCCACGCGAGCTTCACCCAGGACGGTTCGGCGAACCTGACGTTCAAATTCCTCAACAACGGCACCTTGGTCAGCCCGATGCTCACGGCGACTCTGAGCGCCGTGAACGTCTTCTCGTCGGCGACCTCGACGGGCGGCACGGTCGTCGGGACGATCTCTGGCAACTTCATCGGCAACCCGGCGATCATCGGGTCGGGGTCGGCGTCGGGTAACGGTATCCGCGTCCTCGGTCAGGGCCGGACGGCCATGACGCTGCGGATCGACGGCAACACGGTCCACCAGACGCCACAGGCCCGCGCCATCGACCTCCAGTTCCTCGGCTCGACGACGGCCGGGCTGGGCATCGTCTCCACGAACGACGTGACGATCACGAACAACTTCGCGGCGACGGACGGCACGCCGGTCGACTTCCCGCTGGCGGCGATCTTCCTGGCGGCCGACAATCAGGGAAGCCCGGCCAGGGTCCGCGCGGACGTTCGCGGCAACACGGTGCCGATCGTGCCCAATACGTACGACTATCCGACCTTCGACGGCACGGCCGCTCACTTGATCTATGTCGAGCTGAGCGGGGCGACGGCGGAGCTCGTCGACAACGCGCCAGCGAGCCCTGACGCGACGGCGGAGCTACAGAGTCACAACACGGGGGCGGTGTACGCCGATCCGACGATCAGCCTGATCGCCGGTCCGATCGTGACGCCCCCGTAGGCGATGTCGGGGAATACACGCGTGTCGATGACGACCGACGGAGCGCGCCGCGTGGCGCGCTCCGGAGAGTTCTCTACCGGGGAGATGAACATGTTGAATCGTCGACGATTTGTCTACGGGGTGGTCAGCGCCGCCGTGCTCGGTCCCAGCCTGGCGGGGATCGCGCGCGCCGCTGAGCGCTCGAGCGGCCCTACTCTCAGCGGTCGCCTGGGCCGCGAGGTGTTCCTCGCCCTTCGCCACCAACCGTTCACGGCCGTGATCGACGAGCGTCGGGTCCGATTCGTCCTGGTCGGGGTGACCGACGAGAGCTGCTGTCGCCAGTACGAGCAGTTCACGGTCCTCTTCCACGGGCCGAGCGACGTGAGGCTGAAGGACGACGTGATCGTGCTGCACCACGCCACCGCCGGCAGCGTCGAGCTCTACGTCCAGGCGGCGGGGACCGACGAACAGGCCACACACTACCGGGCGTCGTTCAACCTGCGGGCGTGACGGGAGGCGGCGTCACCCTTCGTCCCGCCACCGAGGCCGATTACGATTTCATGCGCCGCCTCTACGCCTCGACGCGGGAGGCGGAGATGGCGCACTTCCCGTTCGACGAGACGCAGAAGCAGGCCTTCCTCGAGCAGCAGTTCGCCGCCCAGTTCGCGCACTACGGCATCCACTATCCGACGTGTGAGCGCAGCATCATCGAGCACAGCGGCGCGCCGGTCGGACGGCTGTGGATCGACGAGTGGGCCGATCAGATCCGGCTCGTGGACATCGCGCTGACGCCGGAGTGTCGAGACCGGGGCATCGGCTCGACACTGCTGCGACAGGTCATGGACCGCGGCGCGAAGGCCGGCAAACCCGTGACCATCCACGTGGAGGGATTCAACCCCGCGCTGAGCCTGTACCGACGGCTCGGGTTCGAGCACGTCGACACTAACGGCGTGTACTTCCTCATGCGGTGGACGCCGACTTCGGCGTCCGCGTCTTCGTGAGCGTCAGCGCCGTGGTCGCTCCGGCTCGTACAGCGGACGTTCGAACCGGCGGGG
This sequence comes from Candidatus Acidiferrum sp., assembly GCA_035317605.1. Lineage (GTDB taxonomy): Bacteria > Methylomirabilota > Methylomirabilia > Rokubacteriales > CSP1-6 > DATHGT01. Next base: position 17,178 of record DATHGT010000274.1, on the reverse strand, counting down.
CTCACGGACCGGAGGGGGGATGCCCGCGTTGTCCGGCGTCACGTTGAAGGGCGCCTCGAAGTAGACGTAGCGATCGTCACCGCCCTTGGGCCGCAGGTACAACTCCGTGGTCCCGGCGGTCGAGTGGGTGATTCGATAGGTGCCTTCCAACACGTTCACAACCTTCAGGTCAGACGCCCCTCGAAACACCACGGTGAACTGGCTGCCGTCGGGGCGCCCGCCGTCGTCGACCCTCAGCAGAACGAGGATGGCCGGACGGTTGGTGAGCAACAGGCTGAATTCCTGCCCCACCAGCGCGAGGAACACGTCTCGAGTCAGCGGCCCTTCCAGGCTGACGCCGTTCGCGGAGACGTTGGAGTCGGCGGCGTTCGCGCAGGTCGATCGACCGGACCTGAGCATGGCCAGCCCCATCAGGGTGTACGTGAACCGTCGCCGGGTGAGCATGTCCTCCTCGGTGGCGGCCTCAGGTGAACACGGCTTCAAGGGTGACGCCGCTCGCATCCCGGCCGATGGGAACCAGGAAGATGTCCAGTGGCTCCGCGAATTCCTGGTGGGTCAGCCGGTAGATCTGCTGGGGCAGCAGGACCGGGGCCAGGAAGTACAGCGAGAACGGCGTGCGGCTGAGCCGGGCCGCCGCGCTCTCCATCACCTTCGCCGCGCGGGTGAGCCGAAGCTCGATCTTCCGATTCTGGGCGTGGAGCCAGAACGACGTCCCCACGTGCGGCTCGAACGATTCGATGGTCAGCTTGTCGAGCATGGGCAAATCTTGCCCACCATATAGCCGCTTCGCCGCCGTCGCAAGCTGTCGGCCCGGAGCGCGGCGGCGCCGATCGTCACGCGCCGGGCTGGCCGCCGAGCACCCGCAGCAATCCCTCGACGTCCTGGAGATCGTGGGGGCGCGCGGTGATCCGCTTGGCGCGGAGCAGATCGTCGAGGGACGCGACCCGAACCGCGCTGTCGCCCGTCCGCACGCGCTGGGCCCCGGCCCACAGTTCGTCGAACGGGATGTGATAGCGCACATTGACGTCGACCTCGCGCTGCAAGCGATCGAACATCCGGAGCACCGACACCATGGCCAGGGGAAGGGGAATGCTCGGGACGAAGCCGCAGCGGGCCAGCGTGCTCAGGGCGCGGTCCGCTTCGCGTGGCGCCGGGTCGACGACGATATCGAGGTCGACGATCGGGCGGACGTGGCCGTGCAGGACCACGGCCACGCCGCCGATCACGACGTAGCGCACCTCGTCGCGCTCGAGCCGGTCGAACACATCGCCGTACGCTTCTGGAGTCGCCGGGTTCACTACCCTGTACCTCTCACCCTCGAGTGTGAGCACCGGCGCCTGTTCGCAGGAGATTGAACGACGCCTTGCAGTAGCTGGAGCGATCGTCGTGCCCCGCGGGCTGCAGGAACACGTCCGTGGTGCCCGCGGTGACGTGCGAGATGCGATAGGTTCCGTCGAGCAAGATCAGCTCGCGCGGGGCCTGAAACGTCAGCGTGAACTGCTCACTGCCCGGCTGGGCGTCCTCGTCCTCGAGCTTGAGCAAGAAGAGCCCCGCCGTACGGTTGTCCAGCAGGAGGCCGAACGGTTCTTTCACGAGCGCGAGAAACACCTCGCGCGTAAGCAGCCCTTCCAGACTCACGCCACCCGCCGTGGCCGCGCTTGCCACTACCCACCGACTTGACCCAAACGCGATGAGACCCGCCAGAGTGTAGACAAACCGCCGCCGATTGAGCATGTGGTGTCCCCCTCTGTACCTGTCTTTACAGGCGGACGCGCACACGTACAAGCCACGATCGGCGGCAGGTGTTGTCTTCCGAACACCTTTGGCCCTTGGGGTGGAGCGGAGACGCGAAGATCACGCGATCCGTGGGGCGAGCGCCGGATTGACCTTGCGCCCACGTTCGTATGATCGGCGTATGACCCAAGGAGGGTATGCATGAGGACGACCGTCGTGCTGAGGGATGACCTCGTCGTCAAGGCCCGGCAACTGTCGAAGGCCAACGAGGGCTGGCCTTCGTGGTGAGAGGTTCGGTAGTCTGGGTCGCGCTGGATCCGACGCGAGGCGCGTCAACGCGGAAGTTGCCACGTCCTCGTGTGTGACGGTTCGTGCGCGGTCGTCACTGCGTCCGGTGGAGCACGACCAAGCGCAGCCGGGCCATGCGGGCGAAGTCGTGGTCCAGCGACCAGAGGGACGCGCCCTGTTCCACGGCGATCGCCGCAATGAGCAGGTCCATGACCCCGAATCGTTCGCCGGCGGCGCCGGCTTGATCGATCCAGCGGTCGATCAGGTCCCAGGTGGTCTGCGCAGGATAGAGGACCGGTAGGGCCGACAGGGTGCTCCTCAAGCGTGGGCGATCCCGCAGCGACGCGCCGGCGAGGAGTTCGGCCCGCACCGGTGCGGGCAGGGCCACCTCGTCGCCGTCGAGCAACTCCGCGAGATGGCCGGCCTCGGGGCGGTGGCCGTGGCGCAACGCCGAGACCCACACCGACGTGTCGACGCAGATCACGCGCGGCGTCGCGGCCGCCGCCGCGACGCCGGAAGATCGACGTCGAGGCGCACGTTGCCGAGCAGCGCCTTCAGTTCCCCGATACGGTGGCGGCGGATCAGTTCGCGCAGGGAGACGACGACAGTGTCCGTCTTGGATTTGAACCCGAGGAGGCGTTGCGCTTCCTCGATGAGCTCACCCGGGAGGTCGAGCGTTGTCCGCATACGCCAGACCCTAATTCGTATGCTTGGGGATGTCAATATTCCGCCGCCGCCGTGCCTCCCACCTGGACAAATCGTGAAATCAGCGACGAAGCCGTTCGCGATCTGTATCGACGACACCGACTACAAGGCGTCGCTGATCCGGGGCAAGGTCTAGCCGTTTCGTGTTCGTCGACTTCCCAGCGGCGCTGAAGAAGAAGCTGCGCGCCCTGGAGAGTGCCGCCTCCTAGCCCGATCAGCCCCGCCGATGGCGGGCGACGAGGCGCTTGCGACACGTACGAGGGGCGAGAAACGCTCAGCGTTCGAGGGGATTCCACACGCGCTGGAAGCCAAAGCCTTCGAAGTCCTCGACGCTGACGGTGGCGAAATCCTGGACACCTTGGCGGATGAGGGTGAGGGCAAGACGATAGGCGTAGGCCCGCCGGCGGGCGAAGTCCCTCGCGGCGAGCCTCGGCCAGTAGGCGTCATGGAACGCGCGGCTGTCGCTCGGGAAACCAATGATTTGCCAGGCCGGATGCCGACGAAACTCGTCGCAGACCATGACGGCATCGGCGGGCGTCAGCGGTTTGCCGAGGACGGCGGGATTGCGCAGCAGGACGTAGAGCTCGACGAGGGCCAATTCCGAAATGGCCACGTCGCCCCGCGCGTTGATCGATTCGAGGAAAGCCGCGGCCTTGACGTGATGGCCATTCTTCGTCTCGACGGCGGGCAGCAGGATGTTGGTGTCGATGGACATCACGGACGGCGAATGCTCCGGGTCTCCTCGTCCTCGACCGCGAGCTCACGCAGCCGCTTCAGCGACACCTTGAGGCCGCCGCCGTTCAGCGTGGGCAGTTTCCAGGCGGCCGTGGTCGTCCCTGGCGCCGGATAGCGCTCGAGCAGCAGCTCCAGCCCGCGCCGGGTCATTTCGGCCAGCGACATCTCTCGCTCGGCCGCCAAGCGCTTGACTCGCCGGTACAGCTCGTCGGGCAATTGAATCTGGGTACGGATCATGTCACCAATTGTATGTCTACATCATTTTGATGGCAACCTGCCTCAGGTGAAGACCGCTTCGTAGGTGAAGCCGCTCGCGTCCCGCGAGATGGGGACCAGGAAGATGTCGAGCGGCTCCGCGAAGCCGTCGTGGGTGAGCCGGTAGATCTGCTGGAGCAGCAGGACCGGCGCCACGAGCGCCGCCACCACGAATTTAGCCCTGGCTAGAAAACGCTCGCTTGAATTATTGACCATGATCGAAAATACTCGTCACCTCCTTTCGTGGCCTTCGGCCCCCGCTACCTCGAGCCCCAGATCCGCCGCGACCTCTCGCGCAAGATGGTCTTCGTGGCCGGGCCGCGCCAGGTCGGCAAGACCACGCTGGCCCGCCGCATCCTGGGCCGCGCGGCCGGCTACCTGAATTGGGACGCCAGCGCCGATCGCCAGGCCATCCTCGCCGGCGAGCTGCCCACCTCCACCCTGTGGGTGTTCGACGAGATTCACAAGGACCGGCTGTGGCGGCGCTTCCTGAAGGGGCTGTACGATCGCCGTCGTCCCGGCCAGAAGATCCTCGTCACGGGCAGTGCGCGCCTCGACTTCTATCGCCACGGGGGCGATTCGTTACAGGGACGTTACCACCTGCTCCGCATGCACCCGCTCTCGGCCGGAGAGCTCGCCTGCGGCGCCCGGCCGAGCTTCGCGACCTGCTGACCCTGAGCGGTTTCCCCGAACCGTTCTTCGGCGGCGACGAGACGCAGGCGCGACGGTGGTCGCGCGAGTATCGAAACCTCCTCGTGCGCGAGGAGCTCACGAGCCTCGAGCGGGTGACCGACCTCGGCCGGCTGGAGCTGCTCATGATGCGCCTGCCCGAGCTGGTCGGATCGCCCCTGTCCGTGAACGCGCTCCGCGAGGATCTGCAGGTGAGCCACGCCACGGTGGCGAACTGGCTGGCCATCCTGGAGCGCCTGTACGGCCTGTTCCGGGTGTCGCCGTTCGGGGCGCCGCGCATCCGGCCGTGAAGAAGGAACAAAAGCACTACCATCTCGACTGGTCCGCGGTGCCGGAGGCCGCCCCGCGCTTCGAGAACCTGGTGGGCGTCCATCTTCATAAGTGGGTGCATTTCGTGCAGGACACCGAGGGCCGGGACGTCGAGTTGCGCTACTTTCGCGACGTCGACGGCCGCGAAGTCGACTTCGTGGTCGTCGAGCGCCAGCGGCCCACGCTCTTCGTGGAATGCAAGTGGGCCGATGCCCCCGTCGATGGGGGCTTGCGCTATCTCGTCCTCCGCTTCCCGGGCTGCGAGGCCTGGCAGATCTCCGCCACCGGCACCAAGGACTTCGTGAGCCCGGAAGGTATCCGCGTGGCCCCGGCCCTCGCGTTGCTGTCGCGGCTCCCGTAACGTTCGCGTCACCTGGGAAGAGTCTTGCCCTGCCGGCTCGCGAAAAACGCTCGTCCGACGGGGAGACCTTCGCGATAATGCGAGGGGGAGAACACGCGGAGGGTTCCAGGATGGTGACCGAGGCCGTGGCCTACTGCATTCTGGTCGTCGACGACGAGCCGGAGATCCGCTCGCTGCTGGCCGATGTCCTGATCGACCGGGGGTACCGGATCGATACGGCCGAGGACGGCGCGGCGGCGCTGCAGTCGGTGGCCACCAGCCACCCCGACCTCGTCCTCCTCGACGTCGACCTCCCCCGGCTGCACGGCGTGGCCGCCTTGACGGCCATCCTGGGTCTCTCGCCGACCACGAAGGTGATCATGATCAGCGGGAAAGCGGACGAGACCGAGGCGCGCAAGGCCCTCGCCGCCGGAGCCTTCGACTACATCTGCAAGCCGTTCGATCTCGAGTACCTGGAACAGGCTGTCCGGTTCGCGCTCCTTTCGTAGGACCCTCCTCGCCCCGGCCCGTGGTACAAAGCGGGTAGCTTCGCCTCGGGAGGTTCCATGGACCGGTGGGTGATCGGTAGCTCCTTCGACACGGTGTTCGAGTTCGACTACTCGGTGCAGGCCGAGGACATGCGCGGCCTCTACGAGAAGGCCAAGCGCGATCAGTGGAACGCCTCCCGCGACATCGCCTGGGAGACGCCGGGGACCGACGACGGGCGCGTGCTCGCCGACGAGCTGATCGACATCCACGGGGGGCCGCTGTGGGAGCGCCTGGGTGAGGCCGACCGGGTGGAGCTGAACCGGCGCATCACCGCCTGGCGGCTGTCGGTGCTGGTCTACGGCGAGCAGGGGGCCATGCTCGCGTGCAGCCAGCTCGTCGACATCGTCCAGGGCGCCGACCAGAAGTTCTTCCAGGCCACCCAGGTGATGGACGAGGCGCGGCACAACGAAGTCCTCGAGCGCTACATCGAGACCCGGCTCGGCGGCCTGCACTATCCCATGCCGGACAACGAGCGCTTCATCTTCGACGCGATCCTCACCGACCCCCGCTGGTACATCAAGACCATCGCGCTCCAGCTCATCGCCGAGACCTTCGCGGTCTCGATGTTCCGCATGATGGGCCAGGCCGCCACCGACCCCGTGCTGCGCGAGGTGTGCGGCCGCATCCTGCAGGACGAGTCGCGTCACATGGGCTTTGGCATGCTGGCCCTGCCCGCGATCGTCCAGGGGGCGAGCGATTCCGAGCGGCGCGAGATGGAAGACTTCACCTGCCTGGCCATCGAGAAGATCCTGACCGGGTTCTTCCCGCTCGAGGCCTACCAGGACGTCGGCTTCTCGGCGGCCCAGATCGAGGAGGCGCGCACCTACCGCCGCGACGTGGCCGCCCGCAACGACTACGCCCCCTTCCGCAAGTTCTTCCGCCGCGACATGCACACCTCGATGGTCAACAACCTGGTCCGCATCGGCCTCCTCACCGACCGCGTCCGCCCCCGCCTCGCCGAGGTCGGCATCAGACTCTGACGTCAGCGTCGTCTGAATGCGGACGGGGAAGGAATATCGGGAGGCGCTGCGCGACGGGCGCCGGGTCTGGATCGTCGGCGAGGGACTGATCGACGACGTCACCGTCCATCCCGCCACCCGCGCGATGGTCGATGAGTACGTCGCCTGGTACGACCGCCACTTCGACCCGGCGTGGCGCGACGTGGTCCTCGCCCCGCCGGACGCCGAGGGCCGGCGGGCGCCCTGGGCCTTCACGGTGCCGCGCACCCCGGCCGATCTGCGCGGGCTGGGCCGGTGCTTCTCGGCGACGACGTTCCTCAGCGCGGGCAACGTCACCCACACGCCCGCCTACGGCCACCTCATCGCGCTGGGCATCCTGGAGACCGTGCGGCTGCACCGCCCGCCGCCCGCGGACGTCGCGCGCGCGGTCGCGTATCGCGAGCTCATCGGCCAGGGCCGGCGCTTCCTCACGTTCGCGGGTGGCGCGGCCACGATCGGTTACCGGATGCGCCCGGATCCGGCCGACCGTCTGGCCCTGCGGCTCGTGCGCGAGACCGACGGCGGCCTCGTGGTCAGCGGCAAGATCAGCATGCACACGTCTCCCGCCTATGCCGAGGACGTGTACGTCGGCGCCCTGTCAGGGGTCGACCTGGGACCGCACCGCGCGACGTTCGCGGTGCCCATCAACGCGCCGGGAGTCACGGTCGTCTGCCGCAAGATCGCCGCGCGTCACGCGAACCCGTTCATGGCCCCGATGAGCAGCCGCTTCGACGAGCTGGACGGGCAGATGTGGCTCGACGACGTCTTCCTTCCGTGGGAGCGCGTCTTCTTCGTGGGGCCGGTGCTCGATACCATCGCCTCGTGGCTCTTCTGGCACCAGCTCTACTGCTGGCTCTCGAAGGCGGAGTTCACGCTCGGGCTGGCCCTGGCCTGCACTGACGCCATGGGACTGCGCCAGAATGAGCCCACGCTCGAATACCTGATCGATCTCGTGGTCGACGTCCAGACCGTGCGGACCTGCATCACCGCGGCCGAGCTGGATCCGGAAACCAGCGCCGACGGGCTCGCGATCCCGAACCGGTCCCACATCGCGGCCGGCACCATCGCGATCCAGAAAGCGCGCCAGCGGATGGCGGAAATCCTGCGCATCCTGCCCGGCTCGTCCCTCGTCGTCGCGCCGTCGGACACCGATCTCGCCAACCCCGAGCTGGCGGCTGGATTGGAGGAATCGTTCGGGGGCGGGGGATACACGGCGCTCCAGCGCTCGGCGCTGCTCCAGCTCGCTTCGGACCACGTCGCTTCGGCGCTCGATGGCCGCGAGTCAGCGTTCGAGCTGCACGCGAACGGCGGCATTCCCGCCTGGCGCGGCCGCCTGCGCCAGTACTTCAGCCGCTACAACGACCTCGCCAACGGCGTCCTACGCGCGCTCAGCGTCGAGATGCCGACGCTCGACTTCACCGACTTCCGCAGCGTCGCGCTGACGCCCCGCCGCCAGGTCACGCTGCCGAAGAGCTGACCGGTCAGCGTCCGCGGACTTCGAACGTGACGGTGTCGCGGAGTCGCGCGTGCTCGTCGCGGAGCGCGAGCACGTGGCGGCCGGGGTGGGGCTGCCAGAGCAGGGGGCCGGGAGCGCGACCGATCTCGACGTCGTCGAGGACGAAGTGAAGGCCGGCATCGGTGCCGTCGGCCTCGAAGGCCACGCGCTGGCGATCGGGGGGGATCTCGGGGTCGATCGCGATGATCGTGCCTGACACGGGGGCCACGATGCGGGCCTGGCGCGCGGCGACCAAGGTGGCGGCGGCGACGGGCTCGGTGCCGCGCAGGAACCAGTCGCGGCGCTCCGGCTCCACCCCGCCGGCGAACGCCACGCGGGCGGCGACCACCCCGGGCGGCGGCGCCGGGGCCGGGCTCGGGACCGCGCGATGCAGCGCGCTCATCACGTCGACCCACACGGGAGCGGCGCCGGTGATCCCGCTCACGTTCTGCATCGGCGCGCCCGAGAAGTTCCCGACCCAGACGCCCACCGTGTAGCGCCGCGAGAAGCCGACGCACCAGTTGTCGCGCATGTCCTTGCTCGTGCCCGTCTTCACCGCCGTCCAGAACGGGGTGGCCAGCACGTTCTCGAGTCCGAAGGTCGTGCTGCGGCTCTCGCGGTCGGCCAGCACGTGGGCGACCAGGAACGCGGCGTCCTCGGAGAGCACGCGACGGACTTCGGTCCCCGAGTCACCCGGCGTCAGGCGCAGCGGACTCCACGTCCCGCCGTTGGCGAGAGCGCGGTACGCGGCGGTCAGCTCCCACAGGGTCACGTCGGCCGAGCCCAGCGCGAGCGCCGGGCCGTACCAGTCGCCGGGTTGCTCGAGTCCGAAGCCGAGCCCGCGCAGCTCCTCCACGAACGCCTCGGCGCCGAGCAGCGTGAGCACGCGCACGGCCGGCACGTTGAGCGACGCGGCCAGCGCGGTGCGCGCGCTCACCGGGCCGCGGAACGACTCATCGTAGTTGCGCGGCCGATAGAGACCGCCGGCCACCGCGATCTCCAGCGGCGCGTCCTCCAGCAGCGTGGCCGGCGTCAGCAGGTGCCAGTCGATGGCCAGGCCGTACAGGAACGGCTTGAGCGACGAGCCGGCCTGGCGCCGCGCGCGTACGCCGTCGACGTGCGGCGCCGGCGAGAGATCGCCGCTCGATCCCACGTACGCGAGCACCTCGCCGCTCGCGTTGTCGACGACCAGCACCGCGCCGTCGGTCACCCGCGACCCGCGCACGGCGAGCAGGTGACGGCGGAGGGTCTGGGCGACCAGCCGCTGGAGGCCGGCGTCGAGCGTGGCGGCCACCCGCGTCGGTCCACCCGCGTGGAGCAGACGCTGGGCGACGTGCGGGGCATCGGCGCGGCGCGGACCGTGGGGACCGTCGGTGGCGAACACCCGATCGACCGCGGCCTCGATCGGATCGGCCACGTCGCCCCCGGCAATCGCGCGCGCGCGGCGCCGCACCAGATCGGGCGGCGCTCCCGGCCCGCGCAGCAGGGCCGCGAGCACCGCCGATTCCGAGCGCGTGAGCCCGTGCGGGGCCTTGGCGAAGATGCCGTCGGCGGCCGCCGCCACCCCGGTCAGCTCGCCTCTGAAGGTGACGAGATTCAGATACGCTTCGAGGACCTGGTCCTTGGTCCAGCGCGACTCTAGCGCCCAGGCCAGGCGCATCTGCCGCCACTTCTGGGCGAGCCCGCGCGGCTCGCGGCGACGGCGCAGGGTGGGATCGAGCAGCCCCGCGAGCTGCATGGTGATCGTGCTGCCGCCCCGCGGCGGCCCGCCGCGCAGCCGCGTCCACGCCGCGGCGACGAGCGCGCGCCCGTCGACCCCGCGATGCTCGCGGAACCGACGATCCTCCGACGCGACGACCGCGCCCACCAGCGCCGGGGACACGTCGCCGAGCGCGGTCCAGGCCAGGCGCCGGCGGGTGGCGTCGATCCGACGCTCGTGCAGCACCTCTCCCCCGCGGTCCAGCAGCACGGCGTCCGACGGCTGCCACGCGGCGCTGACCGCGGCCGGCTCGGGCGGCGACAGCACCGTCTCGCCGGTGACCAGCGCCAGCGCCAGCGCGAGGGCCGGGGCCAGGATCAGGGCGCGACCTCGAGCACGGCGTTGGGCAGCTCGCCGAACATCTCCGGCGCGTACAGCGCCTCGACCCGCGTCGGCGGCAGCACGAAGCGGCCGGCCTGGTTCAGGCGGATCGTGTACTCGGCGGTGAGCGGACCCTTGGGAACATATCGGTAGTACGCGCGGAACCCCTCGAACGCCCGCTCCTGGAAGGCCGGCCACGCCCACCCGTCCTGGCGCTCCCCACCCGCGGCGATCGCGGACTCGCCGCCGAGGCCGCGGCCGAGGTGCGAGGCGCCGGCGGGGATCGGATCGTTGATGACCACCCAGGTCATGTCCGACTGCGCGTCCACCTGCAATCTGACCCTCACCACGTCGCCGCGGCTCCAGTGTCGCGGGTCGCGTCGCTCGACCGGCACCAGCGTGCGGACGACACGATAGCCGCTCGACAGCGCCGTCCGGAGCGGGATGGCCGCCTGGGTCTCGATGGTCACCCACGGCCGACCGGCGCCCTCGTGGGCGACCGTCACCTCGTCGGCCGCGGCCGGCCACGGGAAGGCGAGGACCCGTCCACGCGGCGCCGACACCCACTCCACACTGCGGCGCTCGCCGCCGAGCCTGGTGGTGGTCACGCCGGCCACCGGCGTCTTCTCGAATTCGCGCGCGAAGCGCTCGACGGCGAGCGTGCCCCACGCGTTGGCCACCGTCAGGTCCCAGACGCCCCGCTGCTGACGCGCGAGCGCGGCTCGCATCAGCCGCGGCACCTCGTCCCGCCAGGCGCCGGCCTCGATCAGCGTGAGGATCAGCCGGACCGCGTTGACGTCGGTCGAGACCATCAGCCACCACAGGCGATCGCTCGCCTCGGTGGAGAAGCCCATGGTCGTGCCCTGCACGTTGAGCCGGGCGCGGACGATCTGCTCGGCCTCGGCCAGGCGGGGCGCGCGCTGGGGCACGTTGTAGACCCGCCGCAGTACGCTCCACCAATCGAGCACGCCCGAGGTGGGCCACAGGTTCGGCTCGACCGCGATCGTCGAGACCAGCTTTGGATCGGCGTGGCCGCGGCGGGCCAGCGCCTCCAGCGCGGCGAGCTTGCGCAGGGTGAGGTCGGGGCGCGCGATGTCCGAGCCGCGCCGGAGCTTGCCCTCGACGAACTTGGCGAGCGCCTCGTCGAGGCGCTTTTCGATCTCGGGGGGAATCTTGAAGCCCGCCTCGTGAGCGACCGCGCTCACGTACGCGGTCAGCACGTCACTGCCCTCGAGAGATCCCGGGAAGTACTTGAGGAGACCGTCGCCGTCGACGTACGACGGCATGCGCTCGACCAGGGCCTTCCAGCGCGCGGCGTCCTTCAGCGCGACGGCGCGGGAGACTTCCTGCTCGAGGCACGTGTACGGGTAGCGCGTCATCCAGTCGCGCACGGGCTCGATGCCGGTCACCAGCGTGGGCGCCAGCGTGACCCGCACCCCACCCTGGCCGGCGATCGAGTCGGAGGGCCGCTCGACCGCCTGACGACTCACCCCTCCGGCGGCCTCGGCCTGGAACAGCGTGGCCTGATACGTCCTTACCGGCACGGGCGAAACGACCTTCTGCGAGAGGCGCAACCGGTCCATCGCTCCACCCCGCTCGCCCGCTTCGATCTCCCACGCGAGCGCGCTCGCGCCGGCCGGGACGGTGACGTCCCACGTGACCGCGCGCGATTCTCCGGCGGCGAGCGTGGCCGCGCGCGGCTCCAGCGCCGTGCCCAGGCCCTCGACGCGGGCGCGCGCCACGACCTCCATCGGCCGCGCGGTGGCGTTGCGCAGCGTCACCTCGGCGGCGAAGCGGTCGCCGTTGCGCACGAGCGGCGGCAGCCCGGCCAGCAGCATGAGATCTTGCGTCGCCTTGAAGGTGCCGGCGCCGGTGCCGAAGAGCCCGGTGCCGCTGGTGGCCACCGCGACCACCCGGAAGCTCGTGAGCGAATCGTTGAGCGGGATCTCGACCGTCGCTTCGCCGCGCTCGTCCAGCGCGACGCGGGCGTTCCAGTAGAGGAGCGTGTCGAACAGCTCGCGCGTGGTCTGCCGCCCACCGCCGCCGCCCGCGGGCAGGGCCTTGAGCCCGAAGTGGCGCTTGCCCACCACGTGGAGCTGCGCGGTGGAGGTGGTGAGCGAGAGCGCGCGACGGGTCAGCATCGCGGGCAGGAGGTCCCAGCTCGGGTTCGGGGCCAGCTCCAGCAGCGCCTCGTCGACGGCGGCGAGCGCGACCTCGCTGCCCGGGGCCGGCGGCTTGCCGTCGGCGGTGACGACTTTCACGCGCACGCGGGCTCGCTCTCTGACTTTATAGGTGTCGCGCTCCGGCGTCACCGTCACTTTCAGCTCGTGGGCGCGCCAGCCCACGCGGATCTCCGCGAGGCCGAGCTTGAAGGCGGGACGGCCGAGATCGACGAGCGCGGTCGGCTGCACTCCGGCCACCCGTCCGCGCACGGCCAGCACCGAGACGAACACGTTGGGGGCGTAGGTGCCGAGGACGGGCAGCTCGATCACCGGCTGGCTGCCCGACAGCTTGACGATGCGCGCGTCCAGCACGCCTTCGCGCTCGACGGTCACCAGCGCGGTTGCCTCGCGGAACGGCATGCGGACCTGCAGGCGCGCGGTCTCGCCGGGCTCCCAGCGGCGACGCTCCGGCAATACGTCCATCCGGTCGTGCTCGCGCACCTCGAACCACCACGCCAGCTCGGGATCGACGACCCAGACGTCGGCGTTGGCGACGGTGGCGCGTCCTTGCTCGTCGCGGGCCGTGGCCTGGAGGATCAGGCTGCCGGTCGCCGGCGCCTTGCCCTCGCAGATCAGCATCCCGCCCGGGGACGTCGTCCCGCGGCACAGCTCGCCGAGGCGACGGACCTCCTGGACGTGCTCGTACGCGTAGAACCCGCCGACCAGCCGCTTGCGATGGGAGTACAGCTTGCGCTCGAACGCCTCCACCGTCACCGGCACGCCGGCGACCGGCTTGCCCGCGAGATCGATCACCGCGGCGTGAGCCTTCAGCGTCTCGCCGAACACCTCGCCGCCCTCGGGCACGAGGCCGACCAGCCGCGTCGACGGCCACAGCGTCAGGCGCCGGGCCGCGGTCTGCGTCTCTCCCGACGGATCGCGATACTCCAGCTCGACGAGCAGGTCGCGGGGCACGGCCGCGCGCGGGAGCTTGCGCACGGTGGCCTTGCCGGTGCCCTGATCGTCGAGGGTCAGGCTGTCGCGCTGGTGCACCGCGGGCTTGCCGCGCGTCGGCGGCGCGCTCTCGCTCGACTCGTCGTCCTCCTCGTCGTCGTCTCCGCGCGCCCGTCGGGTCACGCCTTCGGTCACGGCGCCGTTGGCGAAGGTGAAGTTCTCGAAGCCCTCGAAGGTGGGGAAGGGATGGGGCTGAACCTGGGTCCGCACCGTCACGGGCAGGCGGCGGGCGCCGCCGCCGGCGAGATAGGTGACGGCGATGTCGAGGGCGACGTCGGTCGCGTCGACCAGCGGCTCGGTGGGCGGGCGCAGCACCGCGCGGAGGGTGGGCAGGCGAAACTCCTCCACCCGGAACATCCCCGAGGCGTAGGAGACGTCGGTGTCCTCTTTCATCCAGCGCGCCCGTTGAAGCGGCCGGCCGACCAGCGTGATCGAGTAGGAGCCGAGCTTTGCCCCGGTGGGAATCTTCCAGGTCGTCTCGGCGGTCCCGGCGGGATTCCACGTGAGCGGGAATTCGTACTTCTCGTCGCTGCCCAGGTGCTTGAGCACGACCTGGCGGGGCCGGCCGGCCTCGGGCACGGCCTCGAAGCCCTGCAGCGAGGGCCGGCGGATCACGTGCTTCATGTGCACGGTCTCGCCGGCCCGGAACAGCGGGCGGTCGAGGATGGAGTGCGCGCGCAGCGGACCGCGCTCCTCCGCGGTGGGCAGATTGAAGCGCCAGGGCTGGATGCCCTCGTCCCAGCTCGTGTGAACGAGCCCGAGGTCGTCGGGGGTCTGGGCGATGACGAGGAGGCCGTCGTTGGTGTCGCGAAGCGCCCTCGATTGTTCCCAGTCGTCGCCGCCCTTGACGTCGTCGCAGCGGGGTAGCGCGGCGCGCGCGGGCAGCCCGGTCACCCGCGCCAGGCCCTGGCCGTCGGTGGCGCCGCGCCAGCGCACCGCCCCCGAGCAGTCCTGGATCGTCACCTTGGCGCCGCTCACGGGACGGCCGCTGTCGAGCGCGGTCACCCACACCAGCGCGTTCTCGGCCCCCCACTTGAGATGCACCGACAGGTTGGTCACGAGCGCGGCCGTGGGGACGTACATGGACCCGGGCTTTTCCAGCAGCGATTGACCGAGGCGGGCGCTCTCCAGCTCGACGATGTAGAGGCCGGGACGGCCCAGTGGCAGTCCGATCACCTCGAAGGCGTCGGCGCCGCCCGGCTTCGGCAGCTCCGACGTGCGAACGCCGGCCGCGCCGCCGCCGAAGACCGACGCGGTGCGCTTGGCCTCGGCCACCCGGCGCAGCCACGGCTGGATCTCGCTGCTCGCCTCCGGCGGCACGCGGAACACCGTGGCCTTCACGCTCTCCATCCAATCGGCCATGCCGCCCTTGGGCTGCCGATCCGCGCGCAGCAGCGCCAGCTTCACCTTGGGCTCGAGGCGGCGCAGGGTCACCGGCAGCACCGGATCGGCGCGCTCGAGGATGCCGAAGCGCGCGGCGAACTTGGCCAGCGGCGGGAACGCCGCGGTCTTCACGGTGAGCGGGAAGCGCGCGGCGTTGACGGCCCGGCGGTTGGCGTCGTCGACGAAATCGGCCGGGATCTCCACGCGGAGCGTGGCCTTCTCGGGGAACGGCGCGTGGAAGCTCACGTCCCAGTGCAGGGGGTCGCGCGTGTCGCGCGCCTCGGCCTTCCACCGGCGCCCCCCCGGACCCACGAGGGCGAGCTTGCTGGCCTGAGCCCACGGCACCGGCGCCGAGAAGGTCACGCGCAGCGAGCCCACCGGCAGGCAGTCGGCGTCCTTGCGCTCGCGCTCGCAGGTGAAGTGGACCTCGAAGGCCGGCCGCGCGCGGAACTCGAGCTTCTGCTCCTCGGTCGTCGGCACGCCGGTGGTGGTGACGATGCCCTTGCCCCACACCAGCGTGACCCGCGCGCCGTTGGGGAACCGCTGGCGCGCCTGCAGGATCACGATGGGGCCTTCGGGCAGATTCTTGCCGCGCGAGGCCAGGATGGTCTCGCGGTCCTTGCCGGTGAGGATCCGGGCTCCGACCCGACTCTGCACGCCCTCGACCACGAAGTGCGTGTGGGCCACGATCGACGCCTCGTCGGCGGGGGCGTCGAGGACGAGCATGAACGCTTGCGTCTCGTCGATCCACTCGGTGCCCGCGCGCGGGACCGAAGACGGCAGGACGGCGGGGCCGCCCGTCGAGAACGTGAACTCCCGCCGGCCCCCCACCGCCGTGCCGTCGAGGGTGGTGACGCCGGCGCGTAGGCGGAACGTGCAGCGCACGCCGGCCGGCAGGTCGCGCGCGAAGTCGTACGCCCACTCGCGGCTGTCGACCCAGCGCGCCGTCCCCGCCTCGGGACAGTCGACGTCGAACACCTCGATGGCCGGCCGCGGATCCCCCAGCGGCACCATCGGCGCCGAGAACCGCGCGACCACCTGACGAACCCCCTTGACCACGCCCTGAGGGCTGAACTGGGTCACGCTCGGCGCGCCCGGCTGGGCCGGGGCCGGCGCGGGGACGACGATCACGGCGAGGAGAGCGAGCAGCGCGAGCACGCGATGGATTTTCATCGGCGAAACTCTAGCACGCCTCGCGCGATCGGGAGCTTCTCAGGAGCGTGGAGAAGGGGGGCCGAAGCCCCCCTTCGAATCAGAGCTCGAAGGTCTTCACGTAGACGCCGGGGGAGCCGGGGGCGTGCTTCATGTGCGGGCGGATGCGGTTGCTCACCGGCGAGGCGTTCTGCTGGACCTTCCACTCCTCGCTCTCCGAGACCTTCGGGTGCTCGAACTCGTAGAGCGTGAGGTACTGCGGGGTGCCCGAGAGGGCGCGATAGCGACGGCCGCGGATCACGCCGGGGACTTTCTCGTAGTTCGGGACGTAGATGGTGTTGTACCAGCTGTTGAAGTCGGCATCGATCTCGGGCGGCACGTCCATGCGCCCGATCTGGAGCGAGGGCGCCATCGGGCTGTCCTCGATCTTGGGCGTGGCGGCCTGCGGGTGGATCATCGTGTAGACGTTGCGGATGAAGGTGGTCGCGACCGCCCCCGGACCCATGCGCTTGGTCCACGGCGTCGGATTGTCCGACACCTTCTTGTAGGCGGCGCTCTCCAGCACCGCCGGGCTCTCCAGCTCGTAGTACGCCAGGTGCTTGGGCGAGCCCTTGACCGCCTCGTAGCGCGCGGCGCTCAGGAACCCCGGAATCGCCATCCGCTCGCCGAGGTGCTCCTCGTTGTACCAGCGGTTGAACTCGGCCTCCTTGTCCGCCGGCACGTCACACCACACCATCAACAACCCGGTTCCCTTCTTCTTCCCAGCCATGGCGAAGCTCCCCTCCGAGCTATTGGCTCACGTGACGGATGAACTTGTCGGGCGGACGCTCGCCCCACTGGCTGACCAGCGCTTCTTCCGCCGAGAGCAAGTTGCCCGGCGTGCGCGCGTTCAGGCGGTCGGTGTCGGCCCAGCGCTCGTGGACGCGGCCCCACGGATCGGCCCAGTAGTCGTAGACCTGGCTGCCGAGCAGGTGCCGTCCGACGCCCCACATGTGCTCGTACTTGCCCAGACGCTCGATGTACTCGTGGTCCTTGATGACGGCGTCGACGTCCGGCACCTCGAACGAGGTGTGGTTCAGCCCCGCCCGCTCGTTCATGACGCAGAAGAGCGTGTGGTGGTCGACGTACTCGTCGCCGCGGTCGCAGCGGTTGAAGGAGCCGATGATGTTGTGCTTGTCGCCCGCGTAGACGTCGTCCGAGCAGATGAACCCGAGCGTGTCACGGAACCACTGCACGGTCTCCTTCACCTTCGGGGTGCCCATGACCCCGTGGCCGATGCGCTTGATCGGCGT
>DATHGT010000273.1:0-48371 GCA_035317605.1 Candidatus Acidiferrum sp. | reverse complement strand
ATCATCTCCGCCGTACGCGGAGAAAAAGCCGCGCGGCATCTCGAGCACGTTCTCCTCGGCCACGAACCCCTTGTGCGCGGCGAGCGCCGCATGGATCCCGAGCATCGCCGAGAGCCCCGCGTGATACTCGCGCGCCACGCTGGTGTTGGCGGCAGCCATCAGGCCGCCGATCGAGGTCGCCGCCAGCGCGATCGCCTGGGTCATCTGCTCCTGCGTCAGCCCGAGAAGCGTCCCGGCCGCGACCGCGCCGCCGAAGATCGTGGAGATCGAGCCGTGAAAGCCGCGTTCGTTGCGGCCCGGGGTGAGCGCCTCGTCGACGCGCCCCGCGATCTCGTAGCCGAGCACCATCGCCGCCAGCACGTCGCGGCCCCCCGCGCCGGTGCGCTCCGCCATCGCGATGGCCGTCGTCGAGACGATCGTGCCGATGTGCGCGATGCTGCGCAGGTCGCTGTCGTCCGACGCGGCAGCGTCGCTCATCACCGCGTTCACCCGCGCCGCCTCCGCGACGGGAAGTTTGCACCCGCCGTCGAACCAGACGGTCGCCTCCTCCGCGCCTCCACGCTCTTTCCCAAGCTCGCGGATGATTCGCGAGGAGACGATGTCCGCCCCCATCGCCGCGCTGGCAATCGTGCTGGCGATCACCATCCGCGCGCGCTCCAGCGCCAGCGGCGGCAGGTCGCCGACCTTCGTCCTCGTCAGAAACCGCGCCAGCTCTCCCGCGATGCTCATCGCTTCAGTGCTGCCGCTCCTTGATTTGTCGGCGGAGGGCGCGAAATTCGAACGCCCATGGGCTTTGCGGCCCGGTGGATTTCAAGTCCGCTGCCTTGCTAGCTGAGGCTAGGCCGTGAAGGCGGCGCGCAGCGCGTCCAGATTGGACAACCAGCCTTGCCCGTGGAGGCGGCGCCAAGCCTTCCGGATATGCTCGTCGCGGAACGCAACCCTCTTCCTGGCGCTCCACTCTTTCACTCGGCGAATTGCGGCTTCCGGATCCTCGGCGACGTCGGGGAATTCCATTGCGACCCAATGCACGGTGGCTAGAAGCTCCATGCCATAGGGCGTTTCGAATCCCTCGATCACCCGGCTTACTCGAGCGATGAGGTCCGCTGTCCCAGGCTCGTCGCTCAGTCGCTCCGCGGCACTCTCAACCGCTCCGGGCAATAGATAGATACCCGCGTGTCCGCTGCGGTCACCGTACCCACGGATATAGTGCCCCTCGAGACGCTGTAGAACTTGGTTTAGGGGCTCGGCATAGGGGCCGCGTATGTGCTTCGTGAACTTCAGCTTGAGCTGCTCACCGGCGGCTTGAAGCAGGTATGCCAGCTTTTGCAATTCCAGCAAACTCGCCTTGTACCCAGGGGCGGCGTAGGCAGCAAGCAGCTCGAGCAGCAGTGCTCGCGCCCGTGTCAGACCCGGCCTGTCGGTTGCGACTCGCATTTCGTCGGGTTGCGGTGCGCCAAAGGGCTCGAACAGCAACACCCGCACCTCCGGCACCCTAGCGAACGCCGCTTCGATCCTGGGTCGTACATCCGCCCATTCCAATCCGCCGTTCCCGCACCCAAGCGGCGGAACGGCGATCACGCCAATCCGCAGGCGTTTCACGTCCTCGACTAGAGCCCTGAGACCGCTCTCGATGTCGGCCAGTCTAGCCTTGCCCTTCCAGTGCCGCTTCGTCGGAAAATTGATGATGAAGCGAGGCCGGACCAACCGCTCAACGATGAACATCTGTCCTGGCTTCACTTCGCCATGCCGGCACGCGCGCTCGTATTGCTGGAAGTTTTCAGGAAATGCCTGCTTGAACTGTAACGCCACCCCCTTTCCCATGACCCCGACGCAATTCACGGTGTTCACGAGGGCGTCAGCCTGAGCCTCAAGCAAGTTCCCGAGTGTCAGTTCCACCATGGCCAACCTCAAGCGTAATACCAGTCAGGCCGTAGGCGAACATCCGGCTTGTGCGCGACCGAGGCGATGCATTGTTGTACCTGCGCCAGCAGCCCCTTCGTCCGGACGCCGACCCCCGTGATCAGCGTCCAGGGGAAGAATCGGTGCACGAGGAATTCAGCCTGACGTCGCCGACACCGGTCACCGTCCTCGACGGTATCTGCCCAGTACTTCGCCGCCATGACGACCCCGTCGATCTGATCCAGGCTGGCAAGGTCGTCGTAGAAGTCCGTCAAGCTCATGGTGCCGTGGCCGTCGCAGAAAACGAACGGCAAGCCGGCCGCCTGGACAGCCTGAGCCGTGGAGGTCAGGTACACGACAGGGTCCTGGCCCTCCTCGTACGTCGCGACCCTCCCTTGCTTGATCGCGAAGAGCATCGGCGATCGAGGGGCGAAGTAGAAGGGGACATATTCATGGAGAACACCACCTGGACCGCAGCTGACCCGTGTCGTCGCTCGACGGTCCTGAATGTTGCTGTGCGCGATGTTGACGTAGGTCCCGGCGCCAGCCTGGAGCCGGATGTACGAGTCGAGCCGACCTTCTCGGACGATCGTCAACAAATTCTTGACGTGCGTTATGTGGTAGATCGGAGTCGGGATAGGCGCCATTGATCGCAGTGGCCAGCCTGGGGGTGCCGCCGTTTTGCACTCGGCCCCTCAACCGGTGGTTCACGTTGGGCGAACACTACCCCAGCTACCGTCAGAACTCAAGAACCCTACTGACGGGGGCCGCTTACGATTGCACCAACCCCGCGGGTTGCCTGCCTATCGCGCATCGGCTGACGCGCTGTCCGCGATACATTGGTCGTACCCAACAGATGCGCCTTTTCCGCAACGAGCGCTGTGGACTCGGCCGCGTCTGTCAACGACGGCGCCAGCTCCAACAATCTTCGTGGATCATGCCACTGCGTGCGGACGAGGAAAAGAGTCACCAGCGGGTCCCGCGACATTCGCCACTCCACAGCGTTCTCTACGTCGACACAGCCTCGATACGCTCCCGGCCGTCCATGTATGGCCGGAGCGCCTCCGGGACGAACACGGTGCCGTCGGCTTCCTGGTAGTTCTCCAGGACCGCGATCACGGTGCGGCCGACGGCGAGGCCGGAACCGTTGAGGGTGTGGCAGTGCTCGGAGTGGCGCCCACCCGCCGGGCGGTAGCGGATGTCGGAGCGGCGGGACTGGAAGGACTCGCAGTTCGAGCAGGAGGAGATCTCGCGGTACTTCCCCTGCCCTGGGAGCCAGACCTCGATGTCGTAGGTCTTGGCGGCGGCGAAGCCGATGTCGCCGGTGCAGAGCTCGACCACCCGGTACGGGATCTCCAGGCGGCGCAGCACTTCCTCGGCGTTGCGGACCATCGACTCCAGCTCGTCGGACGACTGGGCGGGCGTCGTGACTTTCACCATCTCGACCTTGTCGAACTGGTGCTGGCGGAGCATGCCCTTGGTGTCCTGGCCGTACGTGCCGGCCTCGCGGCGGAAGCACGGGGTGTAGCAGACGTAGCGGCGGGGCAGCGTGTCCTCTGGGAGGAACTCGCCGCTGTGGAGCGCGGTCACCGGCACTTCGGCGGTCGGGATCAGGTAGAGCGTGCGGTTGTCGTCGGGCTCCACGGTCTTGAAGAGCTGGTCCTCGAACTTGGGGAGCTGGCCGACGCCGAGCATGGTCTCGCCGGACACGAGATTGGGCACCCACACCTCGGTGTAGCCGTGCTCGCGGGTGTGGAGATCGAGCATGAACTGGATCAGCGCGCGCTCCAGGCGGGCCCCGGCGCCCCACATCACCGTGAAGCGTGACTTGGCGATCTTGGCGGCGCGCTCGAAGTCGAGGATGCCGAGCTTCTCGCCGATGTCCTCGTGGGGGCGCGGGTCGAACGAGAAGTTGCGCGGGGTGCCCCACCGGCGGACCTCGGGGTTGTCGTCCGACGAGCTGCCCACGGGCACGGACGGATTGGGCAGGTTCGGGATACCAAGCAGCATGCGCTCGACGTCGGCCTCGATGATCTTGACCTCGGCGTCGAACGACTTGATGCGGTCGGAGACCTCGCGCATGCGCGCTTGCTCGGCGGAGGCGTCCTCGCCGCGGCGCTTGGCCTGGCCGATGGCTTCCGAGGCGCGGTTGCGCAGGGCCTTGAGGTCTTCGGCCTCGCGCAGGATGCGGCGGCGCTCGGCGTCGCGGGCGAGCAGGTCCCGGATGAGCTGTCCGGCGTCGGCGCCCCGGGTGGCGAGCCGCTGGGCCACCGCGTCCGGCTGCTCGCGGATCAGCCTGAGGTCGAGCAAGGAAAGGCCTTAGGTCGCTTCGACCGGCGCCTGCTCGGCGTCGACGCGACACACGGAGCCGACCCGGTCATCGGTCTCCAGGTCGATGATCCTCACGCCCCACGTGTTGCGGCCCTGGGCGGAGACGTCGGCCGCGTGGAAGCGGATGATCTTGCCCTTGGTGGTGACGACCAGGATGTCGTCGCCGTCGCGGACCTGGAGCATGGCCACCACGTTGCCGTTGCGGCCGCCGGTCTTGATGTCGAGGATGCCCTTGCCCGCCCGCCCCTGGAGGCGATACTCGTCGAGCGGGGTGCGCTTGCCGTAGCCGCGCTCGGTGACGGTCAGGATCGTCATGCCCTCCTGCACCACGTCGGCGGCGATGACGGCGTCCTCGGCGTCGACGTCGATGCCTCGCACCCCGCTGGCCCCGCGGCCCATGGGCCGCACTTCCTCCTCGGAGAAGCGGATGATCATCCCGAGCTTGGTGGCGATCATGACCTCGCGCTGGCCGTCGGTACGGCGGGTCTTGATGACCTCGTCGCCCTCGTCGAGGCTGATGGCCTGGATGCCGCCCGCGCGTGGGTGCGAGTAGGCCTCCAGCTCGGTCTTTTTCACCTTGCCCTGCTTGGTCACGAACAGCACCTGCCCGCCGGCGGCGAAATCACGCACGGGAACGCAGGTGGCCACCCGCTCGCTCTCACCGAGCGACAACAAATTCACCATCGCCTTGCCCTTGGCCTGGCGACCCCCCTCGGGGATCTCGTGGACCTTGAGCAGGTGGATCTTGCCGAGGTTGGTGAAAAACAAGAGGTACGAATGCGTGGAGGCCACGAAGAGGTCCTCGACGATGTCCTCCTCCTTGGTCTCCATGCCGGTCACGCCCTTGCCGCCGCGGCGCTGGCTACGATAGGACTCGACGTGGGTGCGCTTGATGTACCCCGAGCGGGTGATCGTGACCACCATCTCCTCGTCGGCGAGGAGGTCCTCGATTGTGAGGTCTGACGTCTCGACGAGGATCTCGGTGCGCCGCGCGTCGGCGTACTCGTCCTTGATGGCGAGCAGCTCGGTCTTGATGATCGACATCAGCTTTTCGTCCGACGCGAGGATGCCGCGCAGCTCCTCGATGAGGGCCAGCGTCTGCTCGTGCTCCTCGATCAGCTTGGTGCGCTCGAGCTGGGTCAGGCGCTGCAGGCGCATGTCGAGGATGGCCCGGGCCTGGATCTCGGTGAGCTCCAGGCGCGCCATCAGCGAGTCCCTGGCCACGTCCGGACTCTCGGCCTGGCGGATCAGGCGGATGACGAGGTCGAGGTGCTCGACGGCCTTGCGCAAGCCGGCCAGGATGTGGGCGCGCTCCTCGGCCTTGGCGAGATCGTAGCGGGTGCGCCGGGTGACGATCTCGCGCCGGAAGCGGACGAAGGCCTCCAGCATCTCCTTGAGGTTCACCACCTGCGGCCGCCGGTCGACCAGGGCCAGCATGATGATCCCGAAGTTGGTCTGCATCTGGGTGTGCTTGTAGAGCTGGTTGATCACGATGTCCGGCAGCTCGCCGCGGCCCAGCTCGATGACGACCCGGATACCCTCGCGGTTCGATTCGTCGCGGACCTCGGAGATGCCGTCGATCTTGCGCTCGCGGTTGAGCTCCGCGATCTTCTCGATCAGCGTGGCCTTGTTGACCTGGTACGGCAGCTCGGTGATCACGACAGCGGTACGGCCGCCACGCATCTCTTCCTTGTGCACCTTGGCCCGGAGCGTCAGGCTGCCGCGGCCGGTAGTGTACGCATCGCGGATGCCGGAGGCGCCGTAGATGTACCCGGCGGTGGGGAAATCCGGCCCCGTGATCACGGCCATCAGCTCTTCGATCGTGGTGGCGGGACGGTCGATCAGCATCACGAGGCCGTCGATAATCTCGCCCAGGTTGTGGGGCGGGATGTTGGTGGCCATGCCGACCGCGATGCCCGACGAGCCGTTGATCAATAGGTTGGGCACCCGCGTGGGGAGCACCACCGGCTCTTCGAGGGACTCGTCGAAGTTGGGAACGAAGCCGACCGTGTCCTTGTCGATGTCGGCCAGCATCTCGTGGGCGATCTTGGCCAGCCGCGTCTCCGTGTAGCGCATGGCCGCGGGGGGATCGCCGTCGATGGAGCCGTAGTTTCCCTGCCCGTCGACCAGCGGATAGCGCAGCGAGAACTCCTGGACCATGCGCACGAGCGCTTCGTAGACCGGCGAGTCGCCGTGCGGGTGGTACTTGCCGAGGACTTCGCCGACGACCCGCGCGGATTTCTTGTACGGCCGGTTCCAGTTGAGCCCCAGCTCCTGCATCGCGTAGAGCACGCGGCGATGCACGGGCTTGAGACCGTCGCGGATGTCCGGCAGCGCCCGCCCGACGATGACGGACATCGCATAGTCCAGGTAGGACTTGCGCATCTCCTCTTCGATCGGAACCGGCACCTGCCGCTCGTTCGGCAATCGAGATCTCCCTAGAGCCTTGTACCCGCAACGATTGATCGGGGATGCGGAGCCACGCCCTCTTGGTCAGGCCACCTGCGGTTCAAGCCGACCCCAGGCCTCCGTTAAATATCCAGGTTGGCGACGTCGAGGGCGTGCTTCTCGATGAATGCGCGGCGCGGTTCGACCGCGTCACCCATCAGCACCGTGAACATTTCGTCGGCGCCGACGGCGTCCTCCTGGGTGATCTTGAGCAGGGTGCGTGTCTCCGGGTTCATCGTGGTTTCCCAGAGCTGCTCCGGATTCATCTCGCCCAGGCCCTTGTAGCGCTGGAAGCTGGCGCCAGCCCGGGACCGCTCGAGGGCCAGGCGATGGAGCTCGTCCAGATCCTTGACCGGCGTTTCTTTGCCGGCGTCGTCGATGAGCGCCGTTGGACCCTTGGCGGCCGCCGCCAGTTTTTCCCACAGGTCGTAGAGGGCCGCGTAGTCGGCGGACTTGAACAGCGCGGTGCTGAACGTGAACGTGGGCGACCCGGGGATGGTCACCGTGTGACCCTCGGCACCGTTCTCGGCCGGCCGGACTTCGGGGTGGTAGCCGTTGACGGCCGCCGCGGCGGTGACGATGGCCTCGCCGATCTCGTCGTGGCCGACCCCGCGCTTGTTGCCGCGGAACTTCTCGCGCAGCAGCACGGCCAGGATCGGAGCCGGCACGCCGCGCCGCACGATCTTGCCGAACAGGTTCCGGTACTCGGAGACCTCTCGCAGCAGCTCCAGCAGCGGGACGCCCGTGATCGGCGCCTTCGTCCCCGGCACCTTCACGGCGGCGCCCTCGACCCACGCGGTGAGGAAGAACTCCTCGAACTCGCGCTCGTTCATCAGGTACTTCTCCACCTTGCCCTTCTTGACCTTGAAGAGCGGTGGCTGGGCGATGTAGAGGTGCCCGGGATCGATCACCGCGTTCATGTGGCGGAAGAAGAACGTCAGCAAGAGCGTCCGGATGTGGGCGCCGTCCACGTCGGCATCCGTCATCAGGATGAGCTTGTGGTATCGCAACTTGCTGAGGTCGAACTCCTCGGTCCCGATGCCCGTGCCCATGGCCGAGATGAGCAGGCGGATTTCATTGTGGGACAGGACCTTGTCGTAGCGCGCCTTCTCGGAGTTGATGATCTTGCCCCGCAGCGGCAGCACCGCCTGGGTCTTGCGATCGCGCCCCTGCTTGGCCGAGCCGCCCGCCGAGTCGCCCTCGACCAGGAACAGCTCCCGGTACTGGGGATCGCGCTCCGAACAATCGGCGAGCTTGCCGGAGAGGCCCTCGTCGTCGCGCCCGCCCTTGCGCGTCAGCTCGCGCGCCTTTCGCGCGGCTTCCCTGGCCTGGGCGGCGCGCACACACTTGTCGGCGATCTTCCGCGCGGTGGTCGGGTCTTCCTCGAAGCTCTCGGCGAGCTTGTCGTTGACGATCTGCTGGACCAGGCCCTTGACGTCGGTGTTGCCGAGCTTGGCCTTCGTCTGGCCCTCGAACTGGGGCTCGGGCAGCCGCACCGAAACCACTGCCGTCAGTCCTTCTCGCACGTCGTCGCCGGTCACCCCACCCTTGAAGCTCTTGAGGAACCCGTTCGCCTCGGCGTAGCTGGCGAGACGGCTGGTGAGCGCGGCGCGGAAGCCGGTGAGGTGCGTGCCGCCCTCGCGGGTGTTGATGTTGTTGGCGAAGGAGAACACGTTCTCCTGGTAGCCGTCGTTGTATTGCAGCGCGACCTCGACCTCGATGTCGCCCCGCTTGCCCTCGAAGAACAGGACTTTCGGGTGGACCGGGGTCTTGTTCTGGTTCAGGTGCTTGACGAACTCGATGACGCCGCCCTTGTAGAGGAAGGTGTGGCTGCGCTCGTCGCGCTCGTCCTCGATGACGATCTTGAGCCCGCGGTTGAGGAAGGCCAGCTCGCGCAGGCGGTTCGACAGCGTGTCGAACGAGAACACGGTCTCCTCGAAGATCGTGGCGTCCGGCTTGAACCGGATGATGGTGCCGTGCTTCTTGGTGGCCTCGCCCGGAGCCAGCGGGCTCGTGGGGACGCCGCCCTTTTCGTAGCGCTGGATCCACGTCTTGCCGCCGCGGCGAATTTCCAGGTCCAGCCACTCGCTGAGCGCGTTGACCACGGACACGCCCACGCCGTGCAGTCCACCCGACACCTTGTAGGCCGAGTGCTCGAACTTGCCACCGGCGTGGAGTACGGTCATCACCACTTCGGCCGCCGACCGGCCGCTCTGCTCGTGCGTGTCGACCGGGATGCCGCGGCCGTTGTCGCCCACCGAGCACGAGCCGTCGGAGTGCAGGATGACCTTGATCGAATCGCAGTAGCCGGCGAGGGCCTCGTCGACGGAGTTGTCGACCACCTCGTACACGAGATGGTGCAGGCCGTAGGCGCTGGTGTCGCCGATGTACATCGCCGGGCGCTTGCGGACCGCCTCCAGGCCTTCGAGAACCTTGATGTCGCTCGCCGTGTACGTTTCAGCCGTCATGCCGCTGCGATTTCTCCCTTCGTGATGATCCACCGCGCCGCTCCCGGCACGTCGAGAGCGTCGGCCGTGGTCAAGAACACCTGATCACTGGCGCGGATCTCCCGGAGCACGTGATGCCGGACCTCCGCGTCGAGCTCCGACAGCGCGTCGTCCAGCAGCAGGAGCGGCGCCGTTCCCACCGCCTCGGTGATGGGCAGGATCTCGGCGAGACGGAGCGACAGCGCCAGCAGCCGCTGCTGGCCCCGCGACCCGAACGCGCGCGCGTCGACGCCTCCCAACTCGATCGCGAGATCGTCGCGGTGCGGCCCCACCAGTGTCTGGCCCCGCCGCGCTTCCTCTGTCCGCACACGCTCGAGCGCGGCCATCAAGGCCTCCGGACCGGTGGCCTCGCCCACCGACGACCGATACCGGATCTCGACCTTTTCATGTTCGCCGGAGAGAGCCCGCCTGTCACCGACCAATGTTGGATACACCCGCGCGATCTCGGTCTGCAGCGCGGCCGCCGCGCGGCGGCGCCGATCGATCATCTCCATGCCCACCACCGCGAACTGCTCGTCCCAGGGTGCCATCCGAGCTGTGAGCGTCCGGTCGGGCAGCCGCTGCTGAAGCAAATGATTGCGCCGGGCCAGCACCTGGCGAAACCGCACGAACACCGCCCGATGGCTCGGGTAGAGCCGTGCCGCGAAGCCGTCCAGGAAGTTCCTGCGCACGGCTGGCATCCCGTTGACGATTTCAAGATCCTGCCATCCGAACGTCACCACCCGTGCCCACGGGCATTCTTCGCCCGCGCCCTGCCAGACGCCGTCCTCCCGTTTCCTGAGGCCGCGTCGAACCGTTCGCGCACCGTCCGTACGTCGCAATTCGCCCGCGAGAGAGGTCGTCTCCGCCCCCCAGCGAGGGATCTCGGCCAGCCGCGACGTCCTGAAAGAGCGGCCGGTCAGCAGAACAGCGAGCGCTTCGAGGAGATTGCTTTTGCCCTGGGCGTTGGCCCCAGTCAGGAGGTTCAGGGGCGCCGAAGGGGTATAGGAGAGGGTGTGATAATTACGGAAATCGACTAGCTGAATCCATCCGATCTGCAACCTATCCGATCTCCCATTTTTAGCGGAAAACCTCGCTAAATACGCATAGGCATTATAACACAGCTGTACCCTTCTTCCTCGACGCCTTTGACCACACCGGGGCTCAAACCGTCCTTGAACTCGAACACGATCTCGTCCGTCTCGATGGGGGCCAGCGCTTCCAACACGTAGCGCGAGTTGAATCCTATAGATACCTCTTCTCCAGAGTACTGAACCTGTAGGGACTCCTCCGCCTCACCGAGGTCGTGGCTCGCCGCCGAGAGGACCAGGGCGCCGGGACGAAGCAGCAGCTTCACCGGCTTGTTGCGCTCCTCCGCCATCACCGACACCCGGCGCAGGGCCGACATCAGCGCCGCCCGGGGAAGCACCAGCTTGCCGGGGTGGGCCCGCGGAAGGACGGCCTCGTAGTTCGGGAACTGGCCTTCGATCAGCCGCGCGGTCATCACGAAATTGGGCATCTGGAGGACGAACTGGTTCTCGGTGATCGCGATCTGCACGTCCTCGCTGCCGCCCAGGACCCTGGCGATCTCCACCACGGCCTTGCGGGGCACGATCCCCGTCGTTCCGCTCAAGCCCTCCCCCACGCTCCGGCTGGCCACGGCGAGTCGGTGGCCATCGGTGGCGACCAGGCGCAATTCCTTCGGCTGAAACGAGAACAGGACCCCGTTCAGCGCGAAGCGGCTCTCGTCGTGCGAGACCGCGAACGTGGTCTGGGCGAGCATGTCGCGCAGCAGCTTGGCTTCGACCGTCAGCCAGGCCGCTGGGGCGGCCGGGACCACCGCTGGAAAATCGTCGGAGGCGAGGCCGACCATCCGATACGACGCACCGCCGCAGCGAAGACTCACGGCCGCGTTCTCGCCGACTTTCAGACTCAGCGCCGCCGCCGGCAACTCCCGGACGATCTCGCTCAGCTTGCGAGCCGAGACCGTGATCGTGCCGCCCTTGGCGACCTTGGCCGGAATCGACACGCGCGCGCCGACCTCGAGGTCGGTTGCGGTGACCCGCACGGCTTCGCTCTCGGTCTCGATCAGTACGTTAGCCAGGATCGGCAACGTCTGCCGGGGCTCGACGATGTTGTGAACCATCTGGAGTCCCTTGAGGAACGCGTCACGGTCCAGCACGACGTCCATGGTGTTCTCCAGTTTTTAGAGGGAAAGGATTGAAGAGTTAGTAGTCGTAAGAGTAGTCGAGCGGTGTGGACAGCGTGAATGAGACGTAAACGCCGTGAGAATCAGGGATTCGGTAGCGCGGGCGCCGTGGATAAGGCCGTGGGCGAGACGGGACCAGCTGTGGATCAGATCTGAATCCCCTGGATAAGTGTCTCGATCGTCTTGCGGAGCTTGGGATCTTCCTCGAGGAGCCCGGTGATCTTGTCGACGGCGTGAAGAACGGTGGTGTGGTCCTTCCCGCCGAAGGAGCGGCCGACTTCCGCCAGGGACGCATGCGTGAGCTTCCGGGCGAGATACATCGCGATCTGCCGGGGGAAGGCGATGGTCTTCGTCCTGGTCTTTGCCTTGAGGTCGGAGGGCTTCACCCCGAAGAGGTCGCAGACCTTCCGCTGGACCTGGTCGATCGTGATGATCTTTTCTTCGTCGCCCCAGAGCTCGGCGAGGACTTCTTGCGCGAGGTCGACGTTCATGTCTCGGCTGGTCAGCGCGCAGAACGCGATCATGCGGGTCAGCGAGCCCTCGAGCTCTCGGATGTTGGACTTGACCCGGCCGGCGATGAGATAGGCCACGTCGTCGGGCAGGATCACGCGGTCGAGGGCCGCCTTCTTCTTGAGGATGGCCACGCGGGTCTCGAAGTCGGGCAGCTGGATATCGGCGATGAGTCCCCACTCGAACCGGGACCGCAGGCGCTCCTCGATCTCGGGGATGTCCTTCGGCGGGCAGTCGCTCGAAAGAATGATCTGTTTGCGCGACTCGTAGAGGTCGTTGAACGTGTGGAAGAACTCCTCCTGCGTGCGCTCCTTGCCGGAGATGAACTGAATGTCGTCGATGAGCAGGAGGTCGATCGTCCGGTAGCGGCCGCGGAATTCGGCGGTCCGGTCGTAGCGGATCGCGTTGATCAGCTCGTTGGTGAAGCGCTCGGACGAGAGGTAGACCACGGTGAGGCCGGGAAAGAGCTTGGCGGACTGGTGGCCCACCGCGTGAAGCAGGTGCGTCTTACCGAGACCGACGCCGCCGTAGATGAAGAGCGGGTTGTAGGCCCGCGACGGCAGCTCGGCGACGGCCTGGCAGGCAGCCTGGGCGAACTGGTTGGCCGAGCCGACCACGAAGCTCTCGAAGGTGTAGCGCGGATTGAGGCCCTCCACCGTGCCGGGAGCGATCGCCGGCTGGGTGGCGAAGGGTGACGAGTCCTGGGGCTTGGCGTCGAGGCGGGCGTCGACGTCGATCGAGATCCGGGGGTCGCCGCCGACGCAGTCCTGGGCGGCGGCCTTGAGGGCGCCGAGATGGTGTTCGAGAAGCCAGTTTCTGGAAAAGGGGTTGGGGGCGGCGATGCGCAGGTGGTCACCCTCGACCCCAACCAGGCGGCAGGGCCGGACCCAGGAGTCGACGACGGCCGCCGGAAGCCGCCGCCCGGTCGCCGCTACGATGCGCTCCCAAAGGGCTTCTAACACAAGGCGCTCTGGGCGTTACGCAGCGACTTATGCACAGGGTTATCCACACGTGTGGATAGCAGTGAATACTCCGGTTCAGGCGATCTAGCGGGCATCGAAGGACAGCACCTCACGTGGCGGCCCCAATGGATGCTGAAACCTAGCACAGAGCGAAACACGCTCGCAAGGGCTTCGTGAGTTGACTTGAATTCAGCGGCTGACTACACTCGTCGGCTTGGGGGTCGGTAGCGTCCCCACGTCTGCTTGAAGCGGAAAGGGGACACCCATGAAGCGCACGTTCCAGCCAAATCAGCGCCGCCGGAAGAAGACCCACGGGTTCCGGGAGCGCATGAAAACGAAGGGCGGGCGGAAGACGCTCAAGCGTCGGCGCGCGAAGGGCCGTAAACGCCTGACCGTCTGACCGGCCGACTTCCGCGCACTGAGCGGTTGACCAACAGCGCCGAGTTTCAGTCGCTCTTCCGGAGGGGTAAGCGAATCGACCGGCCGTCATGCGTGCTGCTGTGGACCGAGACGAGTCAACCGCGGCGGGTTGGTTTCGCCGTGAGCCGACAGCTCCGCCGCGCGGTCGATCGCAACCGGATCCGGCGTAGACTCCGAGCGGCGTATCGTCTGGCGCGCGGGCATGCGCCTCGCGGCACGGCGATCGTCGTGATCGGAAAAAAGCGGGTGTTGGACATGGAGTTTGCGACCCTCGTCGGCGAGCTTCAGGGCGCGTTCGCCGCGATGGTGGGGTCAGCGTCCCCGGTCGGGACACGCCAGTGAGTCGGCTGACGGGAATCGTGGTTGCGGCGATCAGAGGCTATCAGTATGTGCTGTCGCCCTGGGTCGGGCCCGCCTGCCGCTTCGCGCCGACGTGCTCCGAGTACACCCGGCTCGCGGTCATCGACCACGGCGTAGCTCGGGGTACTTGGCTGGCGATGCGACGGCTTCTCCGCTGCCAGCCGTTTCATCGAGGCGGATACGATCCGCCACCACCGGCCCGCAGCAGCGGCTAAGTAGTGGAAAAAAGAGCGATTCTGGCGGCAGTCCTGATGGCTGGTCTCCTGGTCCTGTACCAGGTGCTGTTCTTTCCGTCGGGTCAAGACACCAAGGCCCCGGCGGAGCAGTCGACCAAGACGGCGGCACCGCCGGCATCCGCGCCCGTACCCGCGCCGAGCGCCCCTGCCGCAGTCGCGATCCCCGCTGCGCCACCGCCCCAGCCCAGCAGCGTCACGAAAGACCGTCCCCGTCCCCCGCAGCGAACGGCAACGGTCGAGGGACCGGTCTATCGCGCGGTCGTGAGCAGCGAGGGCGGAAAGCTTCAGGAGTGGATGCTGAAATATCGCGGCGAAAAGCCGATGGTTGCGGTGGGCGACTTTGGCCCCACAGGCCTCGTGGTGGGGAGCGACCAACGCGCCGGCGAAGCTGTCCCGATGGAGGTCGCGCCCGAAGCGATCTCGCTCGATGGGCGACGTCCCGCGGGCGATCTCTCGCTGCGGGGCCAGGACGACGGTCTGATCATCACCGAGTCGCTGGGATTTCGCGCGGATGACTTCACCATCGACGCACGGATCCGGATCGACAACCCGACCAGCGCGGCCCGGACGGTGACGGTCGCGCTGCCGTGGGCGTTCCACCCGGCGGCCAGGAGCGGAAGCGAGAAGTTTCTCGGCCAGCATGCGACCGAGATCGTTTGGTCTTCCGGCGGCCACGTCGCGCGGCTCGAGAGCGCCAAAGCGGTGGGGAATCAGACGCTCGACGGGGCGTGGATCGGGGTCGACAGCACGTGGTACCTCTCGGCGTTCATTCCCAAGGCCGGCGGGTTCAAGCTCGTGGTGGCGGGTGAACCCAAGCCGAACGGCAAGAACCAGGAGGCCGCGCGGGTCACGGTCGGACTTCAGGCGACGGCGGCGATTCCTCCCGGGCAGTCGTGGGAGGGACGAGTACTGATGTACATCGGCCCGAAGGAAGTCAGTCGGCTCGAGGCCTACGGGCTCGAGGGGGCGCTGAATTTTGGAGGGTTTCCCGTCCCCCGGCAGTGGGGCGGGCTGCCCATGGAATGGCTGGGCCTGCCGATCCTGAAGTTCATGAATTGGGTCTATCGGTACGTCGGAAACTACGGCGTCGCCATCATCCTGATCACGATTCTGTCCAAGGTGCTGTTCTACCCGCTCACCCTCAAGAGCATGCGCTCGATGAAGGCGATGCAGGTGCTGCAGCCGCAGATCAACGCGCTCAGGAGCAAGTACAAGAGCGATCCTCAGCGACTTCAGCGGGAGACGCTCGATCTGTATCGAAAGTACAAGGTGAACCCGATGGGGGGCTGCCTGCCGATGATCGCCCAGGTCCCCATCTTCTACGCGCTCTACCTGGCGCTGTCGGTCTCCGTCGAGCTTCAGAACGCGCCGTTCCTGTGCTTCGGCAGGCTCTTCGGCGCTGATCTCTGGATCTGCGATCTGGCGAGCCACGACCCGACGTACGTGCTGCCCGTGCTCATGGGCGTGTCGATGTTCTTTCAGCAGAAGATGACGCCGATGACCGGCGATCCTCGCCAGGCGAAGATGATGCTGATCATGCCGTTCGTCTTCACGTTCATGTTTCTCAACCTGCCGTCGGGCCTCGTGCTCTATTGGTTCGTCTCCAACGTGCTCCAGATCCTCCAGCAGAAGTTGATGGACCGCTCCGCCGCAGGGGCGGCCCGAGAGGCGAAGGACGCCGCGCGGGCGTAGCCCGGCCGACTCGCTTTCGGTCCTGCGAGAGGGCGCGCGCCATGTCCTCGGTCGCGACCTTGTCGAAGCCGAGTCCGTGGGATTCCTCAAGTACCTGGATCTATTGACTAAATGGCAAGCCGTGCATCGCCTGCTCGGATCCTCGGAACCTGTGTGGGTCGTCGAGCGAATCTTCCTCGATAGTCTCCTCTTCCGGCGCGTACTTCCGCCGGATGCTCGCGATATCCTCGACGCAGGGTCGGGAGCTGGTGTCCCCGGGATTTCTCTCAAGTTGATCGATCCGAGGATGCGACTGACGATGGTGGAAGCGCGTCAGAAGAGAGTCTCGTTCCTGTCGACGGCGATCCGTCAGCTCTCGCTGACCGAGACCGAGGTTATTGGCGAGAGGCTCGAGGGACTGGTCGGCGAGTTCGCTGGCCGGTTCGATGCGGTAGTGGCGCGATGCGCGGGTGATGTCGGCTATCTGTTTGGACTCGGAGCGCATCTGGTCCGCCCTGGAGGTATTGTCATCGCCTCCGGGCCACCGCGGGAGCATCGTTTGCCAGCGGGCGAATGGGTGACTGTTCCGGGTATTCGAAAGGGAGAAACTCGCCGGTTCGCCGTTTTCCAGCGCGATCGAGGTTGAGGCAGGCCCGGATGGAAGTGTTGCACGTGAAACACCGGCTCCTAGTGGGCCGGATTCCGCTGATGTTGCACGTGGAACACAGATCTTCGCTCATACTCAGCCTGGACGTGTTGCACGTGGAACACCGCCAGTTGATGAATCGCGAAAGATCGCCCATACCGTATGTAGTATGATGACCGAGATATGGGCGCAAGGTACCAAGCAGCGGTGAAAGAACATCGCGAGAACGATTGCGATCGTTAACCAGAAGGGCGGGGTCGGGAAGACCACGACCGCCGTCAATCTTGCCGCCGGCCTGGCCCTCGCTGGCCGCTCGACCTTGATCGTCGACCTCGACCCCCAGGGCAACGCCACCACGGGACTTGGGATAAGCAAAACCGAGCTCAATTCGACCGTCTACCACGTGCTCGTGTCCGATGAGCCACCCGAGAAGGCCAGGCGAGATACCGCGTTGGGCGCCCTGAAACTCCTGCCGTCGGATATCGATCTCGTCGGGGCTGAGATCGAGCTGGTCGGGATGGGTCGCCGCGAGTATCGCCTTCGCACCGCGCTGACCGAGATCAGCAAGAGCTACGACTACGTCATCATCGACTGTCCCCCGTCACTAGGGCTGCTGACGATCAACGCGCTCGTGGCTGCCGACAGTGTGATCGTTCCGCTCCAGTGCGAGTTTTACGCGCTGGAAGGTCTCACTCACCTGCTCAAGACGGTCAAGCTCGTCAGAGAGCGCCTCAATCCTGGACTTCGAGTCGAAGGCATCGTGCTCACAATGTTCGACGGCCGGACGAGCTTGGCCCTACAGATCCGGACCGAAGTCCAGCAGTACTTCCCCGGAGAAATCCTCGAGGCCGTAATCCCGAGGAACGTGCGCCTCACGGAGGCTCCGAGTTATGGGAAGCCTGTGATGCTTCACGACCTTCGATCTCAAGGCGCGGTCGCTTACCTCGAGCTCACAGCGGAGATCCTCAAACATGAATAATCGTGGCCTCGGCCGTGGTCTGGGCGCGCTGCTTTCCTCCACTCCGACCGAAGCCGACCTGCTCGTCGAGATCGGCGTCGACCAGGTTGAGCCGAATCCTAATCAGCCAAGAAAGTCTTTTGATTCAAGCAGCTTAGAGGAATTGTCGACGTCGATACGGTCATCGGGAGTGATTCAGCCGATCATCGTCCGGCGGGTCGGCAGCGGCTATCAGCTGATTGCCGGAGAGCGGCGCTGGCGTGCGGCCAGGCAGGCCGGTCTCGATCGGATACCGGCCATCGTCCGCGAGGCGAGCGATGCCGAAAGCCTCGAGCTCGCCCTCGTCGAAAACCTCCTTCGCGAGGACCTGAACCCGATGGAGGAGTCCGAGGCCTACCGGCACCTCCTCGCTCAGTTCGGCTGGACGCAGGAGCAGCTCGCGCAGCGGATCGGCCGCGACCGAACATCCATCGCGAATTCGCTCCGGCTCATTCGCCTGCCGGACGAGATCCAGGACGATCTCCGCTCCGGGCGGCTGACCATGGGTCACGCGCGAGCGCTTCTCGCCTTGCCGACGGCTGCCGATCAACTCAAGCTCCGCGAGGACATCCTCGCGCATGACTGGTCCGTGAGGGCGACGGAGGAATCGGTGCGCGCCGTCGAGACGACCTCGGCGCGACGAACCCCCCGACGGCGCCGCGGGCACCCGCCCGAGCTGGCCGCGCTGGAGCAATCCCTTCAGCGCGCGCTGCTGACCCGCGTCGCGATCAGCGGAGACGGCCGTCGAGGCAAGATCGAAATCACCTACGCCAACGCCGAAGAGCTGGAGCGACTCGCGGAGCTTCTGTCGGAGCGGCGAGGGTAAGATAGCGGGCATGCAGCGCATCGTCGTCGGCATGAGCGGAGGTGTGGACTCGTCGGTGGCGGCGGCGCTGCTCGTCGAAGGGGGATACGACGTCGTCGGCGTCACCCTGCGGGTCTGGCCGTGGCGAGAGTCCGCGGATCCGGTGAAGCGGTTCGGGAGCTGCTGTTCGGCGGAGTCCGCCGGGGACGCCCGCGAGGTGGCCCGCGCCCTCGGCATCCCGTACTACCTGCTCAACAGCGAGGCCGAGTTCGGCGAGAAGGTCATCAATAGGTTTGTCGATGCGTACGCCGCCGGGACGACGCCCGTCCCCTGCGTGGCCTGCAACAGAGATCTAAAGTTCGGCTCGCTGCTCGTGCGGGCGCGGGCCTGGGAGGCCACGGCGGTGGCCACCGGTCACTACGCGGGCGTCACCCGTGACGAGACGACGGGCCGCTATCTGCTGTGGCGCGCCCGCGACCGGCACAAGGACCAGTCCGATTTCCTGTGGCCGTTGACCCAGGAGCAATTGGCCAGCGCCCGGTTTCCGCTGGCCGAGCTCAGCAAGGCCGAGGTGCGCGAGCACGCGCGACGACTCGGCCTGGTGACCGCGGACAAGCCCGAGAGCCAGGAGATCTGCTTCATCCCCGACGACGACTACCGCGGCTTCCTGCGCCGCCGCCGCGGCGAGATCTTCCAGCCGGGTCCGATCGTGGACACCCGTGGCCACCGGCTCGGGACCCACGGTGGGCTCCCCGCGTACACCGTCGGCCAGCGGAAGGGACTCGGCGTGTCCACGGGTCGCGTCCTTCACGTCGTCGACCTCGATCCGGTGACCAACACGGTGACGGTCGGGACGCCGGACGAGCTGGAGCGAAGCCGGCTCGTCGCCGGAGACGTCAACTTCATCGCGTGCGAGCCGCCGGACGAGCCGCTCCGCGTCGAGGCGAAGATCCGCCACAATCACTCGCCGGCGCCGGCCACCGTCCGCGCCCTCGACGGCGGCCGCGCCGAGGTCGTGTTCGACACCCCGCAGCGCGCGGTGACGCCCGGACAGTCGGTCGTCTGGTATCGGGGCGACTGCGTGGTCGGGGGAGGCGTGATCTCGCGCTGAGCGGTTGACCTCCGGCCGCGACGAGTGATACTTTTCACAAACGCTGGCCGGGCCCCAAGGCAAGCACCGGGAGATCTCCTCATGCACTCGACACGCCGTTGGTTCGCCACGATCGCGTTCGCTCTCTGCCTGGTCGTCGCGCCCGTGCTCGCGTGGGCGGCCGAGGAGCACGGCGGCGGCGGCGGCGGACTGATCAACGTCGA
Source organism: Candidatus Acidiferrum sp. (assembly GCA_035317605.1). Lineage (GTDB taxonomy): Bacteria > Methylomirabilota > Methylomirabilia > Rokubacteriales > CSP1-6 > DATHGT01. The sequence continues at coordinate 29,077 of DATHGT010000273.1, read as the reverse complement.
CAAGTCCCTGATCATCCAGGTCATCAACTTCGTCATCCTGCTCCTGGTGCTGCATCGGCTGCTCTACAAGCCGCTCATGGCCACGATGGCGGAGCGATCGAACGCGATCAAGAAATCGCTCGACGAGGCGCAGGCCGCGCGAACCGAGGCGCTACGCCAGCAGGAGGAGAACGCCGTCCGCCTCAAGGCCGCGTATGCCGAGGCCGCGGCGATCCACGATCAGGCGCGCAAGGAAGCCGCCGAGGAACAGCGCCGGCTGGTCGAGGCGGCGCGCGCGGAATCGCAGCGGATGATGGAGTCGGCCAAGGCCCAGCTCGACGCCGACGTCCGCAGGGCGCGCGAGGACCTGCGGCGCGAGGTGAGCGAGATCGCGATCGCGGTCGCCGAGAAGCTCGTCCGCATGAGCTTGCACGACGAGGATCATCGCCGCATCGTCGACGACGCGATCGCCAGCATCGGGCGCCGATGAAGGCTCGGCGGGCCGCCGTGAAGCCCTACGCCCGCGCGCTGCACGAGCTGGCCCGGGAGCGCCAGCAGACCGACGCGGTCGCCCGCGACCTCGAGGCGATGGTCGATCTCCTTCATCAGGATGCCGAGCTGCGCGACTTCTTCAGCCGGCCCTGGGTGTCGGCCGCGGCCAAGCGGGAGGCGGCGGTGGCGATCGCGGCCCGGCTCGAGCTGTCGCCGCTCGTGCGGGACTTCGTCGGCCTCGTGGCCCGCGCGGGCCGCGCCGGCGATCTCGACGCCATCGCGGCGGCCTATCGCGACAGGGTCGACGAGGATCTCGGTCGAGTGCGCGCGCAGGTGCGCACCCGCGTGCCGCTCACCGAGGACGAGCGCGACGCGTTGCGCTCGCGCCTGGCCAGCGTGACCGGCGCCCGACAGGTGATCGTGGAAGAACGCACGGATGACAACCTCCTCGGCGGGTTCGTGGCCGAGATCGGCACGTACGTCGTGGACGGCAGCCTGGACGGCCAGCTCGCGCGCATGGGCGAACGCTTGAAGCGGGCATAGCGGAGGGAATTCATGATCAAGGCCGGAGAGATCAGCGAAATCATCAAGCGCCAGCTCGCGGGCTACGAGGCGGAGGTCGATCTCCAGGAGGTCGGCCGGGTCATCGAGGTCGGCGACGGCATCGCGCGCGTCTACGGGCTCGAGAAGGCCATGTCGGGCGAGCTGCTGTCGTTCCCGCACGACGTGGTGGGCATGGTCCTCAACCTCGAGCAAGACCAGATCGGCGCCGTGCTCTTCGGCAACGACGCCGCGATCAAGGAAGGCGACGTCGTCAAGCGCACCAGCCGCATTGCTCAGGTGCCGGTCGGCGAAGCGATGGTTGGCCGCGTGGTCGACGCGCTCGGTCTGCCCGTCGACGGCAAGGGACCGATCGCGACCACGGAGTTCCGCCCCATCGAGCGCTACGCGCCGGGCGTGGTGGACCGCCGATCGGTGAAGGAGCCGCTGCAGACCGGTCTCAAGGCCATCGACGCCATGATCCCGATCGGGCGCGGCCAGCGCGAGCTGATCATCGGCGACCGCGGGACCGGCAAGACCGCCATCGGCGTCGACACGATCATCAACCAGAAGGGCCAGGACGTGTTCTGCTTCTACGTGGCGATCGGCCAGAAGCGATCCACGGTGGCCCAGGTGGTGAAGGTGCTGGAGGACGCGGGCGCGATGGCATTCACGACCGTCGTCGTCGCCTCCGCCTCGGAGCCGGCGCCGCTGCAGTACATCGCGCCGTACGCCGGCGTCACCATGGGTGAGTATTTCCGCGACTCCGGCCGCCACGCGCTCTGCATCTACGACGATCTGTCCAAGCACGCCACCGCGTATCGCCAGCTCTCGCTGCTGCTCCGGCGTCCCCCGGGCCGCGAGGCGTATCCGGGCGACGTGTTCTACCTGCACTCGCGGCTGCTGGAGCGTGCGGCCAAGCTGAACGACCAGCTCGGCGGCGGGTCGCTCACCGCGCTGCCGATCATCGAGACCCAGCTCGGCGACGTGTCGGCCTACATTCCGACCAACGTGATCTCGATCACCGACGGCCAGATCTATCTCGAATCGGACCTGTTCTACGCCGGCATCCGTCCCGCCGTGAACGTCGGGCTCTCGGTCTCGCGGGTCGGCGGTTCGGCTCAGGTGCGGGCGATGCGGCAGGTGGCGGGCAAGTTGCGCCTCGACCTCGCCCAGTATCGCGAGCTGGCCGCGTTCGCCCAGTTCGGCTCCGACCTCGATCGCGCCACCCAGATGCAGCTCGCGCGCGGCCAGCGCATGGTCGAGATCCTCAAGCAGGGCCAGTATCAGCCGTTGCCCGTCGAGAAGCAGGTCGCGATCATCTTCGCGGGCACGCAAGGGCTGCTGGACGACCTGCCGGTGGAGCACGTACCCGCGTTCGAGGAGTTCTTCTACGGCTGGCTCGAGCGCAAGCAAGCGCAGATCCTCGGCGAGATCCGCGACAAGAAAGAAGTGACCGACACTCTGCGGGACGCTCTCACCAAGGCCGTCAACGACGCCAAGGCGGAGTTCATCGCCGCAAAAGGCATCAAGGCGGCCTAGCAGGCATGGCGACCCTCCGCGACATCCAGCGGCGGATCCGCTCCGTCCAGTCGACGCAAAAGATCACGCGCGCGATGAAGCTGGTGGCGGCGGCCAAGCTGCGCCGCGCCCAGGAGCGCATCGTGTCCGCGCGCCCCTACGCGGCCAAGATGGCCGAGCTGCTGGGCAACCTGGTGTCCGGCAGCGACGAGGCCGTGCATCCGCTCCTCGAGCAGCGTGAGGGACCGCGCCGTCAGATCGTGATCATCACCGCCGACAAGGGACTGGCCGGCGCCTTCAACTCCAACATCATCCGGCGCTCGCTGGACTTGATCCGCGAGTCGAGCGCGGTGGACCTCACGCTGGTGGTCGTGGGCCGCAAGGCGCGCGATTTCTACCGGCGCCGGCCGTACACGGTCAAGCGTGACCTGATCGGCTTCTGGGACCGTCTCGCCTACAGCCACGCCTGCGAGCTGGCCGACTTCTTCATGCAGCAATATCTCGAGGGCGAGGTCGACGAGGTGTGGCTGCTCTACAACGAGTTTCGCTCGGTGGCCGTACAGCGGCCCGTGCGGATGCAGCTCCTGCCGATCCCGCGCAGCGAAGAGCACGCCGCCGAGGCCGTGGACTACATCTACGAGCCCGGCCCGGAAGAGATCCTGGGCGAGCTGCTGCCGCGCCACGTGCGTATGCAGGTCTACCGCGCGCTCATGGAGTCGGCCGCGGGCGAGCACGGTGCGCGCATGACCGCCATGGAAGCGGCCACCACGAACGCCAAGGAAATGATCGAAGTCCTCACGATCCAGTACAACAAGGCGCGCCAAGAGAAGATCACGAAGGAGCTGCTCGACATCGTCGGCGGCGCCGAAGCCCTCAAGCAAGGAGCGGACGCGTAATGAGTACGGGAAAGATCGTCCAGATCATCGGGCCGGTCATCGATGTCGAGTTCGAGCCGGGCCAGCTCCCCAACATCTACAACGCGCTGGAAGTGCAGGGGGTCGAGAACAAGGACGTCTTTGCGTACTCGCAACGGCTCGTGCTGGAGGTCGCGCAGCACCTCGGCGAGGGCCAGGTCCGCACCGTGGCCATGGCGGCGACCGAGGGGCTCACGCGCGGGATGGCGGTGATCGATACCGGCGCGCCCATCACCATTCCCGTCGGCAACGAAACACTCGGGCGGATCCTCAACATCATCGGCGAGCCCGTCGACAAGGGCCCGGCGATCCACACCAAGAAGACGTATCCGATCCATCGGCCCGCGCCGCCGTTCGACGAGCAGTCGACGAAGGTCGAGATGTTCGAGACCGGCATCAAGGTCGTCGACCTCCTCGAGCCGTACACGAAGGGCGGCAAGACCGGACTCTTCGGCGGGGCCGGTGTCGGCAAGACCGTGCTGATTCAAGAATTGATCAACAACATCGCCAAGCAGCACGGCGGCATCTCGGTGTTCGCCGGGGTAGGGGAGCGCACGCGCGAGGGTAACGACCTCTACCACGAGATGAAGGAGTCGGGCGTCCTCGAGAAGACCGCGCTGATCTTCGGCCAGATGACCGAGCCGCCGGGCTCACGCCTGCGGGTGGCGCTGACCGGCCTCACCGCCGCGGAGTATTTCCGCGACGAGGAGAACCAGGACGTGCTGCTCTTCATCGACAACATCTTCCGGTTCACCCAGGCCGGGTCGGAAGTCTCGGCCCTGCTCGGCCGCATGCCCTCGGCGGTCGGCTATCAGCCCACGCTGGGCACGGAGATGGGCCAGCTTCAGGAGCGCATCACGTCGACCAAGAAGGGCTCGATCACGTCAGTGCAGGCGATCTACGTCCCCGCTGATGACATCACCGACCCGGCCCCGGCCACCGCGTTCGCCCATCTCGACGCGACGACCGTGCTCTCGCGGCAGATCGCCGAGCTCGGCATTTATCCCGCGGTCGATCCCCTGACGTCCACCTCGCGCATCCTCGACCCGAACATCCTGAGCGACGAGCACTACTCGACCGCGCGCGCGGTACAGTCGATCCTCCAGCGTTACAAGGACCTCCAGGACATCATCGCGATCCTGGGGATGGAGGAGCTCTCGGACGAAGACAAGATGGTGGTCGGCCGGGCCCGCAAGATCCAGCGCTTCCTGTCCCAGCCGTTCTTCGTGGCCGAGCAGTTCACCGGGTCGCCCGGCCGCTACGTGAAGGTCGCCGACACCGTGAAGAGCTTTCGCGAGATCGTGGACGGCAAGCACGACGAGCTGCCCGAGCAGGCCTTCTACATGGTCGGCGACATCAGCGAGGCCATCGAGAAGGCCAAGAAGCTCCGCGAGGTCGCCTAGTGCCGCTCAGCCTGGAAGTCGCGACGCCTTCGCGGCTGGTCGTCGCGGAGACCGTCGACGAGGTGGTGATCCCCGGCAGCCAGGGCTACTTCGGCGTGTTGCCCGGACACGCGCCCTTGCTGGCCACGCTCGGCGTCGGCGAGCTGACCTACCGCAAGGGTACGAGCCAGATGCATCTGGCCCTGACCGGGGGCTTCGCCGAGGTCCGGAACGACAAGGTCATCGTGCTCGCGGAGAACGCCGAGCGCCCGGAGGAGATCGACCGCGAGCGCGCGCAGCGAGCGAAGGAGCGCGCCGAGCGTCGGCTGACCGGGCGCGAGGGCGACATGGATTTCGCGCGGGCCCAGGTTGCCCTGACCCGCGCCCTCATCCGTCTCCAGGTCGCCGGTCGCTCACGATAGCGCGTGCGGGCGGGCGCGCGAAGATTCACAGGTCTGTGACAAGTCCGCGCCACCATGCAGTAGACTCCTGCGGCGGAGGTGACCCATGACGTTCCATCGAACCCTGGCCCTCGTCGTCGTCCTCGCGGTGGTGCTCGTGGCCCAGCGTGGAAATGCCGGGCCTGACAAGATTGCCTTCCCCGAGAACTACAAGGACGGCGTGCTCTACGCGGTCATCGATCGGTACGACGTCAAGCAGTTCCGCGAGCTGTACGGCACGGCGGCGGCCGTCCAGGCGGCCCGCGAAGGCAAGCCGATTCCCAGCGGAAGCGTGCTGACGCTCGTGCAGTTCAAGGCGCAGGTCGACGGGCAGGGGAATCCGATCAAGGACGCCAACGGACGCTTCGTGAAGGGCGACCTCATCGCCTACACCGTGATGGAGAAGCGCGCGGGGTGGGGCACCGAGTATCCGGACGACCTCCGCAACGGCGACTGGGAGTACGCCGCCTTCGGCGCCGACCGCAAGCTCAATGACAAGGCGAACTACAAGGGCTGCTTCCAGTGCCACAAGCCGCACGAGGCTCAGGACTTCGTGATCTCGCTGGCCAAGCTCGCGGGTAAATTCCCGGCGGGCGCGGTCGCGGCCAAGACCGGGGCCACCGATGTCAACATCAATGGGTTCGCGTTCGGGCCCGCCAAGCTCGTGGCCCCGGCCGGCAGCACGGTCACGTGGATCAACGCGGATGATTCGCCGCACCAGGTCAACGTGGCCAGCGCGAAGCTGAGGACCGCCGTACTGCTCCGCGGCCACAGTGCGGGGTTGACGTTCAAGGACGCCGGCGTCTTCGAGTACGCCTGCGCGCTGCATCCCGGCATGAAGGGGACCGTCGAAGTCACGAAGTAACTGCCCGCCCCGGCGGGCACCACGCCCGCCGGGGACGGCACCCACCCACCCGCCGCTCTGTAATTGCCCGTCGAATAACACCGCGCCTCTGGCATGCGCATCGCACCCGAGTGCCCCCATGAAGACGGTGCTCATCGTGGATGACGAACCGGCGATCGTTCAGCTCGTACGCATCACGCTCGAAACGGCCCGCGTGCGCGTCCTCGAGGCGTCAGACGCCGCGACGGCCATCGATCGAGCCCTCAGTCACTGCCCCGATCTCATCTTGCTCGACGTCGACCTGCCCGACCTGAGCGGGCTCGACGTGTGCCGCCGACTCAAGGGGGAAGAGACCATGGCGCAAACCAAGATCGTCATGCTCACCGCCGCCGCGCAACAGGACGACGTCGCGCGCGGGTTCGCGGCCGGCGCCGATCAGTACTTGACCAAGCCGTTCTCTCCGCTGCGCCTGCTCACGCTCGTCGAGCAGCTCGCGCCCGCGACGGAACCATGGCAACCCGCGTAGCGCCCGCCGACGAGCTGGCGGTGGCTTACCGCAGGCTGAACGCGGCGTACGAGCAGAGCCTGCGGTACGCGGAAGACGTGCGCGATCTGTACGTCAGGCTGCAACGCTCGATCGGCCAGTCGCTGCTCGGGCTGGCCAACGCGATCGAGGCGAAGGATCCGTACACGCGCGGCCATTCGGAGCGGGTCGGCGGCTGGAGTCGTCGAATCGCCGCGCGCCTTCGGCTGTCCCCGGCGGACGTCGAGATCGTGGGGCAGGCGGGACTGCTCCACGACATCGGCAAAGATCGGCGTGCCCGAGCCGATTCTTCGCAAGCGCGGGGCTCTGGACGCCGCCGAGTGGACGGTCATGCGGCGCCATCCCGTGACCGGAGCGCAGATCGTTGCGCCCTTCGAACACCTCGCGGGCGCCGCGGTCGTCATCCGTCACCATCACGAGCGATGCGACGGCAGCGGCTATCCCGACGGTCTCCCCGGCGCCGCCATCCCGCTCGGCGCCCGTATCGTCGCCGTCGCCGACGTCTTCGACGCGCTGACGTCCGAGCGCCCGTACCGTGCCGCGCTGCCCCATCAATCCGCGCTCGAGCATCTCGTGAGCGAGGCGGGGACCACGCTCGACCGCGATGTGGTGGAGGCCGCGCTCGCGGTCTATGGCGATGTGGGCGCTTGAGCAGCTGTGGATACCCCGGCGGGCCTCGGTGTTCTCGGACACCCCGGTCGCCCTGGTCGTGGGACTCGGATCGGCTTGGTTCGCCGCCGCGTCGCTCGCCAATGCCGGCTGGCTGCCATCCGCCGTGGTTGAAGTCGTCGCGCTCACCGCCACGCATGGCGCGCTGCTCGCGGTCGCGCTGGCCTGGGGTGCGGCCGATGCCGGCGTTCGCTTGCCGCAAGGGAGCGCGGCGATCACGGTCGTGCTCATCGCGGCCGGGGCCACGGCGGGCGCCCTCCACGAGTGGGGCGGCCTTGCGCTCATGGCGACGCCTCTCTGGCTGGCCGGGCTGGCCTTTCGAGGTCGGCTCAGGGGCCTGGGTCTCGGTCGGGGGAATTCCGTGCGGCCGATCGTCGTTGGCGGGATCATCGGTGCTCTCCTGGGAGGCCATCTGCTGTTCTCCGCCTCGCAAACGCTCGGCTACCCGCTACGGGCAGAGAGTTGGCTGATCGTGCTGACGCGGTGGACCTACGACCTGGGCGCCAACGTCATCTCGGCCGAGCTCTTCTTCCGCGGCGCGCTGTTCAACCGGCTTCAGCGGCGGTGGTCGTTCGGCGCGGCCGCGGCGCTGGCCACCGCGTTGTCGCTGATCCGTTACGTGAGTGATCCGCTCCTGCCTGGTGTGGTCGAGGTCGTGGTCGGCGCGCTCTTCTACATCACGGTCCTCGGCGGCATCAACTGCTGGCTGCTCTGGTGGTCCGGCAGTCTTGCGCCGGGCCTGCTCTCGTCGGCGTTGTTCTTTCTCGCCTATCGGCTCCTGGCGGTCGGATGAGAGAGCTCACGGCGGTGGCGGCGACGCTCGTCGGCGCCACCCTGCTGACGACCTACGCCGAGCCGGAGACAGCCTTACTGCTCCGGCATCTCTACCTGGTCCCCGTGATCGTCGCCGCGCTGCGCTTCGGCCTGATCGGCGGTGGCATGACGGCGGCCACGGCGGTGTTGCTCGACGCCCCCCGTGTGTTCGCGACGATCGAGCGGGACGGTCTCACGCAGCCGGCCGCCGAACACCTCATCACGTTCGTGCTGCTCATCGGGGCCGGAGCGCTCGTCGGCCGGCTGGCCGCAGCCGCGCATTCCCAGCGTCAGCGATTCGAGACGCTGCTCGCCGTCCAGCGCGCGTTGACCGAAGAGGCGCCGCTCGAGGTCGCGCTGCAGCGCGTGCGGGCCTGTCTTGCCGCACGTCTCGGGGTCGGGGCGATCGGGTTGATCGTGCGCCAGGACGATCGAGTGGCGGTCGCGGGCGGCGGCCCCCTGGTCGCGGGCTCGCTCGCCGCTGAGGTCCTTGAAACGGGTCGGCCGCAGTTCGTCCCCGACGTCGGCGGCGGGGCCCGGCCCCGGCGCGCCTTCGTGGCGCCGCTGCTTGCCGCGGGCGAGCCGATTGGCGCCCTGGCCGTGGAACGTGAGGGTGAGCTGACGGCCGCCGAGCGCGGAGCCATCGCGACGCTGGCCGCCCACTGCGGTCTCGCGCTCGAAAACGCCCGCCTGGCCTCGCGCCAGCGGCGCTTCACGGAGGAGCTGGCCGAGCGCATCGCCAGCGCCACCGCCACGAAGTCGGCGTTCGTGGCGGTCGCCTCGCACGAGCTGCGCACCCCGCTGACCGCGCTGCTCGGCTTCAGCGAGCTGCTGGCCAAGCGAACGTTCGAGACCGCCGAGGTCCAGCGCATGTCCGACGTGATGAACCGTGAGACCGAGCGCCTCGTCCGCATCGTGGACGACTTCCTCGATCTCTCGCGGATCGAGCGCGGCTTCGAGCTACGGCTGTCGCGTTCACGCGTCGACGTCGCCGCCGCGGTGGCCTCCGCCGTCGAGGTGCTTCGTCGCGCCGGGTCTCATGAGCTCGTCGTCGAGTGCGAGGACGCGCTGCCCGCGGTGGATGCCGATGCCGACGCGCTCGACCGGATCCTCAAGAACCTGGTCTCGAACGCGATGAAGTACTCGCCCCCCGGCACCGCCGTCCGCGTCGCCGCGCGGGCCCGCGACGGCGCGGGCGTGGAATTTTCGGTGCACGACGCCGGCCGCGGCATCCCTCCGGAAGCCTTGCCCCACGTCTTCGAGCCCTACTACCGCGCACCCGGCGTCGGATCAGCCCGCGGCGCCGGCCTCGGCCTCGCGGTCGTGAAGTCGCTGATCGACGCCCACGGCGGCGTCATCGACCTCGAAAGCGAACCCGGCCGCGGCACCCGCGTGACGTTCGTGATTCCCGCCTCCCTTCCTTGACTCGTTGCGGGGGCGCCTGTAGGCTAGCCCGGCTATGCCCAGGCGCGAGCTGATTGCTGAGCGGATGGCCGATGCGGTTCTCAAGCGCCTGACCACGAAGAAGGTCGTCGAGGTCAAGGACGAGGGCGCGGCGCGCGCAGCGATCCGCCACGTCGTGCTCGAAAACCTGGTCGCCGAAGAGAAGCTCGACACCGACGCCCGTAAGCTCCTCATGGATCACGCCAAGATGATCAAGGACTCCTCCGCCGACTACCGCCAGCTCGTCACCAAGGTGCGAGAGAAGCTGGCGCGCGATCGGGGGTTCATTCTGTGAAGCGAATGAACCGGGGGTTCATCCTTTGAGGATGAGCCGCGAGCGCATCTTCTTTCTCGCCGACCTGATCATGAAGGAGCTCGTGGCCGTCCCCGGCGTGCAGGTGAGAGCGCCCGCCGACGTCCGGACCGAGATCGTGCGCGGGCTCACCGAGGAAGCCAAGCTCGAGGAATCGGTCGACACCGAGGTGCGCCGCACGCTCTCCTCGTACGCGCGGCCGGCGCCCGAGGGCAGCCACGAGTGGGAAGTGATGTACCAGAAGACCCGCTCGGAGGTGCTCAAGCGCAGGCTCCGGCTGTGAAGCGACTGGTCGTCGGCATCACCGGCGCGAGCGGCTCCGTCTACGGCATCCGGCTCCTCGAGGTCCTCCAGCGGTACGCGGACGTGGAGCTGCACCTGGTGCTGTCCCGCTCGGGTAAGCGCACGCTGGTCGCCGAGACCGACTGGTCGGCCGCCGACGTCGAGGCGCTGGCCCACCACCGCTACGACAACGTCGACATCGGGGCCACCATCGCCTCCGGCTCGTTCCGCACGGCGGGGATGATCATCGCGCCCTGCAGCATCAAGACGGCCGCCGCGGTGGCCGCGTGTTACGCCGATACGCTGATCTCGCGTGCGGCCGACGTGACGCTCAAGGAAGGCCGGCCGCTCATCATGCTGATCCGCGAGACCCCGCTGCACGTGGGTCACCTCAAGATGATGCTGGCGCTGGCCGAGATGGGCGCGGTCGTGCTTCCGCCCATGCCGGCCTTCTACAACCGGCCGAAAGACCTCGACGACATCGTCAATCACACGATCGCGCGTGTGCTCGACCGCCTGGATTTCCCCCAGACGCTGGTCGGCGAATGGCAGGGGACACGCCGGCGCGCCCAGGCGGGCACGCTCGGTGCCTGAGCCCGAGGTCTCAGCGCCCGACCTTTCGGTCGTCATCCCGGTCTACAACGAAGAAGAGAACCTCCCGCCGCTGTGGGCCGAGCTGCGCGGCGTGCTCGAAGGTCTGCGGCTCTCGTTCGAGGTCGTCTTCGTCGACGACGGTAGCCACGACCGCAGCGCCGAGATCGTCCGGGGCTTTCGCGAGGCCGACGCGCGCGTGCGGCTGGTGCGGCTGAAGGCCAACGCCGGCGAAACCGCGGCCACCGACGCCGGCTTCAAGGCCGCGGCGGGCCGCTTCGTGATCACCATGGATGCCGACCTCCAGAACGACCCGGCCGATCTGCCGACCCTGCTCGCCCAGCTCGACACGTGGGACGCCGCCACGGGCTGGCGTGTCGACCGCGGCGCGGGCGATACCTGGGTACGCCGGCTCTCCTCACGGACCGCCAACCGCATCCGCAACGCGATCAGCGACGAGACCATCCACGACAGCGGGTGCACGTATCGCGCGTTGCGCCGGGAGTGCCTGCGCGACCTCGTGCTCTATCGCGGGTTCCACCGCTTCATCCCCACGCTCCTGCGCATGCGCGGATTTCGCGTGGTCGAAGTCCCCGTGCGCAACCGGCCCCGCCGCTTCGGTCAGTCCAAGTACGGGATCATGAACCGCGCCTTCGTGGCCTTCGCCGACCTGCTCGCCGTTCGCTGGATGAAGTCGCGGCTGCTCCGCTACGAGGTCGCGGAAGACCTCGGCGGGCGCGGCGTGAGCGATCGATGAACGTGCTGCTGATCGGCCTCGGGCGCTGGGGCGCGAACCACGTGCGCGTGCTGCGCCAGATCGGCGTCACGGTGTGGGCGGCCGACGTCTCCGCCGAGCGCCGCCAGTGGGCGCTCGCCCAGGGCGTGGAGCCGGCGCACGCGGTGGAGGACTATCGGACCGTGCTCGATCGCGTGGACGCGGTCGACGTGGTCACGCCGGCCGACAGCCACCTGACGATCGCCGAGGCCTGCCTCCGCGCCGGCAAGCATTGCTTCATCGAAAAACCGCTCACACGGACCGCGGCGGAAGGCCGGCGGCTGGTCGCGACGGCGCGCGAGACCGGACGCGTCGTTCAGGTCGGCCACATCTTCCGCTTTCATCCCGTGACCGCCACGCTCGAAGCCGCGCTCGCCGCCGGCCGCATCGGCGCCGTCCGCTACGCGACCGGCCGCTTCTCGGGGTTCAAGCGCCCGCGGACCGACGTCGGCGTGTTCCAGACCGACGGCATCCACTACGTCGACCTGTTTCGCCTGCTGCTCCGCCGCGATCCCACCGGCGTCTCCGCGCTCCAGCGGGATTTCCTGGGACGCGGGCTCGACGATCTGTCGGTGGTGACCGTGCACTACGGTGACGTCCCGGTGGTCATCGAGGCCAACTACTTCGTGCCCGGCATCTATCGGGACTGCGTGGTCGTCGGCGATGAAGGCAGCCTCGTCGCCGACTATGGCACCGGATCGGTCACCCTCCACCTCGGCGAGCATCGGCGGGCGGGACCGACCTGGGAAGCGGTGGACACCGGCAAGGAAGACCTCCCGGCGAGCGGCGGCGAGCCACTCCGTCTCGAGCTGGACGCGTTCATCGCGGCATGCCGGGGACAGCAATCGGTGGCGGTGACCGCGGAGGACGGGCTGATCGCTGTCGAGGTCGCCGAAGCCGCGACTCAGTCCGCTCGGCTCGCCCGCTTCGTCAGCCTCACCGAACTCCGCTCCTGAATCGCGAGTCGGGTCGGGGGGCGCTTCTCACGGCGCGCAGGCGCGAATGGCCTCGATCGCCATGGCCTTGCCGTCCGGCCCGCCGGCTCGTGGGCTGATGATCGGCAGCGCGATTCCCGAGCGACGGTAGGCCTCCACCCTGGCGCGGCACTGCTCGGCCGTCCCGGCCGCCGAGATCGCCGCCAGCAACTCGTCGGGCACCCGGCGTGCGGCCTCTACTCGATCGTCGGCGTCGAACGCTTCCTTGATCCGCGCGACGGCCTCCGCGAAGCCGGCCTCGGCGAGCAGGCGGTTGTAGCGCGGGAAGAAGCCCGCGTAGAACGCGACCGCGTTGCGCATCCCGTCGAACGCGGCCTGCTGGTCGCGAGCGACGTAACACGGAATCAGCGACGCGAGGTCGACCTCCGCGGGCTCGCGCCCGGCGCGGCGGGCGCCGACGGCCACGTTCTCGGCCGCGCGGTGTCCGCTCGCCGTCGTCGGCCACGTGAGCAGCACGCCGTCGGCGATCTCGCCGCCGATCTGGAGCATCGTGGGAAACAACGCCGAGATGTAGATCGGGATCTCGCGTCTCAGCGGCGTGAACCACAGCTCGAAGCGCTCGATCGCGACGACCTTGCCCGCGTAGCCCACCGTGCCGTCGCGCAGAAGCGCGCGGGCGACGTCCACGGTCTCGCGCAGGCGCTGCGTCGGCTGGACGAACGGCACCCCGTGCTCCGGCTCGACCTGCACCCGGTGACTGGAGCCGAGCCCGAGGATGAACCGCCCGCCCGAGAGCTGATCGACGGTGGCCGCCGCCATGCCGATCGTGGTCGCGCTCCGCACGAACACGCTCGAGATGCTGGTCCCCAGCTTGATGCGTCGTGTGCTCACGGCGCAGGCGGCGAGGATCGCGAACTGATCGCCACCGTGCCCCTCCGCGACCCACGCCGACTCGTAGCCGAGATCATCGGCGAGCTTCACGCACTCGACGATGTCCGTCGGCGGCAACCCCCCGCTGAACGCGACCCCGATCCTCGCCATGGTGCCCCTATCGGCCCAGGAGATCGTTCTTCACGTCTTCCTGGATGGGGCGGGCTCCGAGCCAGACGGAGAACAACGCCTCGGCAAAATCCTCGCCGGCGATCGATCCCTTGTCGGAGCCCTGGATGGCGACGGCGGTTCCCTTGCCGGGAAGGTACGTGAGCGAGATGCGCTCACCGGTCGCCACGTTCGGGAAGAGCTTCTGAAAGCTGGCGATCCGCGGCGCGAGGCTGTCCTTGCGGGCGGGGTTCGCCTCGTTCATCGCCTCCGCGATCGCGTTGGCGACGTCGGGGCCACTCAAGTCGCGCCGCACGACGAGGTCCACGCGCTTGATCCGATCGGCGGCGAGGATCGCGCGGGCATCGGTCGAGGGGGCGTCGACGTAGAGCCCGATCACGTAGACCTTGACCGACACGAGCAGGATCTTGCGCACGCGCAGGCCCGGCCGGCCGTTGAGGACGAGCGTTTTTCCGTCGACGGCGACGCGATCCTCGAACGTGACCCCGTCCCGCTCCTTCGCCTCGGCCGCTCCCGCGAACGCGAGTCCGAGGACGAAGGCCGTCGCGGCGAGGAACGCCGCGGCCGGTCTTCGGCTCAACCGACCTGTGCCGCGGTGGGGCCTTCGCCGGCCAGCGTGGTCCGGCGCACGTCGCGCTTCTCGTTTGCGGGGAAGGCCCGGCCTCGGTGCATGGTGCGCCGGTTGTCCCACATCACCATGTCGCCGACGCTCCACTTGTGGGAATAGACGAACTCGCGCTGGGTCGCGTGCTCGCTCAGGTCACGCAGGAGCAGGCGCGCCTCGGGCACCGGCCAGCCCACGATGCTGCCCGCGTGCGAGGCCAGGAACAGGGACTTGCGTCCGGTCGCCGGATGGGTGCGCACCAGTCGCTGGCGCACGGGCTTGAAGCGGGCGCGCTCCTCCTCGTTGAGGTCGAAGAAGCCGATCTGCTGGCGCGAGAAGATCTGCGAATGCTCACAGATCAGGTCCTCGATCTCGGCCCTGGTCTCGGCGTCGAGGGCGTCGTAGGCCGCGCGCATGTCCGCGAACTCGGTGTTGCCGCCCTTCGACGGGGTGCTCCGCGCGTGCAGGAGCGAGTACTTCGCGGGGACGACCTTGAACGAGCTGTCGGAGTGCCAGAGCCGGTTGCCGATCGCGAAGAGCCGGCGCCGGTCGTCGCGGGCGAAGACCTGGTTGTTCTTGTCGAGGTTCGACACGTCGTTGAACGTGGTGGGCAACCGGTAGTCGTCGGCCTCGCGCAGGCTGGCCCGGGTCGGTGCCTCCAGCTCGCCCAGACTGAGGGTGAAGGCGAGGTGCTGCGCGCCGTCGATGTCCTGGTCGTGGAAGACGAGCACCGCGTACTCGTTCATGCCGTCGTGGATCGCCGTCACCTCGTCGGGGGACAGCGGCTTCCGCATGTCGATCCCGTCGACCTCGGCGGCAAAGCACGGACCGATCTGGCGCATCTTGACGTTCATCGCGGGCCCTCCTCTGGGACGTGCCTGGGATTGTAGCCCCGCCGCGGCCGGACGCGGTAACGCGAACCTCACATCCGCCGGACGCGCGGGAAGAGCACCGTGGCGCCGACGGCCAGCGCGACCAGCGCCAGGCCGCTGGCCGCGAGCGCGGCGCTCACGCCGAAGAGCGAGGCGAGTGCGCCGATCTGGAGCTGCCCGACCGGCGCGAGCCCGATGGCCAGCACCCAGGCGCCTCCGGCGCGCCCGCGCAGGTGTGGCGGCACGCTGAGCTGGAGCAGGCTCTGGGAGAGGAGATCCGCGAGGGCGCCGGCCGCGTTGGCGATCGTCAACACCAGCACGACGCCGACGAAGCCGACGAGGTAAGGCGCGGCCCCGAGCCCGATCAGGCTCACCCCGAAGGCGCCGATCACGAACAGGAACAGGGCGCCGGTGCCGCGGGCGGCGTTCCGAGTCAGCACGGCGGCGGCGAGACCGAGGATCCCGCCGACCGCGCGCGCGCCGTTCAGCACGCCGAGCCCCTCCGGTCCGGAGTGCAGGACGTCGCGCGCGAGGCTCGGCAGCAGCACCTGGTGCGCGAAGCCGAGCATCTCGGCGCCCGCGGTGAGGGCCATGAGCACGAGCAGCGCCCGATCCGTCCGCACGGCGGTGAGGAACTCGGTCACGCTGCGCCAGAGCGAACCGGGTTCAGCCGACGATGACGTCGGCGCGGGTCGCGAGACCAGCAGCAGCACCAGCGCGCCGGCGAGATAGCCGCAGGCGACGAAGAGATACCCGGCGCCGGTGTGATAACGGGCGATGATCGCGCCGACACCGAGCGAGCCCAGCAGCCAGCCGCCGCGCATCGCGACGCCGAGCAGGGCGAATCCCTTGACGAGCCCGGCGGCCCCCACCACGTCGTGGGTGTAGCTCTGACGGGCCGCGTGCTCGACGCCGCGGAGCACGCCGGCGGCGAGCGTCAGCGCGAGCACGTGAGGGAGGCCGACCACGCCCAGGAGCGTGAGTGTGCCGAGGGTGGACGACGTGAGCGCCTGGCCCGCGCCGGTCGCGATCAGGAGACGGTGACGCGGCACCCGGTCGGCCAGCGCTCCGGCCGGCACGCCCACGAAGAACAGCGGCAGCGCGCGCATGCCCATCGCGACGCCGACGAGCAGGGGCGAGTTGGTCAGCTGGAGAGCCAGCCAGCCCAGCGCCACGACCTCCCCCATCATCCCCACCGAGTTCAGGAGGACCGAGGCGCCGAGCCACCGAAAATTTTCGAGGCGAAGGGGCGAGGATCCGCTCAACGGGCCTCGGGGGCGGCCGGACCGCGGACGCTGCCGAAGACGCCGCGCGCGCCGGCCAGCATCTCGAGGGCGCGCGTGCAGGCCGCGGCTTCCGCCGCGGTGAAGGGCTGGCGATTGCGGTGGTCGTGCTTGCCGACGAAGGCGGCGAGATCGCGGCCCAGACGCGCCCACGCCTGGCGCGTCCGCGTCACCAGCGCGTCGACGTTCGCGTGCTCGCGCTCGACGGCCTGGACGAGGTGCGGCACGCAGAGACCGTCGGAGAGCGCGTAGGCAGCGCGCAACGCCTCATCGTCGACGAACGCGAGCAGCGTGTCGAGGTACCGCGCCTCGGTCGCGGCGGCATCGACGCACCCCGGGCACGCCGCCCGGCGCTTCCACAGATCGACAAGCGTGGCCAGCGAACGTGCGCTCCTCAGGCCGCGGAGCCAGCCGGCGGGCCGTGACCGCTGCCGCAGCTCCCCGGTCCGCCGCAGGAGGCGGCCAACCAGGTCCTCGTAGACGATCGCGGCGCCAAACGTGGACCCAGCGATGTCCACGAGCATCCACGTGTGCCAGTTGCAGAATCCCCACGAGAGACGGATCCGCCGTCGTGTGTCGACGTCCGTGACCTGTTCGTGCAGCAGCGCCTCTAGGTATCGCCGGCTCTCGGCCGCCAGGCAGCGGCACAGGGGACAGCCTCGCTCGCCGCAGGCGTCGATGAGCCGGAAGTAGCCGATGAACTTCTCGGTCATTCGCCCAGTCCTCGACCCTGCCGGCGTCCTGGATCAGTCGCGCACGCGGTGAATGCGCGCACCGAGCGACCGGAGCTTGCCGTCGATGTCCTCGTAGCCGCGGTCGATCTGCTCGATGCTGCGGATGACCGTTCGTCCCTCGGCGCAGAGGGCCGCGATGACCAGGGCGATGCCGGCACGGATGTCGGGGCTCGGAATGCCCTGCGGCTCGCCGCGCAAGGGGCTCGGCCCGTGGATGAGCACACGATGCGGATCGCACAGCACCACGCGTGCGCCCATGCCGATCAGCCGGTCGACGAAGAACATCCGGCTCTCGTACATCTTCTCGTGAAACAGCACGGTGCCTTCGGCCTGCGTCGCGAGCACGAGCGCCACGCTCATGAGATCGGCCGGAAACGCCGGCCACGGGCCGTCGTCGATCCGCGGAATGGCGTTGCCGAAGTCCGGGGTGACCGCCAGCGACTGCGGGCCGGGCAGGATCAGATCGTCGCCGTCGCGCCGCGCCCGCACGCCCAGTCGGCCGAAGACGCTCAGCACCATGCGCAAGTGCTCGAGGCCGGCGTTCTTGATCGTGATCTCTCCGCCCAGCGCCGCGCCGAGCGCGATGAAGCTCCCCACTTCCATGAAATCCGGACCGAGCGTGAAGTCGGTGCCCCGCAAACGCGGTACCCCGTGGATGCGGAGCAGGTTGGAGCCGACGCCGTCGATCCGCGCGCCCATCGCGGTGAGCATCTGACACGTTTCCTGCACGTGGGGCTCGCACGCCGCGTTGCGGAGCACGGTCGTGCCCTCGGCGAGCGCCGCCGCCAGCACGACGTTCTCGGTGGCGGTGACGCTCGCCTCGTCCAGCAAGATGTCGGCGCCCCGAAGGGGTCGTCCCCGGAGCACGAGCTGTTCGTCGAGTTCGACCCGCGCGCCGAGCGCCTGCAGCCCGAAGACGTGCGTGTCGATGCGGCGCCGCCCGATCTGATCGCCGCCCGCGTGCGCGAGCCGGGCTTCGCCCTCGCGCGCGAGCAAGGGTCCCGTGAGGACCAGGCCGCCGCGGACGCGGCCCAGCAATGCGGCATCGGGAGCGGTCGTCGTGATGCGGCCGGCGCGCAGCGTGACCGTGTGGCCGTCGTGCCGATGGACGTCCACGCCGAGTCCCTCGACGAGGCTCAGCATCGTGCGGACGTCGGTGATGTCGGGAAGATTGCGCAGGCGCACGGGTTCGTCGGTGAGGAGCGCGGCCGAGATCAGCGGGAAGGCGGCGTTCTTGTTGCCGCTCGGCGTCACCGTCCCCTGAAGGCGCGCCTTGCCCTCGATGACGAATTCATCCATGCTCGGGCTCATCATAGTCGGATTCGCCGCGGGAGGACGTCCATGAGCAAGACCACGCCGGAATGGAACCAGGAGATCGGGCGCCGACGGGAGAGCCTGGTCGCGCTGCGCCGTGACTTTCATCGCCACCCGGAGCTGAGCTTCGAGGAGCGGCGCACGGCCGAGATCATCGCGGAGCGGCTTCACGCGACGGGCATGGAAGTGCGCACAGGCATCGGGCGGACCGGCGTGGTCGGCGTGCTCAACGGCGACCGGCCTGGCCGCACGGTCGCGTGGCGCGCGGACATCGACGCGCTCCCGCTCACCGAATCGCTCGATCAGCCGTTCGAGTCGGCGACGCCCGGGGTCATGCACGCCTGCGGTCACGACGGCCACACCGCGATCGCGATCACGCTGGCCGAGATCCTGGCCGCGCGACGGCGCGACGTCCCGGGCACCGCGGTCTTCATCTTCCAGCCCGCCGAAGAAATCTTCGGGGGCGCCAAGCCGATGATCGAGGCGGGCGTGCTCGAACGCCCGCGCGTCGACGAGATCTACGGCCTGCACCTGACCACGCAGACCCGGGCCGGCCACGTGACCGTGCGCCCCGGCCCCTCGATGGCCTCGGCCGACTTCTTCGACGTCGAAGTGATCGGTCAGGGCGGCCACGGCGCGTATCCGCATCACTCGATGGATCCCATCACGGCGGCCGCCAACATCCTGGTCGGCATGCAGAACCTCGTCTCGCGCGAGGTCGCGGCCCAGGAGACGGCGGTGCTCACCGTCGGCCAGTTCGTCGGCGGGACCAAGCACAACATCATCCCGGCCAGCGCGGTGCTGCGCGGCTCGCTGCGCACGTTCAACCCGCGCGTGCGCACCCAGATCAAAGAGCGCCTGGCCGCCTATGCCCGCGACATCGCGCGCGCGTACCGCACCGAGGCCCATCTCTCGTGGATGGCCGACGGCTGCCCCACCGTGGTCAACCACGAGAAGGAATCGGACTTCGTGCGGCGCAGCGCCGTGGAGGCCATCGGCCACGACTGCGTGCACGACGGCGACATCGTGATGGCCAGCGACGACATGAGCCTCTTCCTCCAGGCGCGCCCCGGCTGCTACTTCCGGGTCGGCATCGCCCCCGTCGACGGCCGCCCCCACCCCCACCACGCCCCCGAGTTCGAAATGAACGAGGACGGCCTCGCCCCCGGCCTCCAGGTCGGCCTCAACGTGATGCTCGACGCTTTACGTGGGTGAGTCAGGAAGCTCATGCCCGTGATCGTGTCTGTAAGAGGCAAGATCGTGATTCCGGCGGAACTGCGCAAGAAGTACGGACTGCACCCAGGCGCGGCCGTCTCCATCGTCGATTATGGGGGCGTTCTCGCTCTCGTCCCGGCGATGACGAAGCCCGTTCAGCAGGCGGCGGGCATGTTGAAGGGCCGCACGTCGCTCACGCGCGCGCTACGCGCTGAACACAGGCGCGAGCACTTGCGTCGCGGCTAGTCCCTGCTCAAACGGTCCCGTTCTGGATCGAGACGGCGAGCTTGCGGGGGATCGCGCGGCCATCTCCGGCCTGGGCTTTGAGCTGGCCGTTTTCCACGGCGACGCGGCCGCGGAGCATCACGAGCGACGGCCAGCCGTGGATTTCCCAGCCGTCCCACGCGCTGTAGTCGGAGCCGTGGAGATCGGCCGAGCGTAGCGTACGGCGCACGCGCGGGTCGAAGAGCACGAGGTCGGCGTCGCTGCCCACCGCGATCGCGCCCTTGCGCGGGTAGAGTCCCAGGAGCTTGGCGGCGTTGGTCGAGGTGACCGCGACGAAGCGCTCGAGGGACATCCCGCGCTTGGAGACGCCCTCGGTGTAGATGATCGGCACACGGGTCTCGACGCCGACGTGGCCGCCGGTGGCGTCGGCGACGTGGCGGCTGCGCACCTTAATCGCGCGCGGCGTGCACAGCTCGTCGGTGGCCACGGTCGAGAGCGAGCCGTCGACGAGGCCGCGCCAGATGCGCTGCCGGTCCTCCTCGTGCTTGAGCGACGGGTACGTGTGGTAGATCACCCCGTCGGGACGCATGTAGGCATCCGCGGTGAACGTCGCGTAGTGGTGCAGGGTCTCGCCGTAGACCGCGAGCCCGTCGGCGCGCGCTTCGGCGATGGCGTCGACGCCGGGCGCAGCGCTGACGTGGACCATGTAGATCGCCGCGCCCTCGACGTAGCGGGCCAGCCGCATCACCCGGCGGAACGCGATGTCCTCCGACATCACGCTGTGGACCATCGGCATGTGGCGGATGTCGGTGAGGCCCTCGACCTCGGCGCGCTCGTACATGTACATGACCAGGTCGTCGTCCTCGGCGTGGATGGCGAGGATGCCGCCGTGCCGCGCGGCCGACTGCATGACCGCCCACAGGTGGCCGAGCCGCACCATGCGGCCCTTGCCCACCGGCCGCACGTCGGTCGTGAAGATCTTGAAGCTCGGATAGCCGCCGCTGATCGCCTCGGGCATCTGGGCGATCACGTCGGCGGGCACCGCGCCCTGAAGCATCACGTGGAGCGCGTGATCGGTGTAGCCCTCGCGCCACACCTCCTCCTTCTTGGCGATCGCCTGGGCCAGCGACAGCCCGGGCTCCCACACCGCGAAATCGGCGAGCGTGGTCGTCCCGCCGCAGATCGCGGCGCGGCTCACCTGGCCGGGGCCGGCGCTGGACAGGACGCCGCCGTCGAGGCCGGGAATCGGCCACGCGGTGTGAACGTGCGGATCGATGCCGCCGGGGATGACGAGCTGACCGGTGGCGTCGATCACTTGCGCGGCGTCGGCCGGGAGCGATCCGGGAGCGGCGAGGGCGGCGATCTTCTCGCCCTCGATTCCCACGTCCCATGAGCCCACGCCGTCCGGCGTGACGACCTGGCCACCACGAATCACGAGATCAAGCATGACGTCCTCCGGTATCGAGGGGCGTCCGGGCTTTGCCTGGACGCCCCGAGCGTTTGGGGGTTTGGGGGCCATTTCGGGGCCCCCATGGAGTCAATACTCGGTGAACATGCGCTCGACGTCGCGCGGGTCGTCGGTGCGGGTGAGGGCGAGCATCGCGAGCACGCGGGCCTTCTGGGGATTGAGGTTGTCCGCGGGGACGAAGCCGTGTTCGCGGAAGACCGCGCGAGGAAGCACGCGGCCGCTGCCGGCGCGCGTGGACTGGACGATCAGCACGCCCTTGGCGCGAGCGGCGCGGAGCGCGTCCAGCTCGCCGGTCGTGTTGGCGGCGGGGGCGAGGCTCGCGGCGACGATGCCACGGGCGCCGGCCGCGACGAACGCGTCGATCGCGGTGCCGTCGGCGCCGGCGTACGAATACGCGATGTCCACGCGCGGCAGCTCACGCCGCCCGCGGACGTCGAACTCCGTGTCGGGCGCGTGGCGACGCGCGGGCCGCCGGTAAATCGCCACGCAGCCGTCGGCGTCGGCGTAGCCGAGCATGCCGAGGTCGTGGCTGCGAAACGTCTCCAATCGCGACGTCGACGTCTTGGTCACCTCGCGCGCGGCCTGGATCTCGTCGTTCAGCAGCACGAGCACCCCGAGCCCGCGGGCCTCGGACGATCCCGCGACCCGTAGCGCGCCGAGCAGGTTCATCGCCGCGTCGCTCGAGATCATGTTGGCCGGCCGCTGGGAGCCGACCAGCACGACCGGGACGTCGACCTTGAGCGTGAGGTTCAGGAAGTACGCGGTCTCTTCCAGCGTGGCCGTGCCGTGGGTGATGACGACGCCGTCGGGACGCTCGCTCTCGACCGTCCGGTGGACGAGCTCGTTGATCTCGAGCCATTCGGGCGGGCCGAGCTTCGCGCTCGACAGCGAGCGGAAGGGCACGGTCACGACGTCGATCTCGCGCGCGGCCTCGGGCAGCCGCGCGAGCAGCCCGGCGGGCTCCTCGCGGAGCCCGTGGTCCATGTATTCCCAGTCGAGTGGGTGTCGGCCCAAGCTCCCGATCGTCCCGCCCGTGCCGATCAACGCCACGCGAGGCTTGCGCGCGATCACGGCGCGCACGTGAGTGTTCCGCGGGCGAGCGCGCACTCAGTCACGGGGCGGCCCTCGACGTCGTGGACCGTCGCTCGCCAGCCTTCGGCCAGCGGCTCCATCGTGACGTACCCGAAGCCGTGCGACGTCTTCCCCGTGGTGACGTTCGCCCCGTCGATGATCATGCCGGTGAGGCTCTGGGTGATCGGATCGTCGAGCGCGGTCCCACCGGTGCCCACGATCATGTCCCCGATCACCAGAATCCGTCGGGGCGCCGACTTCGGCAGCGGCAGGGCCCGCCCGGTGACCGCCGCGCTCCGCGCGCCCGCGGGCAACGGCGCCACGCAGACGGCGACGGGGAAGTCCTTGCCGTCGGCCAGAGCGCGGACCTGCATCAGGCGCGGGCCGCCGTCGACGGTCAGCGCCGGGCACGTCGTTTCGCCGGTGATGGCCCGGACCTCGGCGCCGCCACCGGGAACCATCTCGACCCAGGCCGACACCACCGCTCCCGAGTCTGATGCGGGAGGCACCGTGGAACAGGCGGCGGCGAACAGGCCGAATGCGATCAGCGCCAGGCGCGCGCGCGGGCCGGTCATTTCGCGAGATTCCTCATCGCCCAGGGAGGCCCCGTCGGCTCACCCAAGCGCTTCGAGGATCGAGAAGCACGGTCGCGGATCACGATGTCTCCCTGTGTCGTCGGTCGCGCGCAGGATAGAGCGGCGGTTCGCACTCGTCAACGCGCCCCAGTTGTCGCGGGCGTGGGGCGCGCGCAGACTGTCGACATGGTCATTCGCCGGACGTTCGTCGCCGCCGTCGCCGTGCTCGTGCTGGTGGTTCCCGCGCTGGGGCAGGACGCGCCTCGCTCGCCCACGCCGAAGCCGAGCCCGCTGCCAGGACGACTGGTCGATGTCGCGCGAGGGCTCGAGCATCCGTGGGGCCTCGCGTTCCTTCCCGACGGCCGCATGCTGGTGACCGAGCGCGCCGGGCGGCTACGCATGGTGAGTCGCAGCGGAGAGCTGTCCCAACCACTCACGGGCGTGCCGGAGGTTCGCGCCGGCGGCCAGGGCGGCTTGCTCGACGTCGCGCCCAGTCCGCGGTTCGCCCAGGACCGGCTGGTCTACCTCTCGTTCTCGGAGCCCGGGCCGGGTGGCGCCGGCGTCGCGGTGGCGCGCGGGCGGCTCGGCGAGCGCGGGCTCGAGGACACGCGGGTGATCTGGCGCCAGGAGCCGAAGGTCGGCACGAGCATTCACTGGGGCTCGCGGCTGGTCTTTCGTCCGGACGGCACGCTGTTCGTGACCCTCGGCGATCGGAACTCGCGCGAGTACGTCCAGGATCTCGCCACCACGATCGGCAAGATCGTCCGCCTCAACGCCGACGGCACGGTACCGCGCGACAATCCGTTCGTCGGCCGCGAGGGTGTCCGTCACGAGATCTGGTCGTACGGTCATCGCAACGTCCAGGCGGCCGCCCTCGACGCCCGCGGGGACTTGTGGACGGTGGAGCACGGCGCCCGCGGCGGGGACGAGCTGAATCATCCGCAGCCCGGCCGCAACTACGGCTGGCCGGTGATCAGCTACGGCATCGAGTACTGGGGCGGAAAGATCGGCGAGGGCACGGCGAAGGCCGGCATGGAGCAGCCGGTCTACTACTGGGACCCGGTCATCGCCCCGTCAGGTGCGACGTTCTACACCGGCGGCGCCTTCCCCGACTGGCGCGGCGATCTCCTCGTCGGCTCGCTCACTCCCGGTGGCCTCGTTCGCCTCAGAATCGCCGAGGGCCGCGTCACCGACGAGACGCGCTACTCGATCGACGGCGACCGGGTGCGCGACGTCCGCCAGGGCCCCGACGGCCTGATCTACCTGCTCACCGACCACGCGAAGGGCCGCATCGTCCGCCTCGAGAATCGTTAGATCGGAAGGTCGCCACGGCTTGCCGCGCCACGGCAAGAACCGCGCCGCGCCGCGAATCTTCCGTTAGAGATGTATCTGTTATTGGACATTGGCACGGGGCGTACCGAATGTTAATCGAGGGGCATGCCCGATCCGGCCCCCGGCCGTTTCCCGTGTCCCTGGCTCGGCCGCGAGGTCGATCTTCCGCGCGATCGCGAGCTTCGGATCGAGCAGCATCACCCTGACCTGTTGCCCGCGCGCCGCACCGCACTCGCGGAAGTCCTGGCCGATCCGGAGGTGGTCCGGCGCGGGCTCGCGGCCGGGTCGAGATTCCTGTTTTCTCGGCGTTACACCGAGGGCGGGCGAGGACGGCACGTGATCGTGGTCGTGGACGATTCGCGCGCGCCGGCCGGCGCCTTCATCGTGACCGCGTACGCGGCCCGCGCGCTACGCTATCGGAGCGCCCGTATGACCGCCAAGCTGACCTTTCACTACGACCGGCAGGGCTACACCCTCCACATCTCCAGTCGCCCGCCCTACGCGGAGCAGGAGACCGAGGAGCTCGGCGACGACGTGATCGCCCGGCTCAATCCCGAGACCGGCGACATCGAGAGCCTGGAGATCCTGTCGTTCTCCGTCCGCCTCCAGGCCGAAGGCTTCGAGCTCCCGGTCAGCGCGGCGCTCCGCCGGGCCGACTGAGCGTCACGCGTCCGGAGTCGCCGGCACGCCGGGAATCACCAGCGTGAACTCGCCGCGAATCGGCGCGGCGGCGAGCCGCGCGAGATGCTCCGACGGCGTGGCCGTGACGATCTCCTCGAACTGCTTGGTCAGCTCGCGGGCGACCACCAGCGGGACGTCGCCCCAGACCTCATGGACCGCCTCCAGCGTGGCGACGATCCGGTGGGGCGATTCGTACAGCACGACCGTGGTCTCGAGCTCGCGGAGCGCGCGCAGCCGATTCAACCGCCGCCCGGGCTTGAACGGCGGGAACCCGTCGAACACGAAGCGGTCGGCGGGAACGCCGGCGGCGCTGAGCGCGGTGACCACCGCCGACGGCCCCGGCACCGGCACGACCGGTATCCCCGCCGCGCGAGCCTCGCGCACGAGCAGAAATCCCGGGTCGGAAATTCCCGGCGTGCCGGCGTCGGTCACCAGCGCGATCGACCGGCCCTCGGCGAGCTGGCGCAAGAGCTGCGGTCCTCGCGCCAGCTTGTTGTGCTCGTAGTAACTGACGGTCGGTGTGTGGATCTCGAAGTGGGTCAGCAGCCCGCGGGTCCGCCGCGTGTCCTCGCACGCCACGACGTCGACCTCGCGCAGCGTCCGCAACGCCCGCGCCGAAATATCTTCGAGATTCCCCAGCGGCGTGGCGACGACGAACAGGGTGCCCGGTCGATCTACGCGCTCTGCTCCTTGGCTTCGGAGACGAGCAGAGGCGCCTCGCGGTTCATGATGACCTCGCGAGTGATGATGCACTCCTTCAACCCCTGGATCGAGGGCAGCTCGTACATGATCTCGAGCATGACCTCCTCGAGGATCGCGCGCAGGCCGCGCGCGCCGGTGCCGCGCTTGAGCGCTTCGCGGGCGATGGCGGCCACGGCGTCGTCGGTGAACTTCAGCCGCACCTTCTCGAGGTCGAAGTACTTCTGGTACTGCTTGATGATCGCGTTCTTGGGTTCTTTGAGGATGCGGACGAGGGCGCCGTCGTCGAGGTCGTGCAGGGTGGCGATGACGGGCAGCCGCCCGACGAACTCGGGGATCAGCCCGTACTTGAGCAGGTCCTCGGGCTGGATCATGGTCAGCAGGTCGCCGATGCGCCGCTCGTCGCGGCTCTTGATCTCGGCGCCGAAGCCCATACCCGAGCGTCCCACGCGGGTCTCGATGATCTTGTCGAGTCCTACGAAGGCCCCGCCGCAGACGAACAGCACGTTGCTGGTGTCGACCTGGATGAACTCCTGGTGCGGATGCTTGCGCCCGCCCTGGGGCGGCACGTTGGCCACCGTGCCCTCGAGGATCTTGAGCAGGGCCTGCTGCACGCCCTCGCCCGACACGTCGCGGGTGATCGACGGGTTCTCGGACTTGCGGGCTATTTTATCGATCTCGTCGATGTAGACGATTCCTCGTTCTGCTCGTTCGACGTCGTAATCCGCTGCTTGCAGCAGCCGCAGAATGATATTTTCAACATCCTCTCCGACATACCCGGCTTCGGTCAGCGTGGTGGCGTCTGCGATCGTGAACGGCACCCGCAGCATCTTGGCCAGGGTCTGGGCGAGGAGGGTCTTGCCCGAGCCGGTGGGACCGATGAGCAGGATGTTCGACTTCTGCAGCTCCACGTCGCCCGCGTCGTTGCCGGACTCGATGCGCTTGTAGTGATTGTGGACGGCCACGGAGAGGACTTTCTTGGCGCGGTCCTGGCCGACCACATATTGATCGAGGACGGTCTTGATCTCGGCCGGCTTGGGGAGGCTCCGGATCTCCCGGCTCTTCTCCTCCTCCCACTCCTCCGCGATGATGTCGTTGCAGAGCTCGATGCACTCGTCGCAGATGTACACGGTGGGCCCGGCGATGAGCTTGCGCACGTCGTTCTGGCTCTTGCCGCAGAACGAGCACTTCAAGGTGCCGTTGCCTTCGCGCGTTCGGGCCATCGGTCGTTTCCCTCAGGGGTGGGACTGAGCGGCGGCCAGCCCCGCCGCCTCACTCACCGCCCGCGTGGTCGGCTTGGAGGAGATCACTTCGTCGACGATCTTATAGTCGCGGGCCTGCTCGGCGGTCATGAAAAAGTCCCGGTCGGTGTCCTTCTGGATCTTTTCCATCGACTGGCCGGTGTGGTGCACGAGGATGCGGTTCAGCTCCTCGCGCATGCGGAGGATCTCCTTGGCCTGGATGTCGATGTCGGTGGCCTGGCCCTGCACGCCGCCGAGCGGCTGGTGGATCATGATCCGCGCGTGGGGCAGGGCGAAGCGCTTGCCTCTGGAGCCGGCGCAGAGCAGCAGCGCGCCCATGGAGGCGGCCTGTCCCATGCAAATGGTCGAGATCGCAGGCTTGACGTACTGCATGGTGTCGTAGATCGCCATCCCCGCGGTGACCGAGCCGCCCGGCGAGTTGATGTAGAGGTAGATGTCCTTGTCGGGATCCTCGGCCTCCAGGAACAGCATCTGGGCGATCACGAGGTTCGCCAGCTCGTCCTCGATGAAGGTCGGCAGGAAGATGATGCGCTCCTTGAGCAGCCGCGAAAAGATGTCGAACGCCCGCTCGCCCCGCGGGGTCTGCTCGATCACCATCGGAACCAACGCCATCATATTTCCCCTCTCTGTGTCCGCGGCGCCGCGCGCTACGCCGCTGGGCGGATCTGTGCGCGGTCGATCAGGAATTGTAGCGTCATTCGCTCGCGGAGCCCCCGTCGCAACGCGTCGAGATCTCCGCTCTTCTCCATCATACGCCGTACGGCGGGGGTCGGACGCTGGCCGGCCTGGGCGATCTTCTCGACCTCGGCGTCGACGTCGGCGTCGGTCGCGGAGAGGCCTTCCCGCGCGGCGACCGCTTCGAGCAGCAGCGCGCGTCGCACCGAGCGCTCGGCGCCCGGACGCAGCTCGCCCATGAGCTTGTCGTAGTCCCACGGCAGCCGGTCGGGATCGATGCCCTGCCGGCGCATGCGCTCGCGCGCGTGCTCGACCTGATGCGCGATCTGCCGCATCACCAGCGATTCGGGAATGCCGAAAGTATGGCGGGCGAGGAGCGCGTCGACGATCTTGTCCTCGAGGGTCTGGCGGTCCTCGCTGGCCTGGCGCGTCTCGAGCTGCGTCTGCACCTCGGCGCGGAGGGCGGCGAGGTCGTCGAACTGGCCCAGCGATTTCGCCAGCTCGTCGTCGAGGGCGGGCAGGACCTTTTCCTTGACCTCGACCACCTTGAAGGCCGCGGTGCCCGGCTTGCCGCGCAGCTCTTCGCGCCGGTGATCGTCCGGGAAGCGAAAGCCGACCTCACGCTGGTCGCCCGCCCGCATGCCGACGGCCGCCTCGTCGATCTCGCGCATCACCGAGCCGTCGCCGACCACGAACGCGTAGCCGCTCTGGGTCGAGGGCTCCTGGCCTTCGACGTTGAGCGTGTAGTCGACGATCACGAGGTCGCCGGGGGCGGCGGCGCGGTCGACCAGATTGAACTCCGCCTGTTGCTCGCGCATGCGCTCCAGGGTCTCGTCGACGCGCTCGCTGGTGATCGTGGTCGGCGCGTGCTCGACCTCGACGCCGGCGTAGTCGGTGAGGGCGATCTCTGGCTTGACCTCGACGACGGCCACGAAGCTCAGCGGCGCGCCCTCTTCGAGACGCAAGTCCTGGATGTCGGGCTCGTTCACGGGATCGAGCCGCGCTTCGCTGAGGGCCTGCCGGTAGACCTCCGGAATCAGGTGCTCGGCGACCTCGCGACGCACGTCGTCGGCGAAGTGCACCTTCACGAGCGAGCGCGGGACGTGGCCCTTACGGAATCCCGGCAGCCGCGCCTGCTTCTGCACGCGACCGTACGCGCTCTCCCATTGCTCATTTACCACTTCGATCGGCGCTTCCACCGCGACCCGCCGCTTGCACGCCTCGACGTCCGTGACCTCGACCTTCATCGACTCTCCGATTGGTGCGAGAGGGGGGAGTCGAACCCCCAAGGGTTTTTGGCCCACTGGATCCTAAGTCCAGCGCGTCTGCCAGTTTCGCCACTCTCGCCTGATTTACGCGAGTGCAGGATACCGGGGACCGGGGGGCGCCGCAAGGCGTGGCCCCGCGCGCGGCTCAGGCGGCGTGGTCCTTCTGCGCGCTCACGTCCGGAGCGGGCTCGCCCGGCGCCACTTCTCCCGGCAGCTTGGCCGTGGGCTCGCCGCGGTGCGCGGCCGCGTGCTCGATCTCGGCG